>NZ_JBIIDX010000078.1:0-15861 GCF_044238155.1 Aestuariivirga sp. | reverse complement strand
CTGAACCCATGCCTGCCGTTTTGGTGGAAGGAACGCAGTTGACATGAGCATCATCCCCGCGCTGATCTGAATATCGCCAAGACAAAATGTGACACGACCCTGAGGAGATGCGAATGGCAAGAACAGCGCTCACAAGAGCGGCGCGGTTGACAGGCACCAATGATCCTGAACCGAAACGCAGACTCCTGACGGCTGGTCCACTTAGCGTCCTCTTCGATAATGGCGCTCTGCGCTACATTCGCTATAATGGCGCCGAGGTTCTGCGTGGAATCTCATACCTAGTCCGCGACCGGAACTGGAGTACATATTCACCAGCGATCAGGGGCTTAGCAATACGTCAAGGCCATGATCGCTTTGCCGTCAGGTACTCCGCAATCTGCAATGACCAGCAACAGGCAATAGGTTATGAGGTGGAAATCGCAGGCGGGGCCGACGGTCGCCTTGCATTTTTATCGACGGCAACGCCCCTGAGCGAATTCCTGACCAATCGCACTGGCTTCGTCGTTCTTCACCCGCTGGCTGGAGTCGTCGGTGAAACAATGGAAATTCTTCATACGGACGGGAAGAAGCGAAGAGGCCGCTTTCCCAAATTCATCAGTCCTGGGCAGCCAGTTTTTGATATTCGGGCCATGACGCATACTGTCTCCCCTGGTGTCACGGCAACTGTCCTTATGGAAGGAAACAAGTTCGAAATGGAGGACCATCGCAACTGGATGGATGCCTCGTACAAGACCTATGTCTGCTCACTGCTGGACCCCTGGCCCTACACGCTGACCAAAGGCCAGCCCTTCAAACAGTCCATCACTGTCACGATTTCTGGAAAATCCAGCAGACGAAAGGCTCCGGACTCGAAGCCCGGCGTGCATGTCACGCTGGGCAAGCAAAGTGGCCGCATGCCCCTTATTGGAGTTGGCGTGCCCATGGCCGAGGCTGCGCATGCAATAGAAAAGGCCCACCTGATTACCAAATTGAATGTTGACCATCTGATATGCCAGATTGACGGCCGAAAGGGCGGGCAACGCCTTGCGGCGAAAGCTTTCCGTGACTTGCGGGACAGAACCGGTACGCGCTCAACTCTTGAAGTGATCCTGCCAGCCAAGGTTACGGCACAAAAGGAAGTGAGTGCGATTGCATCGGAGCTGGCTGCTGCCAGATACGTCCCCGATGCGATCGTCATCACTCATGCACATGATCTGAAGTCATTTCAGCCCGGCGCAGATCGGCCATGGGGGCCAAGTTATTCGAAAATGGCCGCTGCCGTTCGAAAACTGTTCCCGGGCACGCCCGTCGGAGGCGGCATGCTATCCTACTTCACCGAACTGAACCGCAAACCTGTACCGCGGGATCTGTTTGACTTTGTCACGCACACGGTGTGTCCAATTGTTCATGCAGCAGATGACGTCTCGGTGATGGAAACGCTCCAGTCGATTCCGTCTATCGCCGCATCAGTCCGCAAAATGATAGGGAAACAGGCCTATCACCTCGGACCATCGGCAATCGCCTGCCGTGCCAATCCCTATGGCGTCGGGGCGGCAAGCAACCCGAGCAATGCCCGCATCTGCCTGTCCGATCATGATCCGCGGCAACGGGGATTGTTCGCAGCAGCTTGGAACCTGGGCCTCGTTGCGGCTTTTGCGAAGGCAGGTTTGACCAGCCTTGCGCTGGGGTCGGTGACTGGATCGCAGGGTGTGATTCACCGCGAATTTGGGACCGCTGTACCCTGGTATAGAACCAAGAAAGATACGGTCTATCCGGTTTATCATGTGTTGGCAGGTCTGGCTGCCGCGAGTGGAAACCGCCAGCATCATGCGGTATCAAGCGAACCAGAGAGCATCGCCGCACTCGCCTACAAGACGGCGGGCGGAATGGAAGTATGGATTGCGAATCTTACATCGCAGTCAAGGTCAATCCAGCTGACTGACTTGGCGGGGCCGGCCTATATCCACGCGCTCACGGAACACAGTTTCCATGATCTGGCGACAGATCCGGGTTTCCTGTTTGACCCCGGTGAAAAGATCAGGCAGCTGTCGAAGATCGAACTGGGTCCATATGCTGTTGCCCGCATCAGGACCTCATGAGAATTACCATCTGGTCAGGAGTCATCCTTGACCCACAACAGAACATGTTGTGTCGATAAGCATTGGTCGACCAACCTCTGGCTGGCAGCAAGGCGATCATCAATCATCATCTCTACCATGAAAAACCGCTCGAAATTCACTGGTCTGGGTGTGGGTGGCAGCAGCATGCGTTCTGTAATGCAATGATGATACCAGGAAGCAGCATGACTGAGGCTCGGCATTGCGCCGCAACTTGCCCGCATCAACTATGCAGGCCTGGCGCCTCATGGCCGGTACTGGCCACATATTCAGTGTAGCCACCGCCATACTGATGAATACCCTCAGGGGTGAGTTCCAGCACGCGGTTTGAAAGTGCGGCGAGAAAGTGCCGGTCATGCGAAACGAACAGCATGGTGCCCTCATAGTCTGCCAGAGCCTTGATCAGCATTTCCTTGGTCAGCAGATCGAGATGGTTGGTCGGCTCGTCGAGTACCAGGAAATTGGGCGGGTCATAGAGCAGCCTCGCCATCACCAGCCGGGCTTTCTCGCCTCCAGACAGGACCCGGCACTTCTTCTCAACGTCGTCACCAGAAAATCCGAAGCACCCAGCCAGCGCGCGCAGCGAGCCTTGGCCTGCCTGCGGAAAAGCAGACTCGAGAGATTGAAAGACCGTGTGCTCGCCATTCAGGAGTTCCATGGCATGCTGGGCAAAGTAACCCATCTTGACGCTGCCACCCATAGTGACGTGCCCCTTGTCAGGCTCAGTGGTGCCGGTGACGAGCTTCAGTAGCGTGGATTTTCCGGCGCCGTTGACGCCCATCACGCACCAGCGCTCACGCCGGCGCACCTGGAAGTCGAGCCCCTCGTAAATACTGCGGCTTCCATAGCGCTTATATACGTTCTTGAGCGAAACAACGTCTTCGCCGGAACGAGGTGCCGGCGGAAACTCGAACAGGACCGTATGGCGGCGCTTCGGCGGTTCCACCCGGTCGATCTTCTCCAGCTTCTTGACGCGGCTCTGCACCTGTGCGGCATGGGAGGCGCGCGCCTTAAAGCGCTCGATGAACTTGATCTCCTTGGCAAGCATCGACTGCTGACGGTCAAAGGCTGCCTGCTGCTGGCGCGCGTTCAGGGCGCGCTGCTGCTCGTAAAACTCGTAATCTCCAGAGTAGCTGTTCAGCTCGCCGCCATCGATCTCCACGATCCGGTTGACGATACGATTCATGAACTCACGGTCATGCGAGGTCATTATCAGCATACCATCATATGCCTTGAGAAACCCTTCGAGCCAGATCAGGCTTTCAAGGTCGAGATGGTTGCTGGGTTCGTCGAGCAACATGGCATCAGGCCGCATCAGCAGGATGCGGGCCAGCGCCACGCGCATCTTCCACCCACCTGACAGAGCACCCACATCAGCGTCCATCATGTCGTGGCTGAAGCTCAACCCCGCCAAAACCTCACGCACCCGGCTTTCAAGAGCATAGCCATCAAGCTCCTGGAACCGTACCTGCACTTCGCCATAGCGCTCGATGAGTTGTTCCATCTCGTCAGAGCGTGCCGGATCTGCGAGGGCGGACTCGAGGTACCTCAGTTCCGCCGCGATGGCGCTCACGGGGCCCACACCGTCCATCACTTCGGCGACGGCACTGCGTCCCGCCATCTCACCCACGTCCTGGCTGAAATAGCCAATGGATATGCCGCGATCGATCGAAACCTGGCCTTCGTCAGGTTCCTCCTGCCCGGTGATCATGCGGAACAAGGTGGTCTTGCCGGCGCCGTTGGGGCCCACGAGACCAACCTTCTCACCCCGATGCAGCGCGGCGGAGGCTTCCACGAACAGAAGCTGGTTGCCGTTCTGCTTGCTGACGTTGTCGATGCGAATCATGTGGTCCTGAGAGCCGATACTAGCCAATGAGCCGCAGATGACGCTCGGCCCGGTTCTGTTCGGGATTGGTCATGTCATGCTGCTGCCGCAATGGCAACTGCTATGGCACAGCCAGAAGCGGCTTCCGGAACTTAGTTCTACCTATGAAAACCGACCGTTCCGCATCATCGAGAGGCGCGGCTGGTGTACTAGCGCCGAAGTACCCCCCGCGCGCCCATGTCAACACTGAGTTTGTTCATGAGCCTGAGCCTTTCCATCGCCGTCGGCACGTAGCTGGAAGAGAGATGCCAAAGAACGCGCTAGCATGGCCAAGCAGGATCACGTCCACCCGAAACTTCAGCAAAGCTGAGGGCAAGACGAACATTTCGAACGATACGTCTTGGCGGGATTTCTGTTACGCTGAAATGACGTCAGCCTTCCATACGAGCCCATTCCTGCCGAGCCCGGGCGAGAACGCGACTGTGGGCCTACTGCGGCTGATTTTTGACCGGCATGCAGTCTGAGCGGTTCGTATGGCGCTTGCAAGCCCCACCGAAACCAACAGCACTTTTGACGCCTATCTGGGGCTTGGGAAAGTTTGCAATGAGAAACTGGCGGAGAGGGAGACGGTCTGAAATCTAACCTTCTCTCCTTGCAAGTAACTGATTTCATTCACACCAAGTTTCAGTTGAGTTCGAAGCCCGAGCTCGGATCCAGGTAAAGCCTCCCCGGCAATACGGTGCCGCAGGATCTATCAAGTTGGCTGATGGTCCTCACAAGTTCTTCGAACAAACAGCGACAGCCTCCGCACCTCGGTCATCATGACCGCTCAAGTTGGCCTCCGAGACGTCGCTTGCCCTGCCCACGCGAGTGCGCAGGAGGGTCGCTGTGAAGTCAGCTCCCCGTCGGGCTGCCAACGCTGCTCCTTCAAGACCGGACGGAAGGACCTCGAGTGCTGGCTCAAACGCATCGATCATCATGCGGTCTGCGCGCGGCTATTGACACTCCCGCAACTACCCCCATGTAAATTCAATGACCGAGCTGTCTGTCAGCACTCAGATACTGCCCGCCGGAGGAGGTGCCTTTCGTCTCGAAAGGCTGACAATCGGGATTTTCCTGACGGATCAGCCATCCCATCGGCTCGCAGTTGAGGGTGACCGCCGAGAGTTCATTCCCCTGTCCCAAAAGCAGGGCTGGGTGTTTTCAGCGGGTACAGAGGGAATATGCGAATACGATGAACAACTTACCCTTGTAACGGTTGCCATCGACGATACGCTGCTCCGTGATGCGGGCGCAGCGAAAGGGCGTGTATTCCGCAGGGTGGGAGCACTTGATCCGCTTCTTGTGCAGCTGGTCCTGTCTGCGGAGAACTTCAGCGCCGGCGGCAGGATGTATCGCGAGACCATGTCGAGAGCGTTGGCCGTGCAATTGGTGGCAACACTCGACCCGCCGACCACGGGGCAGACACCGCTTGACGACATCCGGTTGCGGCGGGCGGTTGAGCATGTGCACGCGCGTCTCGGGGAGGACTTGTCGCTGGAGGGCCTTGCTGCGGAGGCGGGAATGAGCACCTTCCACTTCGCAAGATCATTCAAGGCGGTGACCGGCGTATCGCCCTTGCAATATGTGATAAGAACCCGGCTGGAGACCGCCCAGGCGCTGCTGAAATCAACGAAACTGAGCATCGCCGAAATCGCCCACCGGGTGGGCTACGAAGACGTCAGCCGCTTTGGGCAGCATTTCAGGCGTCAGTTCGGGATGACACCCGCCGCTTTCCGGAACAGCTGAAGCCATTTCCGCAGGATTCGCCCAGAGAAAAGCAGGATTTGAGGCTGTCTGAGGGAACCAGACCCGTCACGCTCGTACAGGTGCAACCGGGCGCATGCCCCAAAACTGGAGACGAGACATGAAGAGGCCTGCCCTTTCTGCCATCGCCTTCTCGGCCACCACATTGCTGCTCTCAGCGGCCGCCATGGCTGAGACGAAGACCAGGACAATCACCTTTGAGAATGAGGGTGCGACCCTCTCGGGAACGCTCTACCTTCCTTCGGACTTCCAGGCGGGAACCAAGCTGCCCATCGTCGTTGTGACCGGAGCATGGACCAGCGTCGAGGAGCAGATGCCACGTGAATACGCAGAAGAAATGGTCGAACGCGGTTTTGCAGCCTTTACCTTCGACTTCCGCGGCTGGGGAAAATCCGGTGATCTTCCCGGCAACATCCGGTTCAAGGAAGACCCGCAGGCCAAGATCAGCGACCTGAAATCTGCCTTCGCAGCCGTGGCACAGGCGCCGGAGGTGGACGCCGGGCGGATCAACGGCCTCGGCATTTGCGCCTCGGCCGGTTACATGGTCGATGCGGTATCGGGCAATCCCCTGGTTCAGCGCGTCGGCCTTGTTGCGCCTTGGCTACAGAACCAGTCGATCGTCGAAGCGGTCTATGGCGGCACCAGCGGCGTTGAAATGCTGCGCGGGCTCTCGTCGGCTGCGGCAGAGCAGCCGGGCGGCGTGGTCATTCCGGCAGCCGGCCCCGCAGGCGCGGAAGGCGTTTTGATGCCGATCGGTGGTTACTATTATGAACAGACGCGTGGCGCCATCCCCGCCTATGACAACAAATGGAACAATCTCAGCTGGGAGAGTTGGTTGACCTATTTCCCAGCCAATCATGCCCCCACTCTCGACAAACCTCTGGCCATCGTCCATTCGGAGGCGGCCGCCATTCCCGACGGCGTTCGTGCGTTTCTCATGGCGTACAAGGGAGAGGCCGTGATGACCTGGCTGAACGGCATAGACCAGTTCTCCTTCTATGACCGTGAAGATGCTGTCGACGCCGCCGCCAACGCGGTTGCCACCCATTTTGGCAGCTGACCCCTCTTCTCCGAAGATTCTTCCGTGTCCGCATCGGGTCCCTCAGGCCCGGTGCGGCCGCTATCCGCTTGAATTCCATGGGGTTGGGGCGCTACACGGCCAACGTCAGGTCTTTGTGACGCAGCACTGATACGGGCGTACCTGCAGCCCTGATGATCAGGTTGTTACGCTCCGCAGACCCTGGGGCCGGTGAAGAAGAATTCTATGGTACTGCGCGCACCTCCTTCGGGGCTGACTGGTTCGCAACCCTTCGCCGGCGTATAGGCTACGCTGCCGACAACTTCCTATTCTATGGAACAGGTGGACTTGCCTACTGCGTTCTCTTTGTCAGCGCGAGGTACATCCCACCGAACATGATGAGGATTGCAAGCCAATAGAGGTTTGCTGGCTGTTCGCGGAACACGGCCATGCTCCAGAGAACACCCGCCGCGACAGCAAGGTAATTGAAGAACGAGAAGCGCGCGGGTCCCATGATTCGGATCGTCTCGAAGAACAGCACGTAGAATGCGGCATTTATCGTCACGGCGGCGGCCAGCGGCCAGAGTTGGGCTGGATTGGACGGCGGAAGGATCATTCTCTCCCCAGACAGCAGAAGAACAATGAGCGACACAAGCGCAGCACCGAAAAGGGTACCCGATGCCATGGCAAGCGAGTGGGTGGCGGGAGGACGCAAGTACTTGGCGAGATTGTTCGCGGTCGCAAACATGACCGGTGCCCCCAGCGACAGAAGAAACCAGCCCCAGGTTCCCTGTCGGAGCACCGCGGATTGTGGGACGACGATCACGGCGATCCCGATGATCCCCAAGAGCATGCCAATAAGCATGTTGCGGCTCACGGTTTCGATTCCAAGCATCGCACCGATGAGCAAGGTGAAGATCGGTGACAGACAGAGAACGAGCGTTACCACCGAGGCATCGAGGTGGTTCGCTGCCGCGACGAGCAGGCCCATGGGAAGCCCCACCACCAGGCCGCCAATTGCCACATATGCACCGAGGTGCTTCCTGCTGAGGGCTGGCCTGATCCCTCCGAGCGCTCCAGCGATGGCCAGCACAAGACCGGCGAGCAGCGCCTGCTGGAACGCAAAGGACAATGGCTGCCAGCCAGCTTCTGCCGCAAACCGGTTGACGGGAAAGACCGCTCCGTAGATCACCGCCGCGAGCAGCAGGAGGGCAGCATGAAGAAGCAGATGTGAGCGTTGATTCCTGACTTCATTCATCAGCTATTCCTCCCCGCTTGCCATCAGAATTCCCCAACTGATCGGGAACCGACGTGGCATCCGCCAGCGCCGGCAAAGCCACCGTATCCATAGAGCTCCAGAAAGCCGGCTTCACTCGATCCACGTCCCAGCCCAGAAAGCCGCCGGATTGCTGGTCAAGGTTTCCATCGCACCAATCTGCGGCTCCGTCAGCGGATGGCCCTGAGAGCGGGAGATCAGTTCGTTCCTTGCGCCATGAACGATGTCAGGCGACGCCAGCATGGTCACAGTGGCCAAGGCAAGTGCCTGTGACGCGCTCAGTGGCCCTGCATGACCAGCCTTGTGGCCCGACAGTGCAGTCCATGCCCAGTGGTGGATCGGTACCTGCTTCGGATAGGCCCAGTTTACCCGACCGAGAGGAACGCGCCAGCTCACTTCACCGTCATCCTGCCCGTAGTAATCCGCACCGGAGCCGAAGTAATGAACATCCCGGTCGAGCTCCATCTGCTCATCAGGAGAACAGATCCAGCTCAGCTCTTCCATGAATGACAGATCTTCGGATGACCACTTCGGAGGACCGACCCGCGAGTAGGCGGCATGAAGAACCCGTCCGATCGTATCGTTCGGCAGATACCCGCGAGATTCAGAGATGAACTGATGCCTGCAAGCGACGCCGCCCTCACGCGCAAGATTCTGAGACATCAGGACGATATCGTCATAAGAGGATCTGACCTTGCCGTAATCGAAACCCCTTGCCGAGAACCACACCCGCGTCTCGGATGGCGTAATCGACGGCATCACTCCCGCCTGCCGGAGGACGTGACGCAGCAGGAGTTCGGGATAGCGCTCATCGAACAGGCGTGACACAGCTTCGACCATCTCCTCCGCGACGAGCAGAACGTTCCGTTGCCCTGCTTGGCCGCCATGGCCAGACTCGCCGGTGAACACGAATTCGCCCGATACGACTGACTGGCATGGCCGCGACAGCGCACCGGTCTGGTAGTCGCCGTGAGAGGTGAGGATTGCGTTTATATCGGAGAAGATGCCCGCACGCAGGAGAGCGATCTTGCCCCACAGGATTTCCTCCGCTGGACATCCGATCACGCGGATTTCGCCGGCCAGGCCCAGTCTGCGGCTGGCCTTGGCTGCGGCAATCGCCGCACCAGCGTTGGCCGGACCGATGTGATTATGCCCGCATCCGTGGCCCGCGGGCTTGCCGAGGGGACGGCGGAAAGGCAAGGCATCGTTGTCGAGGCCGGGCAATGCGTCGAATTCGGCGAGGAGAGCCAGAACAGGACCGCTGCCGCTTCCGCAGCGGGCAACAAATGCGGTCGGAAGCCCACCCGCTTGCCTCTCCACCGTAAAGCCATGACCAGCCAGCCAATCCGCAAGCCGGACAGCCGAGCGGTACTCCATGGCCGGCAATTCCGGATCTTCCCATTGTGCCCGGAACAACTGCGCGATCTCAGGCTCAAGAGCCGCCCACTCCTCAAGAACAGTCGAGGTAACCAAGGCTTGCAATTCGTTCGTCGTCTCCATGAGACTCTATGGTATCTCGTTCCACCGGTAGCGCAAGATGGCATCACGATGAACCAGCGCCCTCGTCGTGGTCCCCACAATCACAGGGCGTGTGTTTCAAATGGCTTTGCCGGCACCCAAGGCAGAAGAGACGGTCCTTATGGATGGGCCGGGAGGATGAAGTCCGCCTCGCCCGTCGCAGCATGTGGGCCGGCTCCTTCGACATGTTATAGGACTGGCGGACGCGGAAACGATGAACCGCAGCGCCGCCGCACAGTTCCAGCAGGCGCCCCAGAATGTGCTGCCGGGCATTGTGGAGCGCGTCGCCGTTTATAATGCCGAGAACGGCTTCTGCGTCCTGCGCATCAAGGCTCGCGGGCGCCGTGATTGCAGTTCAAGGCGCGGTTCCTCAAGACCACGCTGCCCACCACGGCAGAGGGCATCGAGAAGTATCTCGCCGCCGGCAGGATACGGGGGATTGGCCCAGTCTAGGCGAAGAGGATGGTGAAGGCTTTCGACAATCGGGTCTTCGACATCATCCGTCGAGGAAATCACCGATACCGAATACATCGACCCCTCCTAAGTCAGCCGAGTTCTGCGCCTGACGCTTCTGGCACCTGAGATCGTGAAGGCGATACTGGCTGGGCGGCAGCCAGAGGGGCTTACGATGGCGAGGGCGATGCAGCCGTTTTCGCTGGAGTGGCGGGAACAAACATTTGTTTAGGTTCCCTCACTCCATGTGAGACTTGAAGTACAGTGATGGCTGCTCTGCTTCGGGAAGGAATACTAGCCAACTGGAGCGTTTCAGCCTTCTGTTCCATCGTGAGGAGATGATCCCATAACCATCACTCCCGTGTTTAGGCTGCAACATCGGAGGGTATGGAATACTGGCATACCCAACGGGAAAAGGATACGCACTCGTCGGCGTGACCGATTTTATGGTTTTAGCTGATATTGGTGTGAGGCGTCACCCTGCTTCATGCTCCCACCGCAGCTTCCGCTGCAACCCGGTCTGGGAACACAAGAAGTAGCTTCGAGAACCCACTGACTTCAAATACCTCTGCCACCATCTTCCGCAAGCCACAGATAAGGAACTTGCTTCCAACCGCCCACGCGGAGCGGGCGCTGATCAGGAAGCTGCGCAGTCCCGTACTGGAGACATATTCGAGGCCCTCACAATCAACAACCAGAGGCCGGCCCCTGAGGTCTGCAACCGCCTTCTCCAGCACGTTCAGTAGGGCAGGCGACGTGCCGAAATCAAGGCGACCTGTCAACGACACCACCACAATCCTGTCATTACTTTCCGTGTGGAACTGCATGGCGATCAGATCCTTCGTGAAGCCCGTAGCGGGCCAAGGGTTGCATCAGACCCCTCTTTGCTAAGGAAGTGCAGTTGCACGGCCCAGGCTGTCACGCTGTAGCAAGTCGGGCGTGAGTTCGGCAAGCGAACTGCAGCCGGCCAGCTTCATCGTCAGGACGAGTTCATCGTCAAGGCGCTGGAGGACGCGGGCCACCCCTGCCTCGCCACCAGCCGCTAGACCCCACAAGGGTGCACGACCTACTAGCACGCCATCCGCTCCGAGCGCGATGGCCTTGAAGGCATCAGCACCATGGCGGATGCCGCCATCGGCGAGGAGCCGGATGTCATGTCCCGCGCGGTCAAGGGCGAGCCGTACCTGACTTATCATCTCGATGGCTGAAACCTCGTCATCAAGGCGTCGCCCACCATGATTCGACAGGATGAGCGTCTCGAATCCGAGCGAGGCCGCCAGTACCGCATCAGCCGGCGACAGGATGCCCTTCAGACAGATTGGCATCCTGGTGCGAGCCTTCAGTGCGACGAGGTCGGCAAAGGTCAGCGCAGGATCCTTCATCGCCTCGAATCTGACCAGTGGCGGCACGCTTGTGTCGGCAGTTGCCGGGAGGTGAGCCAGTTCGAGTGCAGCGCTGAAGCGCATCCATTCGCGCGGATCGATATCGATTCGTCCAGAAGCCGGCGAGTCAACCGTCACCACCAGCCCACCAAAACCCGCGGCCTCAGCTCTTTGGACAAGTGCGTCGGTGAGGCCACGGTCCTTCAGCATATAGAGCTGGAACAGGGAAAGCCCTTGGGCCTCTGAAAAAGGTTTTGCCACCTGTTCCAGCGATGTTGTCGAGAGCATCGACAGAACCATGCCGCCATTGCGCCGCGCCGCGGCGCGCGCAACCGCCATTTCACCCTCGAAATGCAGCAGGCGGTGCATCGCAGATGGTGCGATCAGGATGGGCGAAGAAAGGTCCTTGCCGAACAGCCTCGTCTCGAGGCTGACTGCTGAGACGTCGCGAAGGCGCCGCGGACAGATGGCAATGGAACGGAACACCTCGAGGTTTCGGCGCAGCGCCCGGCCAGTTTCGGAGCCGTTGGCGAAATAGGAGAAGATCGCCGGCGGAAGGCTTTGTCTCGCCTCCTGCTCCAAGGCCAGCGGGTCACCACCCAAAAGGTCGGGCCTTGCAGCCGATTCCGCGTTCGCCGCCGCCGGCCGCGCGTGGATGGCCATATTGGCCCGCAGCCGCGAGCCGTCTGCCACCACCGCACCGGCCTCCACGATCGTGTTGGGGCCGACATTCACATTGTCGCCGACGTGGGTCGGGCGGAAGCTGAGCGCATGGTGCTCGACGGAGTGGGCAAAGACCATTGCATTGGGTTGCAGCACGGTCGCGCGACCGATGGACTTGAGGTCGAACTCGCAACCCAGCGAAGAACCCATGATGCATGCGCCGCGGCCGACCTTCGCACCCAGCAGGCGCCAGAGTGCGGAGAGGTAGAACGTCCCGCGAAGATTCACGAGGATCGCACGCTCGGCGTCCGTGATCAGCGCCTCCATGAACACCCAACGTGCATGGAGGCCACCCATCAGAGGATGCTCTCCCGCGGCCACGCGCCCGAGTGCCAGCCACTTGAACCCGGCCAGCGCCACCACCCGCACCAGCCGCCGCGCCAGCAGCGCCACGGGAAGAGCCCACGCGGCGTTCCACATGCCGGGCAGAAGTTTCGTCTGCAACAGAGCTGCGACGATGGCGATCCCCAGCACCGAGATCAGCGCGGCGGCCAGCAGCTGCGCGGGGATCAGCAGGCTCGTGGCGATGACCCGGTCCCTGTCCTTCAACTCAGAGACATGAAAGCGGCTGCGGCCAACGACCCTCGCGGAGGGGCCGACGGCCACGCTGCCCTCCGGCAACCGAACGGCGCCGGACAGAGCACTCAGATCGCCGAGCAGCGTGCGCTCCGAGATCACGGCACCATTGCTCAGGATGCAGGAGTTGGCGACAATGCTCTGCCGTCCAACCTCTACGGCCGCTGCCGCCGAAGGTTCACCTCTGCCGTTCAGCACGGTCACGTTGCCTGCAATGATGGCGCCGTCGCCAACGCGCAGATGGCGCGGATCCTCAACATAGGGACCGGCCAGCATGGTGTTCTTTCCCACCGTCGCACCGAGCGCCCTGAGATTTAGCGCAGACAGCGGGCTCATCACCGTCATCCGCTGCCAGACGGCAAAGAACGGCACCTCGATGGCGCTCCGGTACAGCGCGGCGGCGAGGTGCGACCGGCCGGCGCGCCCCAGCCCGTCACATAGGGGGCGAACGAGCAAGGCCACTGCAAGAAAGCTGATCAACGGCAATACGATCTGCAGCGTCAGCGCGACGCTCAGCAGCTCGCGCCAGTGGAGCGGCGAACCCTCGAGGACCACGTCTGCCAGTCTGCCGGGCAGTTGCGCGACCGGGCGATCCGCCATGCCACACATCAACATCAGCGCGGCGGCGACGGACAGGCCGTAGACATAGGCGGCGCACAGATAGCCCAGAAGGCCCGAGCCTTGCCGGTCGGCCTGGACGTCGCTTGCCTGCGTCGTGGCCTCGGTGCCGAGCGTGCCGACTGATCCGCCTTTTGCCAGCACCGTCTCGCCCACCAACTGGGCGCCCGGCCCGATGGCCGCACCGTCGCCGATTTGCAACGGTTCGCGGGTCACGCCCGCGGCGGTGATCCGGGCGGGCTGGAGCACAGCCTCGCGGCCGATGAAGACGCCGTCACCAAGGGTGATAAAGCGGGGATCGGTGAGACCAAGCGTCTCGATCCGAACGCGCGCGCCGATGCGCGCGCCCATCAGCCAATAGTAGACGGGCAATGCAGCGGTACCGCGCAGCAGGCCCAGAACGTCCTCCTGCCCGCGCAGCAGGTTCTGGGCCGCCAGCCAGCCGCAATAGCGCGCACTCCACAGCGGAAAGCTGGCGTCCCGAGGGTCGAGAAGCCGTACCGCAAGGGCCGTCAGCAAAACCACCAGCCCCAGGTGCGCCGCCACCCAAAGCGGGCTCAAGGCAAGCGTCAGCAGCGGCCCGGCATGCTGCGCAAATAGAATGGCGAGAACCAGCACGGGGATCGACGCAGCGGCCACCAGGCTGGGCCTGACCAACAGCCCCAGGCCCTGGAGCACCCAGGATACAAGGCTCCCGGCGCGAAGCTTGCCATCCACGGCACCGAAAGACGCAGCCGGTAGTTCACTTGACTCCGTCACGGAAGGCAAGGGCATCCCCGATGTGCGGAGGCTGTTGAGATACCCGGCAAGGCCGCCGACCGTCGGATAGTCGTAGAGCAGCGTGGGCGACAGCACGAGCCCGTATCGCTTTTCGAGTTCGAGGAGCAGGTCGATCACGTTGAGCGAGTCGATACCCAATGCGAGGATATTGGTGTCGACGCCGATGATGCGCGCCCTGTTCGGGCCAAGATGTTGCTGTATCCGCGCGATGAGGAAATCAATCAGCGCGCCATCCGCCGCCTCACCCTGGTTCATGCCGGTTCCCGGGACGGGTGTCTGAACGAGTTCGGCCAGCGCACTCTTTCGAATCTTGCCCGTGGCGGTCCTTGGCAGTTCGGCCAGGAAGACGACCGTCTTGGGTACCTTGTACGATGCCAGTCTGGCGCGACAGTGATCGCGAACTTCAGACTCGCTCAGCCCATGGCCATCACCCTCGATCGCGAGACCCACCACCTCGCCCAGAAGAGCATCGGGAAGTGCGAAGGCACTGCAAGCGCCGATCCCCGGCAATTGCCCGGCGACCTGCTCCACCTCGGCGGCGAATACGTTTTCACCTCCGACATTGATCATGTCCTTCACGCGGCCTGTCACATGCAGTCGCCCGCTGGCTGTGATGTAACCAAGGTCTTCGGTTCTCAGGAAGCCGTCGGGCATGAAGGCGCTGCGGTCCGGTTCACGCATACCGGCCCGGCGATAGCCGCGCATCACCGTCGGCCCGCGCAGCGCGATTTCGCCGATTTCGCCTGTGGGCAGACTGTCACCGGACTCCGAGACGATCCGGACCTCAAGCCCCGGCAGTATCCCAAGGCCCGCATCGCCTGCTTCGCCTGTTTCCCTCCCGAAGGCGATGTGACAGGTCGCTTCGGTCATGCCATAGCCCTGCAGCACCTCGCAGCCTAGCCGTGCTGCAGCCTGCGCGGCAAGGCCGGGATCCAGCCGCGCGCCGCCGGTGAGAAGCCATTTCAGGGACGGAAAGCGCATACCCTCCAGCGCATGCGATTGCGTCAGCAGCGCGAGCATGGAGGGGGCCAGCTTCGTAATGGTCACGCCTTCGGACGCGAGGGTCCGTGCAGTGAGATCCAACTGCAACTGGTTTTCGATGAACACATGCCGCGCGCCGATCAGCAGGCCGATCCACACGAAAGCCACGTCCCCGACGTGGAACATCGGCCCTGCATGCGCCCAGCAATGGCTTTCCTCCGCGGTGAGCCCGAGGGCGGCCATCGTGGCGCGGGCATGCACCAGAACGGCTTCATCCGTGTGCGGAACGATCTTGACCTTGCCCGTCGAGCCTGAGGTGGCGAAGACTTCGACGGGCAAAGGCGAAACTGGGGTACGCGGCGAACCGTCTGCCAGGGCATCCGCCGGCAACTGTTCAAGCCAGCGCGCCCCGATGCTGGACCGAGGCGTTTCGGTGGCGTCGCACAGCGTCCTTCCAATGTTGGCGCGACACCACGCCAGCGTTTCGCATTTCGGCAGGAGGCTGGTCGAGGTCACCAGCAGTTCGGCCGCGGCCGTTTCAAGGACCTCGTCGATCTCGCCGGCCGAGAGCCGGTGGTTCAACGGAAGCAGCGCAAAACCACCCAGGGTAGCGGCGTAGAACAGTTCCAGCAGCAGGGGTGAGTTGTGCAGCAGCGCGGCCACGACCGGCACGCCGTCCTCCCTGTCGGGCCGCCGAATGTCCTTGATGATCCGTGCTGCGAGGAGTCCCACGCGCCGGGCGCAGTCGGCCCAGGTGATCCACTGCCCGTCGATCCGGTAGGCGGGCCGCCCGGAAAAGCGCACGCAGG
>NZ_JBIIDX010000204.1:0-4586 GCF_044238155.1 Aestuariivirga sp. | reverse complement strand
GGTGGCGCCCGACATGCGGAAGGTCGGCGAGAACCGTGATGCCCTGCGCGCGCAACTCGCTGCCAGGCCCGAGCCCCGACACCATCATCAGTTGCGGCGTCTGAATGGCGCCGCAGGCCAGGATCACCGCCTTCCTGGCCAGTACAGGCCCGCGCGTGGTTTCGGCGCCCGTGGCCCGGCCGTCGTCGAGCAGAAGCC
This sequence comes from Aestuariivirga sp., assembly GCF_044238155.1. Taxonomy (GTDB): domain Bacteria; phylum Pseudomonadota; class Alphaproteobacteria; order Rhizobiales; family Aestuariivirgaceae; genus Aestuariivirga. The sequence goes on along the minus strand of NZ_JBIIDX010000204.1, from coordinate 4,388 downwards.
GCAAGGCAAGACACTCTGTCCAAACCTCCAGATGATGCGGCAACGAACTCAGGGGATGGAGATAGGCAACAGACGATGACTGTCGCAGGGTGCCGCTTGCATTGAGTGGAAAAAGGCCGACACCCGCCTTGACCTCCTTTGAAAAATCAACATCCCGGAGCCCGAGTTCACGGCCGGCTTCGATGAAGCAGCGGCTGGCTGGATGGCAGGGCGCTGTTTCGATGACGAGCCGATCTGCCACCTTCTGCCAATAGGGCGCCATGGCGGCAGCATTCCAGCCGTTGGCCCCCAGCCGCTCCCACTCGTCGAAGTCGCTGGGCGGTGGGCGAATGAAGGCGCAATCATTGTGATTGGCGCATCCGCCCAGCAGCTTTGCGCGGGCATATTTGAGCAGAGGCGGCGCGCCAGCAAGCGGTGCTGCGCGGAAACCCCAGTCATAGTCAGGCGTCTGCTCGTCGAGCCGTCTCAGGTCTGTGGCAGCGGGGTCGCCTTCGTCTGGCTTTCCTGCCTCGATCACAATGATGCGGCCGGCGGTCCGTTCAGAAAGCCGGCGCGCAACGATGGCGCCGGCAGAGCCGCCACCAATGATCAGGTAGTCGCACAGCGATGTCATCCAGGCAGCCTGACCGCCCGCAAGATGGAATGCAACGCTATTTCCAGAACGTGGCGGTCTTGGCGTCAGCCTTTTCGGCAACTGCCGCAGCGCAGAACTTGTCCTTGTGCAGGGCTCCCTCGGCCAGGATGATGCCCTTGGCCGTTCCCATCATCAGGGTGATCGCCGTGAAGCGGGCCAGCTGCTCGTCATCCGTGAGGTCGGGCGGCGTATCGGCCAGAACTGCCGTCGTTGCTGTGGCCACCTTGTCGGCGTCAATGTCAATGCCATCGCACAGGAGAGCGGCAGCCGAGCTGTAGGCGATCACGTTGACGATCGCCATCTGCTGGTCATCTAGGATCCCGTCGGTTTCCGAGAGTGCCGCCTTCCAGGCGTCGTCGATGCGCATGTCGTCGGCATGCGCTGGTGCGGTGATCATGGCCAGCGAGGCGGCGAAGACCGCACCGGTGGCGCGGCGGAACAGGGTTGAAGTCGTCATGGGGCGCTCCCGATCAATAGCCATAAACCTTGCGTGTCCAGTTGCCCGAAACGCTGCCGCCGTTGTTGTAGCAGAGGCGCTGTGCGGGATAGCAGACGATGCCCGTGGCAGGGCTGAATGCCTGGTTGAAGTAGGGATCATAGTTGCCCGGCCTGTAGGGAGGAGCATATCCCTCGTAGTAGATCTTCTTCTTCGGGCGGTTGGCATCGGCAATCGCTGCACCTATGGCAAGGCCAGCCACGCCGCCGACGATGGCTGCGCCAGTCGGGCCAATGGACTTGGCCTGAACCACCTGTGGCAGTCCTGCCAGAAGCAGCGCAGCAGCCGCCGCGACAGCAAACATCTTGATTGTCATTCGGTCCTCCTGAAAGAGAATTCAGTCTAGGCAGTCATTGTCAGAGCGTCAAACGGAGAAGTTGTGAACCCGCGCCTACTGCACCGATGCTCCGCCTCGATCATGCTGCACGAGAAGATGGCCTGACGGCATTGCTGTAGGAATCCATCATGGTCCGGCTGATGTTGCCGGGCGTGAAGCGGTAGGGGCCAATCTCTGCCACGGGCGTGACTTCGGCGGCGGAGCCGACAATGAAACACTCATTGAAGCTGGTCAGCTCGTCAGGCATGATTCGCCGCTCGATGATCTCGAGCCCCTGTTGGCGGGCCAGTTCGATTACGGTCTGGCGGGTGATGCCGTTCAGGAAGCAGTCGGCAATCGGAGTGTGGATGGCTCCATCGCGGGTGAAGAAGATATTTGCTCCGGTGCATTCTGCCACACGGCCCTGCCAGTCCAGCATCATGGCATCGGCGTAGCCCTTCTTCTCGGCCTTGTGCTTTGAAATCGTGCAAATCATGTAGAGACCTGCCGCCTTGGCGTGAACCGGCGCGCATTGCGGGTCCGGCCGCCGGTAATCGGCGATGTCGAGCTTGATGCCTTTCATCTTGGTCTCGGGATCAAACATCGAAGGCCAGGCCCAGGTTGCGATTGCCACGTGGATCTTGTTGTGCTGCGCGGAGACGGCCATCATTTCCGAGCCGCGCCAGGCCACCGGGCGCACATACTGGTCGCCGCCACCGTTCAGCGCCACCACCTTGTCCTTGGCAGCGTTCAGCTCCTCGACGGAATAGGGGATCGTGAAATCCATGATCTCGGCAGACTTGTGAAACCGGATGGAGTGTTCTGTCGACTTGAAGATTACGCCGCCATAGGCCCGCTCGCCCTCGAACACGCTTGATCCATAATGCAGCCCATGAGTCAGCACGTGAACACGAGCCTCCTTCCAGGGTACGATTTCACCGTTGAACCAGATCCAGCCGTCGCGCTGGTCGAAGGGAATGGTGGCCATGACGAATTGCTCTCCTGCGGTGAAGGAAGCGCCTCGCCCTTCCTCTCATTTTGGTCTGGTCAAGGCTATCGTGACGGGTTAAATATGTCAACATGGCTGACGTAATTTCTCCCCAGCAAGTGTCGCATCAGGCTGACGCAAGTGCGCCGACCGATCAGGACGTGGTGGCCCTGATCGAACTGATGTTTTTTGCTTATCGCGATTTCGTGTCAGACCCGGATGAAATCCTGCGGCAGTTCGGTTTCGGCCGCGCGCATCACCGCGTGCTGCATTTCGTCGGCCGCGACCCGGGCATGACGGTGCAGCAGTTGCTCGACATCCTGCGCATCACCAAGCAGAGCCTGGCGCGCGTGCTGAAGGAACTGATCGACAAGGGCTATGTCTATCAGAAGGAAGGCGAGGCCGACCGCCGCCAGCGTCTGCTGCATTTGACGGCTGCGGGCGAGGCGCTTCGCCAGCGTCTCATGGCGCCGCAGACGGACCGGGTCCGGCGCGCCCTTGCATCGACGGAGGCTGGTGCAGCGCAATTGTACCGCAAGACGCTTTATAACATGGTCTCACCGGAGAACCGGGCCGCCGTGCGCGACTGGCTCGAGCGCGCCAGCATCCTGGGCGAGGAGACTGTCCGGCGTGGATGACATCCCGCACATTCTGGTGGTGGACGACGACCGGCGCATCCGCAATCTGCTCCAGACCTATCTGATCGACAATGGCTTGAGAGTTACCATGGCAGCCAGTGCCGCCGAGGCTCGCGAGAAGATGCAGATCGTGTCGTTTGATCTTCTGGTGCTCGACATCATGATGCCGGGCGAAACGGGTCTGGCGCTCACCGAATGGCTGCGTCGGGAGGGGCGCATGGTGCCCGTGCTGATGCTGTCGGCACTGGCCGATCCCGCGGATCGGATTGCGGGCCTTGAGAGAGGAAGCGATGACTACCTTGCCAAGCCCTTCGAGCCGCGTGAGCTTCTGCTGCGTGTTCGGCGCCTTCTGCGCCGGCAGGAGCAGCCACCTCGCGCCGAGACTGACGTGAGGTTTGGTCCTTTCGTGTTTCATCCGCAACGTGGTGAATTGCGAAAGGGTGATGATCTCGTTCGGCTCACGACGCGAGAACGAGATTTCCTGCGGCGGCTTGCGGCCCGTGCCGGGCAGCCGGTGGCGCGCAGCGAGCTGGCGCCCGATGGCGCTGACGACGAAGTCTCGCGCAGTGTCGACGTCCAGATCAATCGGCTTCGCCAGAAGATCGAACAAGACCCTGCCAACCCTGTCCATCTGCAGACTGTCCGCGGTACTGGCTATGTGCTGCATGTTGACTGAGGGCCGCTGAAACCATGGGCAGCAATCGTCTCTACAACGGGTTCAATGCCTTCCTGGAACGCCACATGCCGGAAGGGCTCTTCCCGCGTGCGCTCATCATCCTGGTGGCCCCCGTCATCCTTCTCCAGACGATCATGACGGGCCTGATCCTCGACCGTCATTTTGAGAATGTATCGCGCCTGCTGGCTCGGTCCTTTGCGCGGGACGTGAGCCTGCTCATCCAGCTCTATGACGAGTCAGACCGGAGCCTCGCAGCCGAGCGGCGGATAGAGAACCTCGCAAATGAGACACTGGGGCTCAAGCTCTCCATCGTCAGAGGCACGCTGCCGGCGCCTCTGCCTGATCCCTTCTTCTCCCGCGTTGATACGCGCCTCAAGCGCGAACTGACTGTCCAGATGGGGCGTGACTTCTGGATTGATACCCGCAAGCTGCCAGACTTCGTGGATGTGCGTGTCAAGGCTGGTGAAGACACGGTTTTCCATTTCCTGACCGGAGGCGAGCGGACATCTGCGACCAGCACGGACATCCTGCTGGCCATGATGGTCGTGTCCTCGGTGCTGCTTCTCGCCATTGCCATTATCTTTCTCCGCAATCAGATCCGACCGATCACCGATCTGGCGCGCGCCGCGCAGAGTTTCGG
>NZ_JBIIDX010000077.1:0-15946 GCF_044238155.1 Aestuariivirga sp. | reverse complement strand
CCGGGTCGCCCGGCGAATGTCCTTCACAATCTGTTCGGGCGTCGCCCGCGTCTCGGATTTCTGTCTCATCTGCGCTTCTCCTAACGAGCTACGATGAGCCAGAAATCCTCCCTTCCTCAAGTCATCCAATCTGTCTCAGAAGCGCTGATGCCGGACAATCGCCACCATCCCCGCCGCCGCGCTCGATCCGCCCTACCGTAAGGTGTACCCTGTGGCTCTGCCGCCGGTCGGAACAGGGGCAGTATACGATTCATGCGAGCAGGAAGCCTCCGTCGGCGACGATAGCCTGTCCGGTTACATAACTCGACAGATCCTCATCGCATAGCATCAACGCCAGCCGCGCGATCTCCGCATACGTTCCTTCGCGCCCCATTGGCACCATTGCGTTGGCAGCCTGCCGCCTTGCCTCTTGAGCCGGCTTATTCATGGCGCTGCGCCGGTCCATCATGATGGCCTCAAGTATGCCTGGGCATAACGCGTTTGCACGGATGCCATCCTTTGCATGATCAAGGGCGATGGCGCGCGCAAGCTGGATGACAGCGGCCTTGGAAACAGCATATGCAGCCTCCCGTGGAGTCGGCTTCAGCCCTGCAACGGAGCCCGTGAAGAGAAGACAGCCCGAGCGCCTCTTAATCATGCCGGGAAGAACCGACCTGGCGAACAGAAAGGCAGATGTAACATTCACAGCAAGCACTGCTTGCCAATCCTCGATTGACGTTTTGGGCACATCGGTTGCCGAAAGAGGATCAATGCCTGCTGTGTGGACCATGATGTCGATCTCCCGAGCGGCCACGGATTCGGCGGTTCCGGGCTCGGTGGCATCACCGCAGACCGCTTCCAAGTCCTTGATTTCCGTCGAGAGTCGCTCGAGCCCCGATCTGTCACGGTCGACGACAATGCAATGCGCTCCCGCCTCATCAAAGGCACGAAGAGTGGCTGCGCCGAGTCCGGAAGCGCCGCCAATGATGAGGGCGCGTTTCCCGCGGATGCTCATGATGTCTTGCTCTTAGGCAGAGGCTGTTCGAACTCGCGAACGACGATTCGCTGGAAGGCGCTTGTGTTAGCCAGTGTATCTGAGCGTGTAGGACGGCTGGCCTTTCCATAGACGGCATTATAGTCCGCTTCAGTTTCGAACCATTGCTCGGCGACCCCGTCCCATTCCGGTTCAACTGCAGGCTTGCCAGCGAGCGCACCGTCATCCTCCACCCTCAGGTCGATTACATATCGCTTCAGATAGGGTGACTGATCGGCGATGATGTCCGGCGCGTGGCGGTTCAGCCACCAGTCGCCAAACTCCGAAAGCGAGAGGTGCGGCGCACGCTTGAGCAGCCACATTACCTTGATCATGAGCCACACTCCCTAGATTGCCATGAAGCCACCGTCGACGGCGAGCATTGTGCCCGTGATGTAGGAGGCAAGCGGTGAGGCGAGAAAGACAACGGCGGCGGCGATCTCTTCAGGTTGGGCGCGCCGGCGCATCGGTATTCTGTCGACAAGCCTTTCGACATGTCCATCGCCCTCCGTTAGGGCCGTGGCGACTTCGCCCGGCGCGATGGCATTCACGCGAATGCCATAATCGGTGAGCTCGACGGCTAGTGACATAGTCATGGCCTGTAATGCCGCCTTGGACGTCGAGTAGGCGAGGGCTTCCGCGCTGCTGCGCCGGGCGCTGGTGGATGTGATGTTGACCACTGCCCCGTTCTGCAGGACGGGAATAAGTGCGCGGGTGAGCAGAAAAGGCGCAACAGCATGAAGATCGAGGCAGGCGTCCAGTTCGCCTGCAGCGTCCTTTGATGTCACTGCAACCCGTCGGAAGCGCCCCGCACAGTTGACGAGTGCTGCGATCGGACCACCTTCCTTGAGGAGGCGGGCGGTCTCATCGAGTGATGCCCGATCCGAAAGGTCGCATTGGATCGTTCCCGGCGAAGGGGCTCGATCGATGCCGATGACCTCTGCGCCTACCGCTGTGAAGGCGTCTCCGATCGCTCTCCCGATTCCGCCGGAGGATCCGGTAACGATGACGCGTCGACCTTCGAAGAGGCTGGATACGAAACCTGGCAATGCGCTCAACGTTTGCCTCCTGCCAAGGCGTTGCGTGCTGCGAGCCATCCAAAGACCGCAGCGGCCCCGATGGTGAGCCCTGCCGCAGGATAGGAGCCGGATGTAAGAGGTGCTGCCGCGTTCCCGGCCGCCCAAAGGCCTGTGATCGGTTCCCCATACCTGGAGATTGCGCGCGATTGCTGGTCGATCCGGATTCCGATGAAGGCGCCGATATCGGCGGGAATTAGCCGGATGGCATAGAATGGATAGGTCTTGAGCGGTCCGAGTGAAGGATTAGGCCGATGTAGTGGATCCCCGTTCACGAGGTCATAGCTATTGCTCCCGCGTCCGAAGTCGGGGTCGGATCCCTGGAGTGCGAACGCGTTGAAGCGGGTTACAGTCTTTTCCAACTGGCCGGTCGGCACTCCGATCTCCACCGCCAGATCGGCCAGGCTGGATCCTTTCCGCAAGTAGCCGGCATCGAGGTAGGGTTTAAGGCGCACTGGGAAGGGGCCAACGGGCCCCAGGCCATAGCGCCGGATTGCATAATGGTCACACAGCAACCAACAGTGAGGCCCCTCCGGATGCCCACGCGTAGCGGTGACCATGGCGGGAACGAAGTCATGATACATCATCGCTTCGTTGGCGAAACGCCTCCCATCGGGTCCCACGCAGATCACGCCGGGCTTTGCGCGATCACCAAAGTGAGGCCATGGCCCAGGTCTTCCAGCGCCTGAAGGTACGATTGAGCCCGGAGCCCAGAGCACCGGTTGCGATATGTTGGATTCGATCACGGCGCCGGTACCGTCCACCAGTTCCGCAAGCGATGCGACGGGGCTGCTTGCGGGAATTGCAAGGTGTGGGGTCGCTCCAACGTAGTTCTTTCTCTCTGTGGGGTGAGCATTGAGCCCGCCTGAGGCCAGCACCACGCCCTTTCTCGCGATGATTTCCCCATGTTGGCCCGAGACTCCCTTAACACTGCCGTCAAGAATCTGGAGGCGCTCGGCTGGCCAGTCCGTTCGAATGTCGACCCCGGCACGCGTGACGGCGGTCGCGAGGCGCGCGACGATCGCGTTTCCGTTTCCTAGGCGGGCACCCCGGGGCCAGCCCGTCAGACGGTCCCATGTGTGGCGCGCAAGATGCGTTGCGACCCGCAGTGCTGCACCAGGGTTTCGACCGGCTTGCAGGAAGTCCGCCAGATCACGGCTGGCGATCGACATTCCTCCCCAGATCATCATCGTATTCAGGGGCGGCCGGATCCTTGCAAAAAGGCTCCGATCCAACTCCCGCGCATCGAAGGGATCGGGGTTGAGAGCGCGTCGGCCTAGGGTTGCTCCTGGGGCGTCGGGGTAATAGTCCCGGGAGGAGCGGTTCAGCGTGAAGGTGAGGCCAGAAGCCGCCTCGAGGAAGGTGAGGACCCGGGGTGCAGCTGCGATGTAGGCGCGTGCCCGATCCGCATCAAAATCATTTCCTGCCGTCGCCTTCAGATAGGTGAGCGCCGAGGAAGCCTCTTCCGCTTCACCGGGCGCTTCGTGGAGCGCCCTCGCGGCTTTGGAATTAGGTGCCCAGATCATGCCTTCGGATAGTGCCGTCGCGCCTCCGATGAGTGCGTCAGCCTCCACCACGATCACGTGGAGGCCGCCAGCCGACGCCGCGAGCGCAGCCGTCAGACCAGCTACGCCCGAACCGATTACCGCAAGGTCGCATTCCGTTTGCATCGCGGAACTCACAAGGCGCGGCGCAGGAAGCGGCGGGTCTCTTCCTCGCGCGGCTCGGTAAAGATCTGTCCGGGTGGACCTTTCTCGATGAGCTTGCCCTGCTGCAGAAAGCAGACTTCGTTCGCCACTTCGCGAGCAAAGCCCATCTCGTGCGTGGCGAGCACCATCGTCATGCCGGAGCGAGCAAGATCCTTCAGGATGTCCAGTACTTCCCCAACAAGTTCAGGGTCGAGCGCAGAGGTCACCTCGTCGAGAAGAAGCACTTCTGGATCCATCGCCATTGCGCGAATGATGGCGACGCGCTGCTGCTGGCCGCCTGAAAGCCTGTCTGGTCGGTAGTCTGCGCGATTGGCCAGCCCGATCCTCTCCAGCAGCGTTTCGGCCCGCGCACGGGCCTCTTCACGCCCCATTCCGGCAACCTTCAAGGGAGCAATCATAATGTTCTCGATCACGGTCAGATGGGGAAAGAGGTTGTAGCTCTGGAACACCATACCGACGCGCCGGCGTAGACGATTGACATCGACGCCCAGTCCCGAGACAGGATCGCCATCAAGCATGATGATGCCGGCGTCGATCGGCTCTAGGGCATTGATGCAACGCAAGAGTGTTGATTTGCCCGAACCTGAGGCACCGATCAGACATACGACATTGTGCCGGTCAACCTCCATATCGATGCCTTGCAGCACGCGGTGGCTGCCGTAGGACTTTTTGAGACCAATGATGGAGAGAAAGCCCTGGCTCATCTCATGATCCTCCTCGGCGGCGCTGGCGTTCGATCAGGTAGTCAACGAGCCGGGTCTGTGGAATGGTCACTATGAGGAAGAGGACTCCGACGAGTGAGACGGGCGAAAGGTTGAAGAAATTCGCCGAGAAGAATCTGGCCTGCCCGAATACGTCCATCAGGCCGAGTATGAGCACCAGCGCGGAGTCTTTCTGCAAGGCGATGAAGAAACCGAGCAGGGGCGGGATTACCTGTCGGATTGCCTGCGGGACGATGATGTACCGGTAGGTCTTGAACCCCGACAATCCGAGTGAGCGGGCGGCCGCGACCTGACTTGCATGTATGGACTCAATAGCAGCACGGAAAAGTTCCGAAACATATGCGCTGAAGGAAAGGCTCAGCGCGATGATGGCGTACCAGATGCCGTCGAGCTGGCTGATCCATGGCAGTTTCGTCAGGGGCAGGCCGAAGCCCACCATGTAAAGAACGATGATCGTCGGTATTGCCCTAAAGAAATCCACATAAGCAATTGCCAGCAGGCGTATCGGACGGCCGGCGGAGCCCGGCAAAAGGCGCATCAGAGCCAGTGCCAGGCTGAGAATGAGTATGATCGCACTGGCGCCAAGCGTTATGTAAAGATTTATGCGTGCGGCAGACAGCACCAGGGCAGCGCTGCGGCTAAGGTATTCGAGATTGAGGAATGCTTTCTGTACCGCAAAGTCGTTTGCCGTCACGAACAGATATCCAGCCACCAGTACGAGCCAGAAGGTGGCATAGCCCATGCCTGCAAGCGCGGTTTGACGGCTTTTCCAGGCAGGCAGACGTGCTGCCACGAGTTCTCCCTGTTGTAACAAGGTGGAACTTCTCGCCATGTGTGCAAGCGCTCGTATCGGAAAGGCCAGTAACGCCAGCGAGATAACTGTTCCAGCCAAAGCCACAAGCGTCAGTGCATAACGGAGGTCAGGCCGGTCAGTTGTATATGCCAGTGCATGACTGAGGCCGGCCCACGTCAGCGCAACCACCGCAACGCCGAACGCCAGCGCAGTCAGCGTGAAAGACCGGCATCGAACAGGTGGAGCGATCTGCCCCGGTTTGCTTGCGGCGAGTGGTGCGTTGGGCAAGACAGTCTCTCCAGTTCGGCAGTCAAATGAAGGCCGGCACTGCCCCCGGGGCGGTGCCGGCCTCTCGGGAGGTCACTTCCAAGCCGGTATGGTCTTGGGATCAACACCCCAGAGTGGCGAATACCATGTTGCGACCAGAGCTTCGAGTGTGCCGTCTTTCATAATGTTGTCGAGAGCGGCATCGAGACCTTCCTTGGCAGCGCTGCCTTTGGGGAGCACGCCGCCGACATCGCCGCCGACATCGTATTGCGCGATCACCTTGAGCGCTCCTTCGGAGGAGTTGGCAGCCGGAAGGACGAGTGACAGATCGAAAATGACGACGTCGATCTGGTTTGCGCGCAAGGCGGTGTACATGTCGGGACCCGATTCAAAGCGGCGGACTTCGCCCGTGGGCTTCAGAACATCGGAAACGTATTTGTCCTGCACGGATGCGAGGAATACGCCGATCCGCTTGGAACTGATGGTCTCGGGGGTTATCGAGCCCTGATCCTCGCTTCGCACCATGACACCCGATGTGGCGCGGAAGTATGGGATGGTGAAATCCACGTTCTTCTTGCGCTCATCGGTGATGAAGATGTTCGACAGGGCGACATCGAAGCCGTCAAGCTGTCCTGCGATCAGGGCTGGCCACGGAACGTTTTTCACCACGACCGAGGTGAGCCCGGCGCGATGTGCAATATTGGCTGCAACGCAGTATTCAAATCCGCCATCAATGGTCTCAGGCGAATCACCGCGGAAGCTGTCGGGCGATGGCAGGATCGCAGCAACCGTCAGCGTGCCTTCGGTCACCGTCGGGATTTTGACCGAGCTCGCTGTGCCCGTCAGAGCGCAGTCACCAAACCCCGCCGCCGAAACCTGCACGGCGGACAGGATCAGCGCAGCGGCTGCCATGCCTGATTTTAGGATATTCCTTATCATCTTCGTCTTCCTCCCTCTGTTTCCCGCTTCATGCGGGGTTGATGAGCGTGGCAGCGTCGGGCGCGCGTCTTACAGCACCGCTCGGCGCGATATTGGTTGACAGGGTCTTGCCGGCGATCTTTTCAGCCGCAAGAACTCCGAAGGTTACCGCCGGCCCCAGCGTGATGCCGGCGGCGGGATAGGCGCCGCCAGCGATGGACTCGGCGTCTGCTCCCACGGCGTAGAGACCAGGTAGCGGTCGCCCCGTATGGTCCAGCACTCGACTTGAGCCATCGATGGCGAGACCCAGGAATGTCGAGAGGTTTCCAGGCTGAATCCGAATCGCATAGAAGGGTGGTCGCGTGATTGGAGCAACGCATGGGTTCGGGTGGTGTGAAGCATCGCCTGAACTGCGGTCGAAATAGTTTTCGCCTTTTCCATAGTCCGTGTCCCGCCCGCTACCTGCCATCTGGTTCCAGCGTTCTAAAGATCGTTCAAGTCCTTGCGGACTGATCCCAGCTGCTAGCGCCAATTCGCTGGATGAGCGGCCCCGTATCAGATATCCGCTTCTCAGTGCCGGACCGAGAGGAAAAGGAAAGGCGCCAACGCGACCCAGCCCATAGCTGCGAAGCGCTGAATCATCCGCGATCAGCCACGCCTGTGCTTCACGCTCACCCGCGCAGGCCTTGATCAGATGCGCGCAGAATACATGATAGTCTGCTGCCTCATTGGCAAACCTCGAACCGTTCGCGAGAACGGCGATGATCCCTGGCTTTGACCGGTCGCCAAAATGGGGGACAAGGAACGTTGCACCCGACGGCACAGGGTAGCGTGACACTACGGTCCAGGCAGAAGGCTGTATCACCTGCCCACCAAGTGCGCCGCCGAGCGCCTGGGCAAGGCGCAGCCCGTCCCCTTTCACCTCCGGTGGCGGCAGGGGAAGATGGGACTGGCCATCAGCCACATGCGGATAGTGCCGGACCATCATGTCCTGATCGTGCGAGAAGCCTCCTGTGGCTAGAATGACTCCGTGCCGCGCCCGTACGCGAACCGTCCCCTTCAACGTCTCGACGACCCCTCCCGATACCGTCGTTCCCAGCGTTTCGAGCGTCCTCAGTGCTGCTGCGGTCCAGATCGGTACATTGCGCGCCATGAGCCATGCCACGAGGCGGGCAATCAGCGCATTGCCCATTGTCGTGCGGGCGCCGCGATGCAGCCCGCCAAGTCGCTGCCATCCGTGTGTTGTTACCAATCGTGCGACATGAGCGGCGGAACGGGGAGATCGGAGCAGGCCACGAAAGTGGGGTAGATCCTCGCGCGCCATCGAGAGGCCTCCGAGAATTTGGCCAGCGGCAAGTGGATCGCGCAGTCTCACGAATTCCGCACCCAGTTCCCGTCCGTCGAACGGAACCGTGCGCAGCGTCCGGCCTCCGGGACAGGCGCCGGCCAGTTGCATTTCATAGTCAGGCGCATCGAACATGGGTTCGACTGCCATCGCCCCAAGTTCCACGAGTTTCTCGACGGCGCGTGCGGCATGCCGGGTAAAGGTGGCCCGCAATTCAGCCGGGCCTCTGCCGCCTGCGGCTTCATCAAGATAGGCCGCGGCTGCCTCGGTCGTGTCCATAACGCCTGCGGCTTGTTGCCATCGGTTGGCTGGCACCCACAGTTCGCCTCCCGACCAAGCGGTAGTTCCCCCGATAGTGCAGGCTTTCTCGACCACTAGCACCTCGAGCCCCAACTCGCGGGCCGCCACCGCTGCAGCAAGTCCTCCGGCACCGCTGCCTGCAATCAGTACATCGCAGTCGTGGTGGGCGGCCTCGGGCGTCATAGTTGTGTTCCGAGGCCCGTACCGATGATGACGTGCTCGGAGACGATGATGCGCTCGAACCTGCTGACATGTGCCAGGACGTCTGCACGCCCTTCGGGCGCTGACGGCAGTGACAGCGCAGCACGTGCATCGGCTTCGGAGTGGAAGATCTCCTCGGCAATTCCGTCCCAGTCGGACTGGATGCCCGTTCCTGCCGGCAATGCGGCATCGTCTCCTGTTCGTAAATTCACTGAATAGTAAGCGAGGTGACGGCCCTGCCGAGAGGCAATGTAGGGCGCATGCCGGTTCAACCACCAATCCGCGAAGGCTTCGGGAGACAACCCCTCAGCGCGTTTCAGAAGCCAGAAAACCTTGACCAAGGCGCTCTCCTCGACGTCATTGCCCATGAGCTAGATCTCGTCAGAATGAAAAGATAATAAAATCTGGATCCAAATTTTGTCAAGGGTGGACAAGGCCGTAGTCCACCCCTAGAGTGGAAGGACGGCGCACGGGTTTGGGCATGAAAGAAAACTCAATGAACAAGCGGCTCCCGTCTAAGGCGGGCGCATCGCCACAGGAGGTGCGGCGCACGCGGGGTCGCGGAGCTGAGGAGGTCTATGAGATCCTCAAGCGCGAGATCATTCGCCTCGAACTCGCTCCTGGAACTGTCATAGACGACGTCGCGTTGTGCAAGCGGTTGGGCGTCTCCCGCCAGCCCATACGCGAAGCATTGATCCGACTAAGCTCGGAAGGTCTTGTCGAAGCCAACCGGAACCGCTCGACCATCGTTGCGAGCTTTGATATCGCTTCGATCCGTGACTTTCTCGACGGTGTTTTGTTGATGTACCGACTTACCTGCCGCCTCGCGGCAGAAAACAGCCGGGTCCACGGCGCAGGGGACGTGCTGAGTGCCTACAAGGCTCATGCCGAGGCTGCCAAGGTTGGCCATATTGACGGTATCGTGGAACAAAACCGGCAATTCCACCTGGCGATCGCCAACCTTGCTGGCAATGAGATCTACGCCAACTGGGTGCGCAATCTGCTGGACCACGGCGAGAGAATGATGCGGCTTTACCTGCGCCAGTATGACAACCGGGTGGCTGACGGCGCCCTCAATGGCCACCATCGTATCCTCGAGGCGATATTGGCGGGAAATCCAGATGATGCGGAGCGCGCAGGCGCTCTCGATGCCCAGATCATGGCAGAGGGACTTTCCCGATTCTTCCTGACGGGCAGCAGTCGCAGCCTTTCTCTGGCGGCAAGAACGGAACTGCCGACGTGACGCGGGCTGTTCTCATTACAGGAGCCGCCGGCGGAATCGGCACTGCGCTGGCGGCGTCTTTTGCATCCTGTGGTGACGAAGTCATGCTGCTCGACAAAGATGGGTCTGCGGTCAAATCGGCTGCACAAGCCCTGCAAGAGCATGGTGGCCGGGCGCGACCCTACGCATGTGACATCACAGATGGTCGAGAACTCGAGCACCTCCGAGCTAGATGGCGCAACGAGCGGATTCGGCCTGCCGTGCTTGTAAACAATGCGGGGATCGAGGTGAGAGCCGAAACGGGGTCCTCTGACTTCCTTGATAGATGGCGGAAAGTGATGGCCGTCAATCTGGATGCGGCTGCCTTCTTGACCCAGTTGTTGATTGATGACCTCGCTGAAACGCGCGGATCCGTAGTGAACATAGCATCGATACAGTCTTACGCCGTGCTGCATACGGCGAATACGGCATATGCCGTCAGCAAGGCTGCAATCGCCCAACTCACACGAGCCATGGCCGTTGAGTACGCGCCACGGGGAGTCAGGGTGAATGCCGTGGCCCCAGGAGTGGTGGAAACACCAATGATCCGCCTGTCCGGCCAGGACCCTGCTCGTTTCTCGCGCTTTATCGATCGGATACCCATGGCGCGGTTCGCAGAGCCCCGCGAAATCGCCGCTCCCGTGCGTTTTCTGGCATCGGAAGAGGCATCCTACGTCACGGGTGCCGTCTTGCCAGTCGATGGCGGTTTTCTCGCCATGTGACTCGCAACGGATGGGTCTCCATGACTTTTGGGGAATGCCTCTGACCTGCAGATCAGGGGACGGGCAGTCCGGAATCGGGCTTCAACTCCTCCATGACGATCTTGCTTTCCACACGGGCGACAGCGGGGTGCGGCAGCAGCCGGTGCTGAATCAACTCGTTGAGGGCCCCCAAGTCGGCGCACCAGACGCGCAGCAGATAATCCGCGGGGCCTGTCAGGGTCCAGCACCCTGTTGCCTCCCGCATGGTTGCCACCAGGCTGGCAAAACTGCGGGCGGCCTCGGGGCTGTGGGCGGCCATTTCGATCTGGATAAAGGCCTGGACGCCCAGCCCCAGCTTCGAGGGAGCGAGCTTCGCCGCATAACCGAGGATATGTCCCTCGTCCTCCAGACGCTGCCGGCGGCGGGCGACCTGGCTGGCGGAAAGCCCGAGAATCCCTGCCAGTTCCTGGGCGGTAACTGCGGAGTCTTTTTGAAGCTCCGAGAGGAGTTTCCGGTCGGCTGCATCCAGCATGCGGGAATTATGCATCCAAACTGAATATCATGCAATATCGGCGCAAAAATAAGGCCATTCACTCCTATATTGCGCACCGATAATACCTTGCTCATGGAATTCTTTGTCTTGCTCAGCAAGGGGAGGAACGAACCATGGGCCCATTTCCACACGAGGCGCCGCGCGCCACGATCTCGGATGAGAACCCCGCCGGTACAGACGGTTTTGAATTCGTCGAGTTCGCCCATCCCAAATCGCAGGAGTTGCGGGATCTCTTCGCCCGCATGGGGTTTTCGCTTGCTGCCCGCCACAAGACCAGGGCGGTCGAACTCTGGCAGCAGGGTGACATCACTTATGTGCTGAATGATGAGTCGGGCTCCCATGCCCGCGGCTTTGTCAAGGAGCACGGCCCCTGCGCGCCCTCCATGGCTTGGCGCGTCGTCGACGCCGCTCACGCCTACAAGCATGCCGTGGCGAAGGGTGCCCGCCCCTATGATGGTCCTGACAAAGCGTTTGATCTTCCGGCGATCGTCGGTATCGGCGGTTCGCTGCTCTATTTCACTGACCGCTACGGCGACGGCACCTCTCCTTACGACGTCGAATTCGACTTCGTCGCACCAGCCAAGCCGGCGGGTGTCGGCTTCCGGTATCTCGATCACCTCACCCACAATGTCCACAAGGGCAACATGGATGCGTGGTTCAGGTTCTACGGTGATCTCTTCAACTTCAAGCAGATCCGCTTCTTTGACATCGAGGGCAAGTACACAGGTCTTCTTTCCCGCGCGCTGACCAGCCCCTGCGGCCGCATCCGAATTCCGATCAATGAAGACCGTGGCGAGACTGGTCAGATTGTTGAGTATCTCAGGCGCTATAACGGCGAGGGCATCCAGCATATCGCTGTTGGCAGCGACGACATCTACAGCTCGGCCGACGCCATTGCTGCGCGCGGTCTCAGGTTTATGCCCAAACCGCCCAAGTCCTACTATGATCTGTCGAGGGACCGTGTTGTGGGACATGAGGAGCCGATCGAGGAGCTCGCCAAGCACGGCATACTGATCGACGGTGAAGGAGTTGTGGACGGCGGCGAGACCAAGATTTTGCTTCAGATATTCTCAAAGACCGTGATTGGCCCGATCTTTTTCGAGTTCATCCAGCGTAAGGGCGACAATGGCTTCGGCGAAGGCAACTTCCGTGCACTCTTCGAGTCAATCGAGCGCGATCAGATCGAGCGCGGAGTTATCAAGGCAGCGTAAGCGGTCTCACTCCGCATCTGGCTGGCGGACCGGGTGAGCCTCAATGAACGCGTCGATTTTCTCACAGGAGTGCTCGGCGCGTCTTATCCTGGCGAACCCGTCGTAAGGAACATTGAAACGCTTCGCATTAAAGAGTTGCGGGATGAGAAAGCAATCCGCAAGGGTCGGGGCAGGACCGAAGCAGAATTCATCGCCTGGCAGGAGAGCCTCTACCGCATCTAGGCCACCGTTCAGCATCCAGTGGCCGATCCAGGCATCGACGGCTTCCTTCGGCTGGCAGAGTTGACCCTTCAGGTAGTTGAGGACCCGGAGGTTGTTCAGCGGGTGAATCTCGCAGCTGATGGTCAGCGCCACCGCCCGTACCCTTGCCGCAAGCACCGGATCTTCCGGTATGAGGCGGGGGCAACCGCCCAGCCCTGGGCGACCATCCAGGCATTGAGGTTGGTCTCACCCTTGAAGCAGACGGCAATGATGCGCTTGTAGCGATCACGCCCCGTCGCTTCGCATCTGATGACCGATCGTCCCATCATGTCGGCAAGGACGAAGGCGGATTTCTGGCCGCAACGATACTCTCGGCCAGAGGCATCAAGGCAAGGCTGCCGGCCTTCGGGCGCGTCAATGGCATCGAGCCGGATCCTCTCCCCGTGGATCTCGATGGTATCCCCGTCGATAACGATTGCAGTGCCTTGAAGCGAAGATGCGCCCTTACATCCGGTAACTCCTGAAACCAGGCCGGTCATTACGGCAGCCCATAGTGTCAGGACAGACAGGCGGTTTATGCTGATCATCAGGAAGGGCTACCATCCCCTCAGCGTTAAGGGAATTGTCGTGGCATCAGCGAAACGGCTGACTTTCGAAGAAAGCCCTCAACGACATGGCTGACTTCCTATCCAAGTATATTCACGCAAGTTGCTACGCTCAGTCGATCCTGTTGTTGCAACGGTTCTTCGAGGAAGGTCCCGGTGTAAAGGGTGGAGCAAGCACTGAATTCTATAAGAGGACCCTTCTGATTCAACAGGATTGCCCAGCAGAACTCCACTGATTATTTGACGTCCGTAGATCTCAAATGTTTAGCCTATTGTTAGCCGGTTTTGGCTCGGCGAGATTTATAGACGCATTGGTTGTGAATAACTTATTCAAATTACTGGTGAGCCCGTCGGGGTTCGAACCCGAGACCCTCTGATTAAAAGTCAGATGCTCTACCGCTGAGCTACGGGCCCATTTCCGGGCCGGACCCAGAAGCGTGTCCTATAGGGGGTGGCCTGAGTCCGGTCAATAGATCCGAGAGGCCACAAGGCATGCCGCACTTGCGCCTTATTGTCGCCGCCTCAATTCGGATATGCTATGGATAAAGCGAGAGAATCTGGACCAGAAAAAGGGGCGTATGGGCCACATCGCAATCATCGTTTTGGCAGCGGGAAAGGGAACCCGCATGCAGTCGTCCCTGCCGAAGGTTTTGCACCGCGCGGCGGGCCGCAGCTTGTTGGCGCATGTTTTGCACGCGGCGCGGGTCCTTGAGCCCTCCCAAGTTGTTGTTGTGGTTGGGCCTCACATGGAGCAGGTTGGGATGGAGGCCAGTGGCGTCTTTCCGGACGCAAGGACCGTTATTCAGGCAGAGCGCCTGGGAACAGCCCATGCCGTGTCAGTGGCTCGCGCTGCCCTCGATGATTTTCGTGGCACGGTCGTGGTGCTCTATGGCGATGTACCGTTGCTTGCTGCCGACACTCTAAAACTCATGGTTGAGCAAGCAAGCCAGAGACCTGTCGTTCTTGGTTTCGATGCGACCAATCCCGACGGCTATGGGCGGCTGATACAAGATCAGGCGGGCAAGGTCATCAAGATCTGCGAGGAGCTTGATGCAACCTCTGACGAGCGTGCGTTGCGACTTTGCAATTCCGGCGTCATTGCCCTGCCAGCGCAGCTTTTGTGGCAATTGCTGCCAAGAGTAGGTAATGCAAACGCCAAGAGAGAGTACTATCTGACGGACATCGTGGCGCTGGCGGCATCTGCAGGGCACCCGTTCAGCTTGGCCAAGGGATCGGAACAAGAGGTTGCAGGCGTCAATGACAGGCTTCAGCTTGCCAGCATAGAAAGCCATTTGCAGGCCGACTATCGCCGGAAGCACATGCTTGCTGGGGTGACACTCCTCGCGCCCGATACGGTTTATTTCTCGGCAGACACGGAAATCGGATCCGATGTCACAATCGCGCCCCATGTGGTGTTTGGCCCTGGCGTTAAGGTTAGTTCTGGTGTTCAAATCATGAGTTTCTGTCATATCGAGGGCGCAAGAATAGACGAGGGCGCCCGGATAGGGCCCTTCGCTCGTCTCAGGCCAGGCGCTGATATCGCCGTTGACGCGCATGTGGGTAATTTCGTCGAGATCAAGAATGCCAACATCGGGGCAGGTGCGAAGGCCAACCACTTGAGCTACATCGGCGATGCAAGCGTTGGGCCGCGCAGCAACATCGGCGCCGGAACCATCACTTGCAATTACGATGGCTTCGAGAAACACCGGACGGAGATCGGTTCGGATGTGTTTGTGGGATCGAATACAGCTTTGATTGCGCCGGCGCGGTTGGGTGACGGATCGTCCGTAGCGGCTGGAACGATCGTCACGCAGGAGGTTCCGCCCGATGCGCTTGCCATATCCCGCCCCAGCATGGAAATCCGGCTCGGCTGGGCGGCGCGGTTCCGGAAGATGAAGATCAGCCGCAAGGCGGGCAAGATGAAGGGTTGAGGCGAGACGATGTGTGGGATCGTTGGTATCATCGGCGAAACGCCAGTGGCAGACGACATCGTCGATGCCTTACGTCGTCTGGAGTATCGCGGCTACGATTCGTCTGGTGTGGCGACCCTGACAACGCGTGGTATTGAACGCCGGCGAGCGGTTGGAAAACTGCGAAATCTTGCTGCACTGCTGGCCAGCGATCCGCTTCAGGGCACTGTGGGAATCGGTCATACCCGCTGGGCTACCCACGGTGGCGTGACCGAAACGAATGCGCATCCGCATGTTGTTGACGATGTGGTCGTTGTGCATAACGGGATCATAGAAAATTTTCGAACGCTCAAGGATGAGCTGCTTGCCGACGGCGCCAGCTTCAAATCAGAGACTGATTCGGAGGTCGTTGCCCAACTCGTGGCGCGCGAGTTGAAGCGTGGCCATAAGCCCGCACAGGCTGTTCAGAATGTTCTCAAGAGACTTGAGGGCGCTTTTGCACTTGCCATTCTGTTCAAGGGTCAAGCCGACCTGATGATTGGTGCCCGAAACGGGCCACCTCTTGCGATTGGACATGGCGATGGCCGGATGTTCCTCGGCAGCGATGCAATCGCACTTGCTCCATTTACCAATCGCATCACCTATCTGGAGGATGGTGACTGGGTGATGCTCGACCACAAATCAGCCAGAATATTCGATCTTGAGGGCAGGGCTGTCGACCGCCCGATGAGTTTCAGCCAGGTCTCAGGTTTGATTGTTGACAAGGGCAACCATCGTCATTTCATGGCAAAGGAGATTGCGGAGCAGCCCGAAGTGGTTGGTCACACGCTAGCAGAGTACATCGACTTTTCCAGTCGCACGGTGCGCTCTCTTGATGGTTTGCCTTTTGACTTTTCCAAGCTCGAGCGGATTACGATCACGGCCTGTGGCACAGCCTTCTATGCCGGTCTGGCGGCAAAGTACTGGTTTGAACGGATTGCACGAATTCCCACTGAAGTTGATATCGCGTCTGAGTTCCGTTATCGCGAAGCTCCATTGCCGGAAAACGGTCTTGCCATCGTGGTGTCGCAGTCGGGCGAGACGGCCGATACACTGGCAGCGCTACGCTACTGCAAGTTACTGCGTCAGCGCACGATTGCCCTAGTCAATGTTCCGGAGTCT
>NZ_JBIIDX010000203.1:0-4590 GCF_044238155.1 Aestuariivirga sp. | reverse complement strand
TATTCAGCCCAAACGGGCCGGAGCGCAAAGTTGAACCGCTTCCTCTGCTTGCGGCCGTTGTAGATGAGCGCCGCGATGGCAGCGCAGATGAGCAGGCCAAGAACCCAGCTTGCCGTTGCGCCGATCGACCCCGGGGTGATGCCGGAAATGCCGCCCCCGATGAGTTTGAAGTTCTTGTCCATGGGCGCAACCGTCTCGCCGCGGATCACCGACCAGGCGGCACCACGCCAAACAATCAGCCCGCCGAGTGTAACGATGAATGACGGGATGCCGAAATAGGCGATGAGCGCGCCGTGAAAGGCGCCAATGGCGGCGCCGAGCGCCAGGCCAAGCGCCAGGGTCACGATCCAGATCGCCGGATGGCCGACACCAAGCAGGGGACCGAGCCAGTAGACCTGCATGGTACCGATGCAGACCGCGGTGAAACCGAGGATGGAGCCAACGGAGAGGTCGATATGGCGCATGACGATGATCAGCACCATGCCGGTGGTCATGACCGCGATGGACGATGTCTGAACAAGCAGGATCCACAGGTTGCGCGGTGTAAGGAAGCTGCCTCCCAAAAGGCCTTCGCCGCCGCGAATGATACCACTGGCCGCATCAAAACCGATCCAGATGATGAGGAGCGCTCCGATCATGCCGAGCATGCGCGAGTCGATTTCAGTGGCGCGCAGGAAGCGCGTGAAAGCACCCTCCTGGGCGAGGGATGGGGTCTGGGTGTTGTCGGTTCCTGGCATCGTCAAGCCCCCCTTTAGCTCAAAACCGAAATCATCAGTGCGCTTCTTGATGGCGCATCCGGTTACGAAAACCGCGCCACTCCGGTAGGAGTGGCGCGGCTGTAGCTTGTCAGGTCATGCCGTTCTGAACGGCAGATCAGTTGCAGGCGGCAACGGAGCCTGCGGCCACGCCGGCGCAGACTTCTTCCTTGGTCACCCAGCCGCCGTCGATAACGTCGTTCAGGTTGTCCTTGGTGATCGGGTTCGGCGCGATCAGCACCGCATTGACCTCAACGCCCTTGGCGCCACCGGAAAACTTACCGACGCCCGGAATTTCAGTCGCGGCCTTGCCATCGGCGATCATGTTGGCGAATTCGGCCGCCGACTTGCCGAGCACGCGCGAGTCCTTCCAGACCGAGACCAGCTGGGTGCCAAGGGCAACGCGGTTCAGAGCGGCCTTGTCGCCGTCCTGGCCGGTGACCGGCACGGTGCCGGCGAGACCCTGGGCTTCGAGCGCCGCAACGACGCCGCCAGCCATGCCGTCGTTCTCGGAGATGACCGCATCAACCTTGTTGTTCACCGAGGTCAGGCACTGCTCCATGTTCTTCTGGGCAGCGTCCGGCTTCCAGCCGTCCGTGAAGGTTTCGCAGACATTCTTGATCTTGCCGGCATCCATGTTGGGCTTCAGGACTTCCATGATGCCCTCGAACAGGAAGGTCGCGTTCGGGTCGCCCTTGTCGCCCTTGATGAAGGCGAAATCACCTTCCTGCTTGCCCTTCTCGAGCATGGTCTTGGCCATGAGACGGCCAACGCCCACGTTGTCGAAGGTCACGTAGAGCGCATCGGGATGCTCGACGAGAACGTCATAGGAGATCATCTTCACGCCGGCATCAGCAGCGGCCTGGAAGGCCGGCAGGATCGCGTCGGAGTCGAAAGCAACGACGAGAATGACGTTGCAGCCCTGGGTGATCAGGCCTTCGATGTCAGCCTGTTGCTTGGCGGCAGAGCCCTGTGCATCCGCCGAGAAGTACTTGTTGCCTGCAGCCTCGACCACGGCCTTGATGGCGGCTTCGTCGGTCTTCCAGCGCTCCTCCTGGAAAGTCTTCCAGGACACGCAGATGTTCTTGCCCGCCGCTTCCGCGGACAGGGTTGACAGGCCAAGCACCAGCGCGCCAGCCGCCATGGTCATAATCTTGCGATACATTTATGGTCCTCCTCCAGGCCACGGCGATTTCCATGAGACGCCTCCCTGAAGCGGCTTCACGCCACCGCACGGAAATCCTGGGCCCTGGACGATTTGTTGTTTTATTTCGGCGTCCAAAAAAATGTTGCGGCAATCCGCTTCGCGAGTCAACATGCAAAAAATGTCGAGGCTATTGTGCGGCGCAATAATTGCTGCACATGCGAAGTAGTGTATGCGGGAAAAGGCTGACAGTGACCTGGTGCGGCGGCAGAACCGGCTTCTGCTGCTGGAGGCGTTGCGCCAGAACGGCCCGCTTGCCCGCGTTGAACTGGGCCGCCACACCGGACTCTCGCCCGCATCGATCACCTCGATCTCATCGCAACTGATCGCCGACGGCATCCTTGAGCAGGTGGAGGCACCCGCGCTCCAGCCCGAGATGCTTCACCGCCGCGGCCGGCCACTCACCCAGATCGACATCAGCGGCAAGTCGGCACATGTGGTTGCAGTCAAGCTGTCGATCGACGGCATCGAACTGGCGCTGGCGGACGGCCGCGGCGACATCGTGGCACGACACACGGCGCGCACCTCCACTTATGAAGCGGACCCGAAGGCTTTTGGCCGGCTGGTGGCTGAAGAGATTGGGGCGCTTCTGGCCAGGATACGCATTGCGGCGCGGCGCGTGGCCCGCATCAGCATAGCGGTCCAGGGCGTTGCCGACTCGCAAACCGGCACCGTCGTGTGGAGCCCCGCCTTCCGACTGCGCAACATCGCCGTATCTGGCGCGATCAAGGAACGGCTGGGTATCGCCTGCTCCATCGCCAATGATGCCAACATGATCGCTGAAGGACTGATCAGCACGAGACAGGTCCAGCCGCGAGAAACAACTGCCGTTGTGTTCATTGGCTACGGCGTTGGCATGGGGCTCATCATCAACGGCCAAGTCTATCATGGACCGAGAGGAGCAGCCGCCGAATTCGGCCACATGAATCACATGCCCGATGGGCCACTGTGCCGATGCGGGCGGCGTGGCTGCGTGGAAGCCTATGCTGCAGACTACAGCCTGCTGCGGTGGGCTTCAGGCGAAGCAGCCACACGGCCACCGTCCGTCAGCTCAATTCCCGAGGCCGAACTGCGGGCACTTGAGGCTGCGGCGGCCCGCGGCGAAGCCCCTGCGCGCGAGGCCTATGCCAAGGCGGGCGAAGCCCTCGGCTTCGGGTTTGCCCGGATCATTTCCATCCTCACGCCGTCGCGCATCATTCTCACCGGCCCTGGCACGCGCGCCATGGCACTCATCTCACCACATCTCGAGAGGGCCCTTGCAGCCGGAGTGGTGGAGGAATTGCGCCGCAACGTCGAAATCGAAGTGATCCCCACCGATACCGACATGATCATCAAGGGCACGATCAGCCAGGCACTGCGCAGCGTAGACCGTGAGATATTTGCCTATGGCCCGCTGCAACAGCGCGGCCGTGAGCTGGAGAACATCGCATGAGCATCACCCGCCGTTCTGCCTTGCAAGCCATGGCCGCCAGCGCAATGCTTGCCGCCAAGCCCCGCCCATTGCGCGCGGGCACCGCTGGCGGTGACATCCTGCGCCAATGGTACAGGGTCGTTCTGAGGCTGGTGCGGCACACGGCCACCTATTCACCGCCAGTAGCGAGTCGTGCCTTCGCATATCTCGGAGTCGCCGCATATCAGGCAGTTGCGTCAGGCTCGACGTCGCTGATCTCGCTCGAAGGCCAGCTGAACGGCCTCAATGATTTGCCGCGGCGCGATCGCGCAAAGCGTTATGACGATGCCGTGATCACCCACTGCGTCATGGCCTCGGCTGTAACCGCCTTCTTTGGCAATACCGGCCCCACTGGTCAGCGGGTCATTGCCGCCGCCCAGAAAAAACTGAAGGCTGATGCACTCAGTGGCCTTCCTCGTGACGTGGCTGACGCCAGCCTCGCCTATGGCGAGGCGCTGACAGCGGCAATCATCGAGTGGTCGATGGATGATGGCGGCGCGGTCATCAAGAACATGGGCTTTCCCATGGCCTATGACCTGGCAACGCAGCCGGACAGCTGGGCGCCAACCAGCGCCATCCGCCAGCAGCAGTTTCCACTGCTGCCAGACTGGGGAAGCAATCGTACCTTTGCGATGCCGGATGGCACCGCCTGCCCGCTGCCGCCGCCACCAGTATACAGCGAGGACCCAGGTTCCAGCTTCTACGGAGAGGCGCGAGAGGTGTATGAGACCATCAGGAACCTGACACCGGAACAAGAGGCAATCGCACGCTTCTGGTCGGATGATCCGATGCTGTCACCCACGCCACCTGGTCACTGGATTTCAATTGCGCTCGACATTCTCACCGAGCAGACGGCAAGCCTCGACAGGTCAGCCGAGGTGCTGATGCGCCTTGGCGTCGCCGTTGCGGACAGCTTCATCGGCTGCTGGCATGCCAAGTACAGCTATGATCTGCTTCGGCCAGTAACCTATATCAAGCGGGTCATCGACCCGAAGTGGGAGCCAATCCTCATCACCCCGCCATTCCCCGAATATCCGAGTGGACACAGCACCCAGTCGGGCGCGGCAGCAGCCGTCCTCACCAGCATGTTTGGCGAAGGCTTCGCCTTCACCGACCGGACCCATGAGCGCGATGGCTTGGCGCCTCGTCAATTTTCTAGCTTCGAACAGGCCGCGCAGGAG
>NZ_JBIIDX010000002.1:0-49077 GCF_044238155.1 Aestuariivirga sp. | reverse complement strand
ATGGACTCCCGCGAAATGCTGGATGTCAGCATGGTCGCATCCCTGGCGGGCGAACTTTCAGGTGGTCGGCTATCCCGGCGACGCCCTTTCCGCGCGCCCCACCATTCGGCGTCGATGCCGGCTCTTGTGGGTGGAGGCCTCAGGGCGAAGCCCGGCGAGATGGCGCTTGCCCACAACGGTGTTCTTTTTCTCGATGAGCTGCCGGAATTCCAGCCACGAGTACTTGAATCGCTGCGACAGCCGATGGAAACCGGCCAAACAGTCATCGCCCGCGCCAACTATCATGTCACCTATCCTGCGCGATTCCAGCTGGTGGCAGCAATGAACCCGTGCAAATGCGGAATGGCCGGTGAGCCAGGCCACACATGCCGCCGTGGACCGCGTTGTGCGGCTGATTATCAGGCAAGACTGTCAGGCCCCTTGCTTGATCGCATGGACATACAGGTCGAACTCTCCGCCGTCAAAGCGGCTGACCTTGCACTTCCAGCGCCCAAGGAAACCAGTGCTGACGTGGCACAGCGGGTCCTGGCAGCCCGAAGACTGCAACAACGACGTTATCACGAACTGGGCCGGCCCGACCTTCACACAAACGCAGAAGCAGATGGCAGATTGCTGGAAGGCATCGCATCCCCCGATGCCGCCGGCCTATCCTTGCTCACAGATGCAGCAGCCGCCATGAATCTTTCTGCACGTGGCTATCACCGGGTCATGCGCGTGGCACGGACCTTGGCAGATCTCGATCAAAATCACCAGGTATGTCGCATCCACATTGCCGAAGCACTCAGCTACCGCCAGAGACTTCGCTCATTCGATACGGCTGCCTGACTGCGGTTAATCAAAGATTAACCACATCTTCTGCCCGTAAGTCTTTTGCAATCCGACCATGGCAATTAGACAGCGATGAGTGACACTGACCACAGATTCATCGAAGCCAGCTTGGAACCAACAGCTGAAGGTCTGGCGCCAGATGCCAGTCTGACGCGCGCCCTGGAGCAGCTGGCGCGCCCCGAAGTTGGTTACGGCACATTGATAGGGTCTTCTTCGCTGGTCGCATTGCTCAGTGGACTGGCAATTGCGACCGCTCTATCCACTGGTTCTCGGAACCTCGTTCTTGGCCTCGTCGTTGCGGGTCTCATTATATCGATCGCCATCACACTGGGACAGTTCTTCTGGCGCAAGGCAACACGCCGGCGCCTTGCCGCTCTAGCCACAACAGCCGAAGCTCTGCATGAAGCCAGGCTTCGAGCAGAAGCATCGAACAACGCAAAATCCAGATTTCTTGCTGTGACCAGCCATGAAATCCGGACACCGATGAACGGTGTCATTGGAATGATTGGCCTGCTGCTGGAAACGCCGCTTACTGCAGAGCAGCGGAACTATGCAAGAACAGCAGATGCATCTGCCCGAGCACTTCTGTCGATTGTCGATGAACTGCTAGATGCATCACTGGCTGAGCGTGAAAAATTGCCAGTCAAGCATGCGGGTTTTGACCTCACATCGCTAATCGAGTCTGTCACTGAATTGCTCGCCCCTCGTGCTCACGCAAAGAGCATTGAGATATCCTGCTTCATTTCTGCTGAAATTCCACCGCTCGTGGTCGGTGACGAAAATCGGCTGCGGCAGGTCATGCTCAACCTGTGTGGCAATGCCATCAAGTTCACCTCACATGGTGGCGTCGCGATAAGTGCAACGTTATCACCGGTACATGACCTCGTAATCACGGTGACTGACACCGGCATCGGCATGTCAACGGATGAGCAGGCGCGTATTTTCGACGAATTCACACAGGCTAACCAGGACACCCGCCGGCTGTTTGGCGGTGCCGGACTCGGACTTGCCATTTCGCGACAATTGATCGAAGCAATGGGCGGTACGATAACGGTCAAGTCAACACCCGGGCAGGGTTCAAGCTTCAAGGTCAAGTTACCTTGCAAAGGGATTTCTGAGCCCAAAAACAAGTTGCAACTGACAGGGCGGCATTTCATCGTTGCCGGCCGTCCAGCCATAACCATCGAACATGTTCAAGCCACGCTCACGGAAAACGGAGCTACCATCGCACGGCTCACTGAGCCGCATGGCTTAGAAACGCTGCTAAAAGACAGTGAAATAACCGGCACCACTATGGTAATCTGCGACAGCGATTTCGCAGAACTCATCAGGGAGCATGGAGCAGCGTCAACTCTCAAGACTTTGGTGATCATCCGATCGGAACAACGACGTCAATACCAGCATCTCCTCAGCAAGCCTGTTTCCGGCTATCTGCTGAAACCATTTCGAAGACAGTCGCTGCTAAGGCTGGTAGAACTGCCTCAGGAAGCAACGATTGACACGGCCATAGAAGACTTGAGAAAAATCGTTGAGATTGATCGCTCAACTATTCCGCTCCGTGTTCTTCTGGCTGAAGACAACCCGGTCAATGCCCTTTTGGCCCAGACCGTTCTGCGGCGTGAAGGCTATGAGGTAACCCACGTCAGCAACGGGCAAGACGCCCTTGTGGCCTTGAAGACAGATACAAGGCCTGACCTTGTCATCATGGACGTCGAGATGCCCGTCCTCGATGGCATTGAAGCAACACGGCAGATTCGCCGGAACGAGCAGATCCTTGGCCTTCAGAGGCTCCCCATTCTGGCTCTGACGGCAAATGCGCATCGCGAAGACATCGTCGAATGTCTCCATGCGGGCATGGACGGATACCTGTCAAAGCCCTTCGACCGCCAAGACCTTGAAGATACAATCAACCGACTGGTAACCCGTCAGACCGCGGCCTAGTACGTCATAATGCATTCACAAAGTTCGGGTTTGTAACCGGTTGCCTGCTAAACAATAGACGGTCGAAAATGCGCGACATCAACGTTGCACGCGGTCAATTGATTCTCCGTCAGGCGTCAGGGTCTAATGAACTTCTGGCCTGCCAACGTCTTCGCTACAGGGTCTTCTACGAGGAAATGAAGGCAAGAGCAGACGATCTCACAGTTGAGCAAAAAATCGACCGCGATGAATTCGATTCCATCTGCGATCACTTGATTGTAGTCAACCAAGGCCCAGGGGCACAGGATGATCCCGTTCTGCTGTCAGACGGGCAACTGATTGGAACCTATCGATTGCTGCGCCAGGAAGTTGCCGAAGCAGCGATTGGTTTTTATTCGCAACGTGAATTTGATATTGTGCCATTGATGAAGGCCAAGCCCAGCCTGAGGTTTCTTGAACTTGGCCGGTCTTGCGTGCTCAAACCTTTTCGCACCCGACCGGTAGTTGAACTACTCTGGCAGGGAATCTGGAACTATGTTCGTGCTTACAACATGGATGTAATGCTGGGCTGTGCAAGCCTCGCTGGCACTTCACCTGCTCTGCATGGGCCGGCGCTGAGCCTTCTTGCAGAGGCGATCCCGAAATCCGAATGGCACGTCAATGCACTGCCGGATAAACGGATCGAGATGCGTCTCTTGACATTGTCTGAACCAGAAAAGCGGCGCGCGCTTATGTCTCTGCCACCCCTGATCAAAGGCTACCTAAGGCTTGGCTGCTATATTGGTGATGGTGCCGTGGCTGACGAACAGTTCAATACGACTGATGTCTTGGTCATTCTTCCTGTATCAGCGATAAGGTCGCGCTACTTCACCCATTTTGGAGCCCCTGTGGAAGCAACCGAGCGAATTGACCGACCCCTCGGGCAGCAACCATACGCCTAGAGCAAGAACCGACCTGATTGAATTGAGCCGCCGAAGGGATTTTGCGGTGTGATCAGGAGAATGGCGAAGAGCAGGCTGCAGCCCAGTCAAGCCATCCAACACCGCCAAGGCACGAAAAGCCCCAGCCCTTCGGGTTTTCTGGCGGCGGGCGTTTTGTTCGCAGCACTCCTCACGAAGACCCCGAGTGGTTGTTTCACACCGCTCCTGCCGGCCACCACCGCTGCGCCCGAACGGCGCTGCTATAATACACTCTAGCGGTTGATGTCGTGGGCGGCAATGGCAGCGAGATTGAGAATTTCAGACGCAGTAGCAGACATCGACGCAATCTGTACTGGCCGGTCAAGGCCTGTCAGCAACGGCCCAACAACGGTAACGCCACCCAGCTGCTGCAGCATTTTTGTTGAAATAGACGCTGAATGTGCAGCCGGCATGACCAGTACATTTGCCGGACCCGTCAATCTGCAAAATGGATAGAGTGCCATGGCCTCGCGCGACAAAGCCACATCAGCCGCCATTTCTCCATCATACTCGAAATCAACATGTCGGCCATCAAGCTCCGAAACTGCATTGCGCACATATTCGGCACGTTCACCACGCGGATAGCCAAAGGTTGAATATGACAGAAAAGCAACCCTCGGTTCGTAACCAAAACGTCGTGCAACGCCTGCCGCCTCCTGGGCTATGTCTGCAAGCTCCGTGGCAGACGGCAGTTCATGAATCGACGTATCGGCGATGAACACGGTGCGGCCTCGTACAAGAGCCATTGACACGCCAATGGGACGGTGACCAGGCCGATGGTCGATGGCCTGACGAACATTGTCCAGTGCAACCGAAAAGTTGCGGGTGAGTCCGGTGACCATTGCATCGGCGTCACCCATTGCAACCATGCAGGCCGCGAAGACATTCCGGTCCTGGTTAACCATGCGCTGACAGTCACGGAGAAGGAAGCCGTTGCGCTGCAGCCGCTCATAGAGGTAATTTGCGTAATCAACGTTGCGCTCGGACAGCCTGGCATTCGAGATCTCGACATTCTCATGAAGTTCCAGAGTACCGCTCTGAAGGGTTCTTTCGATAGCGGAGTCACGGCCAATCAGTATGGCGCGGCCAAGGCCTGCGCTGGCAAAGCTATTCGCTGCCCTGATCATCCGGTCCTCTTCACCTTCCGCAAAGACGACACGCCGCGGCGCAACCCTGACTTTCTCGAACACGCTCTGCAATGTACCGGCAATAGGATCAAGTCTTGCAGAAAGCGTACGTCCATATTCGTCGAGATTTGCAATGTGCCGACGTGCAACACCACTCTCCATGGCTGCTTTAGCCACGGCGACAGGAACAGTTGAAATCAGGCGCGGATCAAAGGGCACTGGAATGAGATAGTCCCGGCCGAAGCTTGGCCTTGTCCCATGATAGGCGACCGCAACTTCATCGGGCACATCCTCGCGTGCTAGACCCGCAAGGGCCTCAGCTGCTGCAATCTTCATCTCGTCATTGATGGTCCTTGCCCGGACATCAAGAGCACCCCTGAAAATGTAGGGAAATCCGAGTACATTGTTGATTTGATTTGGATAATCGGATCGGCCCGTGGCCATGATCGCGTCCGGCCTCACCTTGGAGACCTCCTCCGGAGTGATCTCGGGGTCAGGATTGGCCATGGCAAATATGATTGGGTCAGGCGCCATGCTGCGAACCATGTCTGGTGTAAGGGCACCGGCTACAGAAAGTCCGAAAAAAACATCTGCGCCGACCAGTGCGTCTGCGAGGCTTCGCGCAGGCGTGTCAGAGGCATGGGCTGACTTCCACTGGTTCATGCCCTCGCTTCGCCCTTTGTAGACCACGCCCTTTGAATCAGCCAGGATGACATTGGAATTGGGAACTCCAAGAGATTTTATGAGTTCGACACAGGCAATGGCAGCCGCACCCGCACCGTTACATACGATCCTGACCGAAGAAAGAGTCCGGTTTGTCAGATGAAGCGCATTGATGAGTCCGGCTGTGGCAATGATTGCCGTTCCATGCTGGTCATCATGAAAGACCGGGATATCCATCATCTCACGCAACCGTTGCTCTATGATAAAGCAATCAGGCGCTCTGATATCCTCAAGATTTATTCCGCCAAAGGACGGGCCGAGATACCGAACAGAATTAATGAATTCATCGACATCCCGGGTATCGACCTCCAGATCAATGGAATCTACATCAGCAAAGCGCTTGAAGAGTACCGCCTTTCCTTCCATGACCGGCTTTGAGGCCAGAGCCCCGAGATCACCAAGCCCCAATATCGCGGTACCGTTGGAAATGACGGCAACGAGGTTTCCCTTGGCCGTATAGTCATAGGCAGTTTCCGGTTCTTCAGCGATCCGGCGTACCGGCACAGCCACGCCAGGGCTATACGCAAGCGACAGATCGCGTTGGGTGGCCATCGGCTTGGTGGGATTGATTTCAAGTTTGCCCGGCTTTCCACGGTTATGGAATTGCAGGGCCTCCTCGTCAGTGAAGGACGGCCGGCGTGGCTTTTGGTCCATGGCATACCCCGAATTGGTTCAAAAAGCGTCCCGTCCGAGACTAGAGAGAGCAGGGCTGATACTCAAGCATCCCGAAATCCTGTCTTGTGCCAAAGATGCCTATTTCTGCTATGGATAGACCGTGCACAATTCAGACCATAGCAGTGACGAGGCCGGGGGTAATCCCGGACAGCGCCCCACGCCCATCATGGCCCAGTTTCTGGTGCTGAAACAGGCAAACCCGGGAAGCCTGCTGTTCTTCCGGATGGGTGACTTCTATGAACTGTTCTTCGAAGATGCGGAAGTTGCAGCTGCAGCCCTGGGCATCACCCTCACCAAACGTGGTAAGCACTTGGGCCAAGATATTCCCATGTGTGGCGTGCCGGTACATGCCGCTGACGGGTACCTTCAGAAACTGATACGTCTCGGTCACCGTGTGGCGGTTTGTGAACAGCTTGAAGATCCCGCTGACGCACGCAAGCGAGGTTCGAAAGCGGTAGTTCGCCGCGATATCGTACGCCTCGTTACCCCAGGTACACTGACTGAAGATACGCTTCTCGACTCCCGGACCAACAATTTCCTCCTCGCCGTGACCCATAATAGCGCGGGCGGGCAGGTCGCAATTGCCTGGGCTGACATAAGCTCTGGTGAACTTGCAGTCACGCTGACTGACGCCAACCGGCTGGCTGCTGACCTCATGCGTCTTGATCCGCGGGAAATAGTTGTTCCAGAGCGCCTCTTTGAAGACAATCAAATGTTTGACGCCTTGTCCCGGCCAGGCGCGCCCATCACTCCCATTCCATCAGCGCGTTTTGATTCCATCTCATCAGAACAGCGACTTAAACAGCATTTTGAGGTTGATGCGCTCGAAGGGTTCGGAAACTTTTCCCGCATTGAGATCTCTGCTCTCGGCGGCCTTCTGGACTACATCATCATTACCCAGGCTGGCCAAATTCCACATCTGAGACCACCGCGCCAGGACATCGCATCAGAAACGCTGGTCATAGACCCGGCGACCAGGGCCAATCTGGAGCTTTCACGCACATTGCAGGGAGAGCGTCGAGGCAGCCTGCTTTCTGTGATTGATCTATCCGTCACAGCTGCAGGCTCTCGCTGCATCGCGCAGCGACTCTCAAATCCTCTCTGCGATCCCTATGCCATCGCCCATAGGCTCGATGATGTGTCGCACTTTTTGAATGATGGACTGCTCCGAAACGATGTTCGGCAACTTCTATCTGCAATGCCAGACCTTGAACGAGCTCTGGGCAGGCTTACAGTGGGGCGAGGCGGCCCACGTGATCTTGCTGCGATTCGTGATGGCATTGACATTGCCAGAACACTCGCCAAGCGAATGTCCGGTCATGGGACGCTGTCAAACCTTCCTCGAAACCTTGGTGAGGCCCATGACATTCTCAGCTGGGCAGATGAGGAACTGTCAAGCGAGCTTGCTTCTGCTCTGAACACTGACCTGCCTGTGCAGGCTCGCGATGGCAATTTCGTGCGAGCTGGGTACTCAAGCGAACTCGATGAAAACCGTACGCTAAGAGATGAAACGCGTCAGGTTGTGGCGCAACTTCAAAGTCAGTATTGTGAGGTCTCTGGAATTAAGTCACTCAAAATAAAATACAATAATGTACTTGGTTACTTTATTGAAATTTCTGCCAACAATGCTGAGGCGCTCAAGCTGCGCAATGGCGCAGAGATCTTTATCCATAGGCAGACTGTGGCAAATGCCGTTCGATTCGTGACGGCAGAGCTTACGACGCTTGATCAGAGGATTGCAGCCGCAGCCGATAAGGCGCTTGCTCTAGAACAGGAGATCTTTACGAGGCTCTGCAGCATGACCATCGCTCGCCGGAACCTTATTTCTCAATTGGCAACGTCAACCGCCAACATAGACGCGGCTTCCGCGCTTGCCGAACTTGCTGAACGCCGACGTTATACTCGGCCGCGAGTAGATGGAACAGTCCGCTTCTCCATCAAGGGGGGCCGACACCCTGTTGTTGAAGCAACCCTCCAGGACGGCGCTTCTGGATCTTTTGTGGCCAATGACTGCGAATTGTCGGGCGACACCAAACGTCTATGTCTTCTAACCGGTCCAAATATGGCTGGCAAGTCTACCTTCCTACGCCAGAACGCTCTCATTATCGTCCTGGCACAGATGGGATCCTTCGTTCCTGCCACTGAAGCACACTTTGGAGTGGTCGACAGGCTTTTCAGTCGCGTGGGTGCAGCTGATGATCTTGCACGCGGGCGCTCCACCTTCATGGTGGAAATGATCGAAACCGCGGCAATCCTCAATCAAGCCTCCGAAAAGTCTTTCGTCATCCTTGACGAAATTGGGCGTGGAACAGCGACTTATGATGGCCTGTCAATAGCCTGGGCAACACTTGAGCATCTTCACAGCATCAACAAGTGCCGCGCTCTGTTTGCAACCCATTATCATGAACTGACTACCCTGGCAGGGAAACTCGCTCATCTTGCAAATTCAACGATGAAGGTAAGGGAATGGCAGGATGAGATCGTATTTCTGCATGAAGTCACTGCAGGGGTTGCTGATAGGTCCTATGGCATTCACGTTGCAAAACTTGCTGGATTGCCGGCAGGCGTCATAAACCGTGCGCAGGCAATATTGGACCGACTCGAACGCACAGGGAGCTCTGCAAACACCCGCACTTTCATGGATGATCTTCCGCTTTTTGCCACGCTCACACCAACTCAACGCCATGACTCAGAGGTTGAACAACGATTGAGAGGGCTCGTTGCAGATGAACTATCGCCACGAGAGGCCCTTTCCATCATTTACGAGCTGGTCGCTATGCTACGGGGACAGCAAAAGCAATGACTGCAACCCAGAACAGTGACCTTATGAGCCCAGACTCTTTGGGCCACCTTTTTCGTGACGCAAGATCAGCGGAACAGCGCAGTCCAACGGATCTGAGGCCAATTGTTGTAAAAATTTTAAAGGATGCTCTTCGTCAGGCTCATGTCATTGCCGAGAAACAGTTGCTTGCCGATGGAAATGGCACCGCGTGTGCCCAGTTTCTGAGCGATACACAAGACAGACTCGTTCAAGAACTCTTTCAGTTTGCCAATGGTGAGATTTTCCCTGCTGAAAAAAGTCAGGGGCAGATATCAATCGTGGCAGTTGGTGGCTATGGCCGCGGCACGCTGGCGCCGGGATCAGACATTGACCTGTTGTTTGTTTTGCCATCTCGGCAAACCAATCGGACAAAAAATATCGTCGAATTCATTCTGTATTGCCTGTGGGATGCCCGCCAAAAAGTTGGCCATGCAACACGCAGCATCGATGAATGCATCAGGCTGGCAAAATCAGACAATACCATACTGACTGCAATCTTG
The DNA here is from genome assembly GCF_044238155.1 of Aestuariivirga sp. GTDB lineage: Bacteria > Pseudomonadota > Alphaproteobacteria > Rhizobiales > Aestuariivirgaceae > Aestuariivirga. The sequence goes on along the minus strand of NZ_JBIIDX010000002.1, from coordinate 39,524 downwards.
GAGGCGCGCTTCATCTGTGGGGATCAAGAGCTGTTCCAGAGGCTGGTAACTGAGTTTCGGCGGGACCTTTTGAGCCGCGACAGCAAGAAATTCATTGCAGACAAACTGGCTGAGAGAGACGTAAGGCATATGAAGGCGGGCGAGACCCGGTACCTCGTCGAGCCAGATGTAAAGGATGGAAAAGGTGGACTGCGTGACCTTAACACCCTTTTCTGGATTGCAAAGTACATGTACGCAGCGGACTCCACGGATCAACTGGCTCAAAAAGGTGCTTTTTCAAGAGACGAACTGGCCGTCTTCAAGAAATGCGAACGATTCCTCTGGGCGGTGCGCTGTCACTTGCATTTCCTTTCGCGACGGGGAGAGGACCGACTGAGCTTTGACCGCCAGCCAGACATTGCCGAACGTCTTGGATATAAAGCGCGTGCCGGACTGAAACATGTCGAGCGTTTCATGAAGCACTATTTCCTGATTGCAAAAGATGTTGGTGATCTCACAAGAATATTCTGTGCCAGTCTGGAAGCAAAACACGTCAAGGATGTTCCAGCCATTGGTCGCATGATAGGACGCCTGGTCTCAAGAACCTCGGGCGTGATCGAGAAGGCTCCTGATTTCAAAATCGAAAGTGGACGCATCGTTCCGCTCGTTGATGATGTTTTCAACCGCGACCCTGTGAATATCATTCGTCTGTTTACCGCCGCAGGCCAGACAGGCGCGGAAATTCACCCCGATACTCTGAAACTTTTACGGAAATCTCTCGGTGCTATCAGGACGATACTGAATAATGCTGAAGCAAATGCTCTGTTTCTTGGTTTACTCACATCGTCGGAGGATCCAGATATTGTTCTTCGCATGATGAATGAAGCCGGAGTTCTTGGCCGATTCATTCCCCCATTCGGCCGGATTGTCGCCATGATGCAGTTCAACATGTATCATCATTATACCGTTGATGAACACCTGATCCGTGCTGTGGGGCAACTATCGGCTATAGAGCGTGGACGGTTGGCGGATGACCATCCACTTTCAACGGCGATTTTCCCGACCCTCATGAGCCGGCGCCTTCTCTATGTAGCTGTTTTCTTGCACGATATCGCCAAAGGACGGAAGGAGGATCACTCCATCGGAGGTGAACGCATTGCGCTTGACCTCTGTCCGCGACTCGGACTCACCCCACCTGAAACGGAGACCGTTGCATGGCTAATCCGCCATCACTTGCTGATGAGCGAAACATCGCAAATGCGGGACCTGAATGACTTCAAGACAATTCTGGATTTCTGTGCCGTCGTGCAGAGTTTGGAGAGACTAAAGCTCTTGATCATTCTCACTGTCGCCGATATTCGCGCCGTTGGGCCAGGCGTATGGAACGGCTGGAAAGGCCAGTTGTTGCGCACACTCTACGCCGAAGCAGAACCCGTTCTCACAGGCGGGCATACCGCGGTATCACGGCGGGATCGGATCGTGGCGGCGCAGACGGCATTTTTCTCACGTCAGGACGACTGGCGCGAAGATCAGAAAGTGTCATATGCAGCCAGACACTATGATGCATATTGGTTGGGAACATCGACCGATGAGCAAATGCGTCATGCCACGCTCATATCACAGGCCTCACCGAGGAGCATTGTAACCAGTCTCGAAACAGATGCGTTTACTGCAATAACGGAATTGACGATTTACGCACCGGACCATCCCCGCTTGCTTGCCCTCATCACTGGAGCCTGCGCAGCGGCAGGCGCAAATATCGCAGGCGCCCAGATCTTCACCACCACAGATGGAATGGCGCTCGACACGATCTTAATCCAGCGTGAATTCCAAGATGAAAATGACGAGCGTCGTCGTGGTGAACGAATTGCGGAGCTTGTCCGCAAGGCACTCCGGGGTGAACTCCGACTGAAGGAGGCTGTGTCACGGGCCTATAAGCCACAGCAGCGCATCAAGGCATTTCAGGTCGAGCCACGGGTCATCATTGACAACCAGTCATCTAATCGTTTCACAGTGATTGAAATCAACGGCCTCGATCGGCTTGGCCTGCTGTATGAATTGACAGAGGCTCTCTATACACTCAACATCAACATAGCGTCCGCACATATAACGACATTTGGCGAGAAGGCCGTAGACGTCTTTTATGTTACTGATTTGACGGGCGCCAAAATCGAAAGCGCGGCACGACACAAGCATATTGAAAATGCACTGCTGGATATTCTGCGGCCAGCACAAGCCGCTGTAGCTGGAGTCTGATACCTAATGTCTCTTTTCAGATCAGCCGCGACTGTGGGAGGCTTCACCCTTGTCAGCAGAGTGCTTGGCTTTCTACGGGATCAACTGATTGCCTTTACTCTTGGTACAAGCTTTGTGGCAGAGGCCTTCTTTGTAGCCCAACGCTTCCCAAATCTTTTCCGCGCCCTTTTCGCAGAAGGCGCCTTCAACAGTGCCTTTGTTCCACTCTTTGCCAAGAAATTTGAAGGCGAAGGACTTGAAGCCGCCCAGAAGTTTGCCATCGACGTCTTCAGCGTTCTGCTTGCCTGGCTGTTGCTGTTCTCAGCTGTGGCGATGATGACGATGCCCTTTCTCATCTATGTCATTGCACCTGGTTTCAAGGGGGACGAAGCTCAACTCGGGCTTACGGTCGAATTAACCCGTATCTGTTTCCCATATCTCTTGTTCATGTCTCTTACAGCTCTTCAGTCAGGCGTTCTAAATAGCTTAAACCGGTTCACGGCGGCAGCAGCGGCCCCCATCCTCCTGAACGTCGTAATGATAGGATCAAATGTGGTTGCCTGGCTTCTGGCAACCGGCAACACGCCGGCGACGGGCCACATTTTTGCCTGGGGACTGTTTCTGGCAGGTGTTGCCCAATACGCTTTTCTAGCCATGGCGTGCAAGCATGCAGGCATACGGCTGATGCCTGCTCGACCCAGACTGACGCCGGACGTGAAACGTGTGATTGCTCTGTCGTTTCCAGGAATCGTATCTGGCGGAGTGATGCAAATCAATCTGCTCATTGCTACGATGATAGCAACAACACTCGATGGTGCAGTGGCGTTCTTGTACTATGCCGACAGGCTGTATCAACTGCCCCTCGGAGTTATCGGAGTGGCGATCGGGATTGTTCTGCTGCCAGATCTTTCGAAGTGGCTTAGATCAGGAGACAGCGCAAGCGCCATGCGGAGCCAGAACCGGGCTCTTGAGCTTTCGATGTTCCTGACACTGCCATCTGCATTTGCCCTCATGGCAATACCACAACCTATCATCCACACAGTGTTTGAGCACGGGGCATTCACGCGGGACGACACATTTGCTGTAGCGCCGGCCTTGCTGGCCTTTGCCATCGGACTACCGGCTTTTGCGCTCGCAAAGGTTCTTCAACCCGCATTTTATGCGCGGGAAGATACGAGGACCCCCATGCGGTTTGCGATCATCTCTGTTTTGGTCAACGTCATTGGCAGTCTTGTCCTATCCCGCTATCTGGGCCATGTGGGCATCGCATTGGCAACCTCAGCTGCTGCATGGGTCAATGCAGCGCTACTCGCCATGTCCTTGTCCAGACAAGGTCTTTTCGTCCTCGACGAAAGATCCAGGACACGATTGCCACGTATTTTCCTGTCAGCAGCCATCATGGGAGCCCTGCTGCTGGCAGGAAATGAGCTTGTTCGGCCAAATTATGACCCCATGGCAGGTTTCCTTGCGGCAGCTTGGGCACTTCTGGCTCTCGTGTCTGCCGGAATTGTGAGTTATTTTGCTGTTGCGCACCTGACCGGAGCTATGCGTCTTGACGAGCTCCGTATGATGTTGCGGAAGTGAGTTTGGTGTGGGGAGCGTTTGCCATGACTGACAGGCCAGATGACGAGACCGTAGCATTCGGTTTCCGCCGTGTTGAGGAGTCTGAAAAGCAGGACTTGGTCAATGAGGTATTTTCAAGAGTTGCCTCACGCTACGATCAAATGAATGACCTGATGTCAGCGGGCCTCCACCGGCTGTGGAAAGATGATCTCGTCACTATTCTGAACCCCGTCCGTGGTTCTTCCAGCTACAGCCATCTCGACGTTGCCGGTGGTACCGGAGATGTTGCATTCCGAATTCTCAGAGCCGGCGGGCCAAACCTTAGGGTGACAGTTGCCGATATCTCGCCGGAGATGGTCAATGAGGGCCGCAAGCGGGCTCAGATCGAGGGATTGTCAGAAAAGTGCAGCTTCACAGTGGGCAATGCAGAGGCGCTGGCTTTCGCCGACAAGACCTTTGACAGTTATACGATTGCATTCGGCATCCGCAATGTAACCCATATCAACAAGGCCCTTGCCGAGGCCTACCGCGTTCTCAGGCCGGGGGGGCGGTTTCTCTGCCTTGAATTCTCGCATGTGGACTTGCCTGTTCTTGACAGCCTATATGATGCCTACTCCTTCACAGTAATCCCGGCGGTTGGCAAGGTGGTGACAGGTGATGGTCAACCCTATCGATATCTTGTCGAATCCATCCGAACGTTTCCTAAGCAGGAACAGTTCAAGCTCATGATTGAACAGGCTGGCTTTGCAAATGTCAGCTTTCGGAACCTCACTGGTGGAGTGGTCGCAATCCACTCTGGCTGGCGGGTGTGATGTTCGCTTCACTCCTCAATGTCTACAGCCTCATGCGAGCCGGACGAACTCTGGCCACTTATGATGCTCTCCTGACACCGGAACAACGCAAACAGCTGCCATGGTCAGCCCGGGCAGCACTGGCGATTGCAAAGATTGGTGCGAGCAAGCCTGCTCGTGATGATAACAATAGTCTTGCTGCCGCGCTCTCGGCCTTGGGGCCAAGCTACATCAAACTTGGACAGTTCCTGGCGACACGACCCGATCTCGTAGGGCCAGAGCGGGCATTCGAGCTGAAGGCCCTACAGGATCGTCTTCCGCCATTCCCAACCGAGATAGCCAAATCGATCATCCAAGAAAATCTTCGGGTCGGCGTTGACGCTATCTTTCAGGAGTTTGGTCCTCCAGTTGCCGCCGCCTCCATAGCTCAAGTCCACAAGGCAAGAACGTCGGATGGCCGCGAAGTTGCCGTCAAGGTCCTCAGGCCAGGTGTCGCAAAACGTTTTGCTGCCGATCTGAGCAGTTTCTACTTTGCGGCAAGGCTGATGGAGCGCTTCAGCCTGGAAGGTCGACGTCTGCGCCCCGTTGCGGCTGTGCGAATGCTCGAAAGCTCCATGAAACAGGAGCTAGACCTGCGCATGGAGGCAGCTGCTATTTCTGAAATGGCGGGAAACATCCGCAATGACCCCGGCTTCCGGGTTCCACAAGTGGACTGGACTCGCACCAGCCGCGAGGTCCTTACAACTGAATGGATCGAGGGAACGCCAATTTCAGATCTTTCTGGACTGAAAGCGCAGGGATTCGATCTTGTCACGCTTGGCGATACCGTCATTCAGAGCTTCCTGCGCCACGCAATACGGGATGGCTTCTTCCATGCCGACATGCATCAAGGTAATCTGTTTATTGACCGACAAGGTCAGCTTGTGGCGGTGGACTTTGGAATAGTCGGACGACTTGGACGCAAGGAGAGTATGTTTCTTGCCGAAATACTCTACGGATTCATAACCAGGAACTATCTGCGGGTCAGTGAGGTTCATTTTGAGGCAGGCTATGTTCCAGCTGAGCACGATCCGGCGGTCTTCGCACAGGCGATCCGTGCCATTGGCGAACCTATCATGGACCTGCCAGCCAGCCAGATCTCAATGGCGAAATTGCTCACACAGCTTTTTGAAGTGACGGCTCAGTTTGACATGAAGACACAGCCACAACTTCTCCTGCTGCAGAAAACCATGGTAGTTGTTGAAGGTGTTGCCAGAACACTGAACCCGAATTTGAACATGTGGTTGTCGGCCGAACCAGTTGTGAGAGAGTGGATTGAACGCAAGCTTGGTCCCGCAGGTAAGCTCGAATATGCAACGGAAAATCTGGGACAATTTCTGGCAGGCCTGCCAGGAGTGCTGGAGGACGTGAAGCGCAGCGCCGCCCTGTTTGCTGGCACAGCAGGAAGCAGAGGGCTTCGGCTTGACCCCGAAAGTATCCGATACATGGTCGAGTTGCAGGGTGAGCCAAAGCGCTGGATGGTTTTCTGGCTGGCTGTTGGCGCCATATCCCTTGCACTCATTGCCACCCGGCAGCTGCTATGATGCGGGACGATCGGAACATTTGAGTACTGGCAGAGTGAGAGTGTAGACATGATAGCTGGAAAATCTGTACTTCTCATCATCGGGGGCGGTATTGCCGCTTACAAGGCCCACGAACTCGTAAGGCTCCTCAAGACACGTGGTATCAGGGTCCTTATCATCATGACACAGGCCGCCGAACAGTTCGTGACGCCTCTGTCGCTGGCGAGCCTCTCAGGCGAAAAAGTCCATACTGCTCTGTTTAATCTCACTGATGAAGTCGAGATGGGACATATCCAATTGTCACGCGCAGCGGATCTTGTTGTTGTCGCGCCCGCCACGGCAGATCTCATGGCCAAGATGGCAAACGGTCTGGCAAATGATCTGGCGACGACGGCATTGCTTGCAACCGATAAGCCTGTGCTGATCGCGCCTGCCATGAATGTGAGAATGTGGCGGCATCCCGCAACAGTGACAAATGCCCAAGCACTCAAGAACCGAGGCATTGCCTTTGTGGGTCCGGATGAGGGTGAAATGGCCTGTGGGGAGTTTGGACCTGGGCGGATGTCGGAGCCAGTAGAGATTCTTAACAAAATCATTTCCATGCTTCAGCCGCAGGCTCTGCCACTGAGCGGAAAAAAGGTCGTGGTCACAGCCGGGCCCACGCGTGAACCCATTGATCCTGTTCGCTTCATTTCAAACTATTCATCCGGAAAGCAAGGCTATGCCATTGCGCGCGCCGCAGCGAAACTCGGGGCAGACACTGTCCTCGTCTCCGGACCGGTCGCACTCGCTCCTCCCGCTGGCATAAGAGTGATAGGTGTTGAATCAGCCCGGGAGATGCTGACTGCATGCGAAGCAGAATTGCCTGCCGACATTGCCATATTCACCGCTGCCGTAGCTGACTGGCGGGTGGCTGAACAAGAGACTGACAAAATTAAAAAGTCTAATGGCAGTTCACTTCAGCTATCCCTAGTCGAAAATCCCGACATACTTGCCACAATCACCAGCCACCAACTGCGACCCGAAGTCGTTGTAGGTTTTGCTGCCGAGACACAGAATATTCATGTGCATGCACTTGAAAAGCTCAACAAAAAACGTTGTGATTTTATTGTCGCAAATGATGTCAGTCGCGGAACGGGCGTCTTTGGCGGCGACATGAATGCAGTGCATTTCATCTCTAGATCAGGAATTGAAAGCTGGCCGGCAATGAGCAAGGACGAGGTCGGTCTGATGCTGATGGAGCGGCTGGCTGGACATCTTATTCCAGAAGGTAGGCCATCCTCATGATCGCCGTGAAGATCAAGCGTCTGCCACATGCTGCAGACCTTCCTCTGCCGGCTTATGAAACCGCAGGATCAGCCGGCATGGATCTTCGGTCCACGGAGAGTCTGACGCTCCAGCCAGGTGCCCGAAGCCTTGTTCCAACCGGGCTCGCCATCGCACTGCCCCAAGGCTTTGAGGCTCAGGTGAGGCCACGCTCTGGTCTGGCAATCAAGCATGGCATCACTGTCCTGAATGCGCCAGGTACGATTGATAGTGACTATCGCGGAGAGGTGAAGGTTCCGCTTATCAATCATGGCAGTGAGGATTTTGTGATCGCCAGAGGTGATCGGATCGCACAGCTGGTTATTGCACCAGTTGCACAGATCGAATGGTGTGAAGTTTCTGTACTTAACGAGACAGCTCGGGGGTCAGCCGGGTTTGGCTCTTCGGGCAGGAAGTAATGGTACTTTCATCAGATGAGATTGAGCGCTATGCGCGACACCTCGTCCTCCACGAGGTCGGTGGACCTGGACAGAACCGATTGAAAGCATCGAAGGTTCTGGTGGTCGGCGCAGGAGGACTGGGAGCCCCACTGCTCTGCTATCTGGCGGCAGCAGGAATTGGCACCATTGGCATCGTGGATCACGATACTGTCGCTATCTCCAACCTTCAGCGCCAGATCATTCATTCAACTGCAGCAATCGGCGTTGCGAAGACGACAAGCGCTCGAAATGCCATGCTCTCATTAAACCCTCACGTGACCGTAAATGAGCATAACCTTCGACTGACCAGCAAGAATGCCCTTGCCATCATTTCGCAGTATGATGTTGTTGCCGATGGCTGCGACAATTTTCCGACGCGCTTCTTAGTCAGTGATGCCTGCTATTTTGCAAAGAAGACACTTGTGTCTGCCGCAGTCGGACAATTCGATGGACAACTCTGTACCTTCAAGCCCCACGAACTCTCGCCAGATGGGTCACCCTGGCCCACCTACCGCTGCCTCATGGGCGAGCTTCCCCGGCGTGGATTGTTTCCAGCCTGCGAAGAAGCGGGCGTGCTCGGTGCGCTCCCTGGCATCATGGGATCCATGCAGGCCATGGAAGTGATCAAGGAATTGATTGGAATTGGCGAAAGTCTTGCCGGCCGCCTGCTGATGTACGATGCTTTGGCGTGCCGCTTCTACGAAACGCGCCTCAGATGGAAAGCCGATAATCCGTTAACGGGTCACAGGCCATCAATCACGTCGCTCACCGAGGAAAACTACCTCGATCATCCTGGCGCGTGAGAGAGTCAGGACTGCTTAAGGTCCTCTGGACGCGGCATGGAAATGATGTTGTATCCGGAGTCGACGTAGTGGATTTCGCCGGTTACGCCACCCGATAGGGGTGAAAGCAGGTAAAGCCCGGCTCCGCCCACCTCATCAAGTGTAATGGTACGCCGCAGGGGTGCGTGATCCTGTTGGAAATTGAACATGGCCCTGGCATCGCCAATTCCGGCACCTGCAAGGGTCCGCATCGGTCCGGCCGAAATCGCATTCACGCGAATTGACTGCGGTCCGTAATCAGCTGCGAGATACCGCACAGATGACTCGAGAGCTGCCTTGGCGACACCCATGACATTATAGTTCGGCATGACCCGGACAGATCCGCCGTAGGTGAGCGTTACAAGAGAGCCGCCATTTGGCATCAAATCTGCTGCACGCTTTGCGACTTCCGTAAATGAAAAGCAGGAAATCACCATGGTTCTAATGAAGTTGTCTCGGGTTGTATCGGCGTATTTTCCCTTGAGTTCGTTCTTGTCAGAGAAAGCAATTGCGTGAACAACAAAGTCAATTGAGCCCCACTGGTGCTTCAACTCGCTGAAGACCGCATCGACTGTCGTGATGTCCTCAACATCACAGGGCAGCAGGATTTTCGAACCAACAGACTCGGCCAGCGGCTTGACCCGCTTGCCAAAGGCATCTCCTTGATAGGTAAAGGCCAGCTGGGCCCCGTTCTGAAAAAGCTGCTGTGCTATACCCCAGGCAATGGAATGATCATTGGCAACACCCATGACCAGCCCGCGGCGACCTTCCATCAGTGGTTTTGTCATTTGATGATCAGCCGTTGTAGCGCTGGAAGACAAGAGAGGCGTTAGTGCCGCCAAAACCAAAGCTGTTTGACATCACCGTGTCAATTTTTGCATCGTCGATTCGCTTTTGCACGATCGGAACATCTGCAAATTCCGGATCCAACTCCTCAATATTGGCGCTTTCACATATGAAATTGTTTCTCATCATGAGAATGGAGTAGATCGCCTCTTGTGCACCGACCGCGCCCAGCGAATGTCCCGTCAGTGATTTCGTTCCAGAAATCGGCGGGATCTTGTCACCAAAGACGTTTCTGATCGCCTCGATCTCTTTCTTGTCACCAATGGGGGTCGACGTTGCATGTGGATTTATGTAGTCGATGACATCGACCCTGGACATGGCCTGCTGCATGCAGCGAACTGCCCCTTCCCCCGATGGCTGGACCATATCATACCCGTCTGATGTTGCACCATAGCCAACAATTTCAGCATAGATTTTCGCACCACGTGACTTTGCGTGAGACAACTCCTCGAGAACCACGACCCCGGCGCCGCCAGCAATGACGAAACCGTCGCGGTTCTTGTCATAGGCGCGCGACGCCTTGTCGGGCGTAGCGTTATACTTGCTTGACATGGCGCCCATGGCATCGAAGAGGACGGAAAGCGTCCAGTCCAGCTCTTCGCCACCACCGGCAAACATCACATCCTGCTTGCCCCATTGGATCAGTTCTGCAGCGTTTCCGATGCAATGTGCAGACGTCGCACAGGCAGAGGAGATGGAGTAGTTCACGCCACGTATTCCAAACGGTGTCGCAAGTGTTGCAGAGTTGGTGCTGGACATGGCGGCCGGGACAGCAAATGGTCCGACGCGCTTCGGGCCCTTTTCCCGCGTCGTATCTGCAGCCTGAACGATTGTGCGGGTCGAAGGCCCACCAGAACCCATGATGATCCCGGTCCGGTCATTCTTTATGTCGCTGTCCTCAAGACCCGAATCCACGATGGACTGTTGCATGGCGGCAAAATTCCAGGCTGCACCGTCACCCATGAAACGACGGACCCGACGGTCCACGCTTTCAAGGTCAAAAGTCGGGGCACCATGAACCTGGCAACGGAAACCCAGCCTTTCGTAGTCAGGTGCTTTCACGATGCCAGACTTCGCTTCGTAAAGCGAATTCAGGACTTCCTGCACATTGCTGCCAATACTCGATACAATCCCGAGACCGGTTACGACGACGCGCCGCATAGTGTTTCCTTTCTCAGGCCGTGGGCTGGAAAAGCCCCACCTTCATGTCGGTGACCTGGTAAACCGTCTCGCCATCAGCTTTCATGATGCCATTGGAGACGGCCATCTTCAGCCGGCGCAGAACCAGACGGGTGATTTCCACCTCATAGGTAACCCGCCGGATAATCGGTGTGACCATTCCGCTCAGCTTCACTTCACCCACGCCAAGCGCCCGACCGCGACCGGGTTCTCCAAGCCAGCCAAGAAAGAAACCGGTCATCTGCCAAAGTGCATCAAGGCCCAGGCAACCTGGCATAACGGGATCACCCTTGAAATGGCATCCAAAAAACCAGAGGTCGGGCTTGATGTCGAATTCGGCTACGATCTTTCCAAGTCCGGAAGAGCCGCCATCCTTTGAAATCTCAGTGATGCGGTCAAACATCAGCATCGGCGGCAGCGGCAACTGGGCATTGCCCGGACCAAACAGCTCGCCCCTTCCGCACGCGAGAAGGTCGTCATAACCAAAATGCGATCTCGATCCGCTCATTCTGCCTCAGTAACCCGGTAACGTCCGGCCAGACCGGAACAGTCCTTTAATATCACAAGGAAATTCATGGTCCAAGCCCACAAGTAGACCAGCCGGCCAGGCCGCGACAGGGTCACTGTTGCGTTGCGAAAGGACTTTGGCCTATAGAAGCAGGTGTGATGGACTTGACTCCGAAGAAACTTGCCGACCGGCTGAGATTGGCCGGGCTACGCCCGACGCGCCAGAGGCTGGCCCTCGCCACGATCCTTTTTGGGTCCGGTGACCGTCATGTCAGCGCCGAGTCGCTTCATCAGGAGGCGCTGTCCGCGGAAATCGGCGTGTCACTCGCCACAGTCTATAATACGCTGAATCAGTTCAAGGCTGCAGGATTGCTGCGTGAAGTGGCATTTGAAGGGCACACGACGTTTTTTGATACCAACACATCCAACCACTTCCATTACTTTATTGAAGAGACGGGCTCTCTCGTCGACATCGGAACGACGGGTATCGAACTGAAAGGCCTGCCCCAACTACCGCCCGCCACCGAGATCGATCGGGTGGACATCATCATCCGATTGCGGAAGACAACGGATAAGACGGCCTGAGCTTCAAAGGCCCACACCGGCCAACATTCCCGCTTCCCAGCCGAGGATGGCCTGCTTTCGCGTGAGGCCCCAATGGTAGCCGGTGAGACCACCGGATTTGCCGAGAACCCGGTGACATGGCACCACAAAGGAAATCGGATTGCGCCCAACCGCCGCTCCGACCGCCCGTGATGCCTTGGGCTGGCCAATGTGCGCGGCAATGTCAGAATAGGCCGTGGCCTGTCCTAGTGGTATTGTAAGCAACGTTTCCCAGACCCGGGTCTCGAAATCCGTCCCTATGAATACGATGCGAAGTGGCTCTTCGGGACGCCAGCGCATCGGGTCGAAGATCCGCCTCACATGCTTTGCCGTTGCCTCGTCATCTCTTTCGTAATTTGCCTTCGGCCAACGGGCCTTCATGTCAGCGAGGCAGGCATCTTCCTGACCCGGATCTGCAAATGCAAGACCACAGAGTCCACGGTCGGTCATCATCAGCAGGACGACGCCAAATGGGCAGGGATGAAAGCCGAAACGGACAAGAATACCCTGCCCGCCAGCCTTGTAGACACCGGGACTCATTCCTTCATGGGTCACAAAAAGATCGTGAAGGCGACCAGGGCCAGAAAGACCCACCTCATGGGCTGTTTCCAGGATACTGACCGACCCCCGCAAGAGATTTCGTGCATGATCAAGGGTCAGCGCCTGCAGGAAAGCCTTGGGGCTCAGGCCAGCCCAGCGCATGAAGAGGCGGTGGAGATGGTCGGGAGTAACGCCGCAACTGCTTGAGAGTTCTTCAAGAGATGGCTGGTCACGCCAGTTATTGCGAAGATAACCAAGGGTCTGCCGCACCAGGTCATAGTCCCTGGCTGCCTGCTCAAATGATGCAGTCTTGGTCATAGCTCAGAAATAGCGTCGACAACAGCTCATTCCCACCCGAAAATCGGTCATATGCGCGGGATGGCAAGTGCGGCACGCAGGGCGCTTGCAAGGCTTTTCCGCTCGTCGGGCGCCAGGAAACTGCCGAGAAAGATGCGTGTCTGGCCAGAAACGAGGCTGAGATGACCGATCAGATCGCGCTCAACATCCTCCTCTAGCTCTACGCGCACCCAACGGCGGACAAGACATTGCTGTTCCGGTTGTTTCTTGTCTCTAAAGCGCTCAACGATCACCTCATGCTCGGTTATGGAAATGCACTCCATCCGGCGGGCATCTGCAAAATTTACCCGGAATGCCCACCAGACTAGAAGAACATCAAGCCCGGCAAACCAGGCAACTGGCCAGGCACCCACGACCGTGAAAAGACCTCCCACCACCAGATTGACAAGAATTACCAACACCATGACAACAAGGAAGCCCTGCCGCGTCAGACTGCGGTGAGGGGTCAGCGTTGCCTTCCAAACTTTGGTTTTGCCAGGGTCCATGATCTTTCCGAATTGCTGGGCAAGGGAACACAGAAATAATGCCAAAATCAACCCGCCTGAAACAGGACGAGATCGCCGAGATCTTCCGGCGCTTCCGGGACATGAACCCTGAGCCAAAAGGTGAGTTGCACTATGTCAATTCCTATACACTTCTGGTTGCTGTCGTCCTGTCTGCACAAGCTACCGACGAAAGTGTCAACCGTGCAACGGCCCATTTGTTTTCTGTTGCTTCGACACCCGAGGCCATGATCAAACTGGGAGAAGACAGGCTTCGCAACCTTATCAAATCCATCGGATTGTACCGCACCAAGGCGAAAAACGTCATTCTGCTCTCGCGGCAATTGATCGAAAAGCATCACGGGCAGGTTCCAGATGACCGGGAAGCCCTAGAATCTCTTCCTGGAGTTGGCAGAAAGACAGCGAACGTCGTGTTGAACACAGCCTTCGGTCACCCGACGATCGCTGTGGATACTCATCTGTTCCGGTTAGGAAACCGCACAGGTCTGGCACCCGGAAAAACCCCACTTGAGGTAGAACGAAAACTTCTAAAGGCCGTCCCGGAGATTTACGGCCGTCACGCCCATCACTGGTTGATTCTTCATGGCCGTTATACCTGCAAGGCTCGTCGACCGGAGTGTTGGAGGTGCCCAATAGCAGACATCTGCCGTTTCAGGCAGAAAACCGCCGCACCGACTTGAAGACATGGGTAAAAAACGATGTTGCAAAAAGTGGCACAGCAAGATTGACGATTGGCACAAGCGACAGGAGTGCCGGAACAGTTCCTGCGAGAAGTACCGAGGGTCCGTTCTGCCTTCGCAAAACCGCAGCCGATTCAGACGACATATGGCGCCTTGCAACCATCTCGAAGTATTCCCGGCTCAACAGGTAGGCATTGGCGAGGATAAGGGCCACAACGCCAAGACCAATGACGACCGCAGGAAGTGCAGCAATATTGACGGCCAGCATCAACAGAAAGAACTTTCCTGAGAACAGCAGAGACGAGCGTAATGGCAATGCCTGGCCAGGCGGGTCGTCTGGATAGTGATGTCTCTCGACAATCTCGGCGACCTGATCAAGGAAAAGTCCGGCAAAAGCCGCAGCCACTGGGGACATCAGAAAGAAGAAAGCAACCACCAAGGCCAGTCCAGAGCCAATCACGGCTATGTTCTCGGCCCATGGCCATGGAAACTGGGCAAGCAACCCCACGACAAGCGGCACCAATATGATCACAAAAATAAACAGAGCACCCGTGAGGCCGATCGCTTTGGCAAGAATCAACCGAAATTGCGGTGAAACCACATCACTGAACGCCATCAGCGCAGCCTTGAGCATGCCCTTGTCTATCGCGCGACAGCCAAAAATGGAAGCTCGTTCCTGCCAACCACATTGTAAAGGCCATGCTTGCCAGAGGGGACACTCTTCGCTAGGGCGACATACATGGAACGATGGGAGATGATCGATGGGCCGCTCTGAATTCAATGTGCTTTGCATCGGCAACGCAATCGTGGACGTGATCACACGGGTGGACGACGAATTCATCACACGCCATGGGCTGGTCAGGGGCTCTATGAGACTTATCGATGAACGTCAGGCTGAAACGCTTTACGCAGAGATGGGTCAGGCGGTTGAAGTCTCAGGTGGTTCTGCTGCCAATACAGCTGCAGGCCTGGCCTCCCTCGGTAGCCGTGTTGCCTATTTCGGCAAGGTGAAAGAAGACCAGCTTGGGGCAATTTTTCGCCATGACATGCGTTCTCAGGGCGTTGTTTTCGACACACCTGCGGCTGTAACGGGCCCGGCTACGGCGCGTTCCTTTATTCTGGTCACAGGCGATGGTGAGCGCACCATGAATACATATCTTGGTGCCTGCGTGAACTTCTCGATGATGGATATCGACAAGGCAATGGTGGAGGCTGCGGAGGTCACCTATATGGAGGGCTATCTGTGGGATCGGCCTGAGGCCAAGGATGCCTTCAAGCTGGCTTCCCAGCTTTCTCGGGCAGCTGGCCGCAAGACAGCCCTGACGCTCTCGGATTCTTTTTGTGTCGAGCGTCACCGTGACAGTTTTCTCGAACTGATTCGAGGTGGTATCGATATCGTCTTTGCCAATGAGGCTGAGTTGAAGTCACTGTATCAAACGACAGACTTTGATGCAGCTCTAAAAAAGATTTCTGGAGATTGCTCGATCGCCGTGATTACGCGCTCTGAAAAGGGATGCGTCGTGGTCGCGGAAGGTAGGTTACATGAGAGTCCTGCCTTTCCAGTGAGCCGGGTTGTTGATGTCACGGGCGCGGGTGATCTCTTTGCAGCAGGTTTCCTCCATGGTTTTACGGCAGGGCGGCCGCTTCACGAATGCGCACGCATCGGCTCCATGGCTGCTGCCGAGGTCATCTCCCATATCGGCGCACGACCAGAGGTCAACTTGCAGTCCCACGCCATTCAACTGGGCCTGCTATAGTTTCCGCAGGAAAACGCTACGGATAAAATGATCCGTTCCTTTTCGAAGCACAAGATCCGCGCGCGGCCGCGTGGGCAGGATGTTTTCTCGCAGATTGACCAGATTGATGGTGTCCCAGATACGGGTTGCAGTCTCTCGGGCTTCCCGGTCAGAAAGTTTAGCATAACGATGAAAATAGGATTTGGGGTTTTGGAAGGCGCTGTCCCGCAGCGTGAGGTAGCGTTCGATGTACCAGCAGCGAAGGTCTTCGGTATCAGCATCAAGATAGATCGAAAAATCAAAAAAGTCCGAGGCATTTGGAATCCCGCGCCCATCCCGAGGGGGTCGTCCGGTTTGCAGGACGTTCACTCCTTCAACGATAAGAATATCGGGCTGATTGATGATTGTGTGCTCATTCTTGAGGACGTCATAGGTCAGATGTGAGTAGAGGGGAGCCGCCACATCCTGCTTGCCGGCTTTGATATCTGACAAGAACCTCAGAAGCGCAGGAAGGTCATAGCTTTCCGGAAATCCCTTTCGAGTCATCAATCCTTCGCGTTCAAGAACCGCGTTGGGAAGCAAAAAGCCATCAGTAGTTACAAGATCGACCTTCGGATGTTTTGGCCAGCGCGCCAAAAGCCGCTGCAGAATGCGCGCAGTCGTGCTCTTGCCAACGGCCACACTGCCAGCCATTCCGATTACATAAGGAACCTTGCGATCGGTGAGGTGGAGAAAATTATTGGTAGCCCTGAACAGCCCCAGGGTTGCGGCAACGTAGAGGTTCAATAGCCGGGACAGTGGCAGATAAATCGTTTCCACTTCAGCCAGATCAACCCGGTCATTAAGGCCGCGAAGCTCGTCCAGGTCCTGCTGAGTGAGCGTCATGGGAGTGTCTGCACGAAGGGCGGCCCACTCCTCACGTGCAAAACGCCGGAAGGGCGAGACCTCTTTTACCAGTTCTTCCATGGGCTCAATCCTTGGGTCTGGCAGCTTTCTCAGCCAGCCCGCTCACGCCCTGACGGCTGGCAAGTTCAGCCATGACATCTGACAGGGGAACATCCCTTGCTTCGAGCAGCACGAGAAGGTGATAGAGCAGATCCGCCGATTCAGCGGCCAGGCGCTTTCTGTCAGGAGTCATCGCTGCAAGAGCCGCTTCAACAGCCTCTTCACCCAACTTCTTGGCACAGGCCTCAACACCCTTTGCCAGCAGCCTGGCCGTATAGGACTGATCAGGGGCCACGACACGTCTGGCAGCAATTTCTGCCGCAAGTGCGCCGAGGACTTCAAGTCGTTGATCGCTCATTCTTTTCTCTTAGCACAGGCGCATGGGAATGCCACTGGCCGCAAGATATCGCTTGGCCTCACCAATCGAGTGGCTCCCGAAATGAAAAATGGAAGCTGCCAGTACGGCTGCTGCATGACCATCACGGATGCCTTGCACCAGATGGTCAAGCGTACCCACACCGCCCGATGCAATAACCGGCACAGAGACAGAATCCGCAATAGAAGCTGTTAGTGAAATATCAAATCCCTGGCCCGTGCCATCGCGATCCATGGATGTAAGCAGAAGCTCGCCGGCACCTAGGGATACCACTTCACGGGCAAACGTGACGGCATCCAGTCCGGTCGCCCGGCGGCCGCCATGCGTAAAGATTTCCCAATGGCCCGGACCGACAAGCTTGGCATCCAAAGCCACCACGATGCACTGGGAGCCAAATTTCTCAGCAGCCTGGCGGACAAAATGGCGATTGGCGACCGCAGCCGAATTGATTGACACCTTGTCGGCTCCCGCCAGAAGCAAGTGCCGAATATCATCGAGGGTCCTGACGCCGCCACCCACCGTCAGCGGCATGAAGCAAGCTTCAGCCGTGCGGCTTACAACATCGAGTATGATACCCCGGTTCTCATGAGTGGCGGTAATATCCAGAAAGCACAATTCATCGGCGCCGGCGGCGTCATAGGCTTTTGCGATTTCCACAGGATCGCCAGCATCACGAAGATCGACGAAATTGACGCCCTTGACCACCCGGCCATCTTTTACATCCAGACATGGGATGAGACGGGCCTTCAACATCTTCAAACCTGTCCGAACAACTTGAGTGCTAGCGCTGAATCAATGCGGCCATCATAGATTGCCCGCCCGGACACGACTCCTTCCAGGATTCGACAGTCGGGCTGAAGCAGACGATGAACGTCAGTCATCGATGCAAGTCCACCACTGGCAATCACCGGAATAGGCACTTTCCGGGCCAGATCCAGTGTTGCGTCGATGTTCAATCCCTCGAGCACACCGTCACGATCGATATCAGTAAAAATGATGGCAGAGACACCCACATCAGAAAAACGCAACGCGAGATCTTCAGCTGAGAGGTCAGATGTCTCTGACCACCCCTGAACAGCGACCCGGCCGGCACGGGCATCAATTCCAACTACGATACGCCCCTGAAAAATCCGGCAGGCCTCTCGAACCAAGCCCGGATCCCGCAAGGCAGCGGTTCCAAGAATGACCCTGCTTACGCCTTTGGACAGCCAGATCTCGACCTGCTGCAGGCTGCGGATGCCGCCACCCAGCTGTATGGGCAATTTCGTTCCAGTCAGTATCGCCTCGACAGCCCCGCCATTGATCGGCTTGCCGGCAAAAGCACCATTCAGATCAACCAAGTGAAGCCACTTGAAGCCTTGAGCTTCGAAAACGCGTGCCTGCGCAACTGGATCGGCATTGTAGACGGTCGCTTGCCTCATGTCGCCGAGCTTCAGACGAACGCACTGCCCGTCCTTGAGGTCAATTGCTGGAAAAAGGATCATGGCCGCCACCTGAGAAAATTGGCGAGGAGCCGGAGGCCAAGGGTCTGGCTCTTCTCAGGGTGGAATTGAGTGCCAGCCAGGTTTTCCCGTGCAACGACAGCCGTCAGCGTGGTCCCATGGTCTGTGGTTGCGATCACGTCGGCACTATCGGAAGCATCAAGATGATAGGAGTGGACAAAATAGGCATGCAGCCCCTGCTCGCCCAACGGAATGCCATCAAGCAGGGGGTGCGGCCTGTGCGACTCAAGCGTATTCCACCCCATATGCGGAACCTTGAACAGTGCACTTGATGGTGTAAGCCTCCTGACATCCCCGGAAATCCAGCCAAATCCTTCTGTTTCATCATGTTCAAGACCTCGCGTTGCCATGAGCTGCATGCCAACACAAATGCCAAGAAACGGCTTGGCCTTTCCAATCACTTCGGCCTCAAGGGTTTCATAGAGTCCCGGCACAGCCATCAGCCCATCGCGGCAATCTCGAAAAGCACCAACACCCGGAAGAACGATGTGGTCAGCACGGTGAAGCACATGCGGATCAGATGTAATCCGGATAGACACATCTTGGCCGCTATCTGAGGCAGCCCGCTCAAAGGCTTTTGCGGCTGAATGCAGATTTCCGGATCCATAATCAATAATGGCGAGATTCACGAAGTCGTCTCACACATTTCCAAAAATGCCGAGCGTATCTTCTGGCTGGCTGCGATAGTTTCCAGAAACCGACGCAGGGATCTGAGGCTTGCGAACCGAAAAATAGGCAGTTTCAGCAGCCTCAAGACCGCTTGCCTCGATGAGACCGGTCACCCTGTACCCGGCACGTTCGAGGGACATGATACGAAACATCCGCCCTTCCAGACCGACGATGACCATGAGGCCCAGCTGCAGAAGAATAGCGATCGACAGATCAATCATGTCGGTTGCAAAAGCGATGTTGAGCGCGATTGCCATCAGAATGAGCAAGACAGCCATTAACCACATCCGCATCGCCAGAGCCCACAGACTGGTGAACAGGAAACCAGCCCATGAAAAACCCTCGGCGATGAATTTCACCTGGTCTGTCTTGCCACCGGGGGGTTCAAGGACAGTGTATAGGGTCATCAGCCTGTCAGCGTTCCCTTTGTCGAGGGAACCCTTCCATCCTGCCGGGGATCAATTTCAAGCGCTTGACGCAATGCGCGCGCAAGCGCCTTGAAACATGCTTCTGCGATATGATGGTTGTTGTCCGAATAAAGCGTTTCAATGTGCAGGGTAACTCCGGCATTGATGGCAAATGCCTGAAACCACTCCCGTACAAGCTCAGTATCAAACTCGCCAATTTTCGGCGACGTAAAGTTTACGCGCCACACCAGAAATGGCCTGCCCGAGACGTCAACGGCCGCTCGAGTAAGGGTACCATCCATCGGCAGATGCAGACTGGCATAGCGACAAATACCCTTGCGGTCTCCCAAGGCCTTCGCCACAGCCTGGCCGATGACGATGCCACAATCCTCAACGGTATGGTGACAGTCAACATGCAAGTCACCATCGGCACTGAGCGTCAGATCGATCAGCGAATGACGCGAGAGCTGCTCCAGCATGTGATCGAGAAAACCAACACCCGTCCTGATGTTTGAGTTTCCAGAACCATCCAGATTGACCTTCACGGAAACCCGGGTTTCCGCAGTCTTTCGTTCTACCGAAGAGGTGCGCATGGCAAGCTCGTCCATCTGGTGCCTGAACTGCCTCATAGCAGATGCATCAGGAATTGGCCAAGGGTGGCTTTTCTTTGGTCCCAGGAGAGCCTACATGAGGCACTGAGCAGACAAGGATCGGCCGATGGCAGAGGCACCAGCGTGGCACGGAACAACAATTCTTTCAGTCAGAAAGGCCGGAAGGGTTGTGATCGCGGGCGATGGTCAGGTGAGCCTGGGGCAAACCGTGATCAAGGGCAATGCCCGTAAGGTGCGTCCCCTTGGATCAGGTCTGGTCATTGGTGGTTTTGCTGGCGCAACGGCTGACGCCATGACCCTTTTTGAGCGTCTTGAAAGCAAATTGGAGCAACACCCAGCCCAGTTGACACGCGCCTGTGTTGAAATGGCAAAGGATTGGCGGACCGACCGCTACCTTCGGCGGCTGGAGGCCATGATGATTGTTGCAGATGCCTCTGTTACGCTGGTCCTCACTGGCACGGGCGACGTGTTGGAGCCCGAGAATGGTATCGTAGCCATCGGATCCGGGGGTAATTACGCCCTGGCGGCGGCACGTGCACTCGCCGACAGCGCTCTGGATGCAGAGGCCATTGCCCGGAAGGCCATGGCGATCGCAGCGGAAATCTGTGTTTATACCAACAACAACCTGACCATTGAAACTCTGGCAGCCGGCTGAACGGTAAACCACCAAGATGACAGACTTCTCCCCACGCGAGATTGTTTCAGAGCTTGACCGGCACATCGTTGGTCAGATGCAAGCCAAACGGGCAGTTGCGATTGCCCTGCGCAACCGCTGGCGGCGGAAAAAGCTGATCGGCCCGCTACGCGACGAAGTCATGCCGAAAAATATCCTGATGATCGGCCCAACCGGTGTCGGCAAGACTGAAATTGCAAGACGCCTTGCGAAACTTGCCAACGCACCATTCCTGAAGGTTGAAGCAACCAAGTTTACCGAAGTCGGTTATGTCGGTCGCGATGTAGACCAGATCGTCAGGGACCTTGTTGAGGCGGCAATTTCAATGACACGAACAGCGCGCCGCAAGGACGTGGAGGCCCAGGCGCAGATCAACGCTGAGCGGCGGGTGATTGATGCTCTCGTTGGATCCAACGCTTCTGACTCAACTCGTGAGGCCTTTCGCCGGAAGTTACGCGCAGGAGAGCTCAACGATAAGGAGATCGAACTGCAAGTCACGGAGACAGCTGGCCGCAGTTTTGAGATACCGGGTATTCCTGGTGGCTCTGCCAGCGTCATCAACATATCCGATATGCTCGGAAAGGTTCTGGGCAATCGAACAAAGACACGGCGGATGTCGATAAGCGCCAGCCACGATATCTTGATGGCTGAGGAATCTGACAAGCTTCTTGATCAGGATCAGATCGTCCTCGATGCTATTGAGGCCGTCGAGAACAATGGTATCGTTTTTCTCGATGAAATCGACAAGATTTGCGCCCGTGCCGAACGTCATGGCGCTGATGTCAGCCGGGAGGGCGTCCAGCGCGATCTTCTCCCGCTGATTGAAGGAACGACGGTGTCGACCAAGCATGGCCCAGTAAAAACCGACCACATTCTCTTTATAGCATCTGGCGCTTTTCACATCGCCAAGCCATCAGACCTGCTTCCTGAGTTGCAGGGGCGTCTGCCGATCCGGGTTGAGCTGACAGCGCTGACGCGTGACGATCTGAAGAAAATCCTCACGGAGCCAGAGGCGAGCCTTGTCCGGCAGTATTGTGCTCTTCTGGCTACCGAAGGTGTCGAGCTGGACTTCACCGATGATGGAATCACGGCGATTGCTCAGATTGCAGCCGACACCAATGCAAGTGTCGAAAACATCGGGGCGCGACGTTTGCAAACCGTCATGGAACGGCTTCTCGATGATATCAGCTATAGCGCTCCGGATCGCCCGGAAGAAAAGATCAGGATCGACAGGAGCTACGTCGAACTGCATGTCGGACAGCTTGCCCGCAATGCCGATCTTTCCAAGTTCATATTGTAAAAACGATATTTTCTCGACGTCATCCTGTCCTTACAGATCTTCGCCTTCTAGCGGCGTCTGACGGGGATCCGGCTGCAAGAGTCTTTGACCGTCTGCGTTCGATGATGACAAGAATTTCGTCGAGTGTTGCTGCTTCAAGCCGGGCAATCTCATCTGCAAGACGATTGGCAAGTTCTGTTGCTTTCGGATTGAGACCAGATGTGTCGATTGTAATTCGTGGATGAGAGATCCGGGCAAGCCTTATGACTTCCTCGGCCTCATCCCAAATAATGTTGAAGAAAGACAGGATCCGCTGGATCAGGTGCCACCCTGGACGGCCGCGCTTTCCATGTTCGAGTGCCGAGAGATAAGCTGAAGATACACCAATTTCGTCAGCCATCTGCTTCAGAGTGACGCCGCGCTCCATACGCAGTTTGCGCATTTTCTCACCGAAGGGCGTCATCTGTCCTCGCGGATGCGGCGAATCCGGACATAGTAGGCACCTCCTCCCCCATGTTTGGGATGTGCGGGCTGAAATCCGGACACAAGCCGCCTGAACTCTATTTCATGAAACCACTCAGTTGCCAATCGCCTCAATCGTCCAGCGCGCTCTGGAACATGAAAATGGCCCGTGCCATGCAGAGTATGTCTTGAAAATGGCGACTCGCCCTTACCGGTAATTACCAGCACAGTCCGCAAACCATTCAACTGAGACTGTTCGAGAAACCGCAGAAGCATGAGGCGTGCCTGTTCTATGCTGCTGCCATGAAGATCAATTCTGCCGTCGATTTCGACCTGTCCTCGGGTCAGGCGCTGGGCAGTGCGTCGGTCAAGTCCTGTAACTGGTGGAGCCGGCTTCTCAAGCAACGACCGAACATGATGTTGGGGTGAGGATATGTGAGGCATCTTGATCCTCACGATCGGGGATTTGGATAAACTGGGCACAAGCACATGCTGTGAATGCCTATTCGACAACGGCTTGATTGTCTTGACGGTTTCAAGCCAGAGTTCAAAGTCGGATGTCTTGCGTGTCATGGCATCAGGCCGATTCGGCGCGCCACTGAATATGGAAGCAGGACTGTCATCTGACCTGCACTCTTCATGGGTCCGGCAATTCTACCCGCGCTGTCTCCGAAGCCCCAGTACACGTCACCACGAGCCGCCCCCCGAATGGCGCTGCCTGTATCCTGGGCAACCAGCAATTGCCGAAACCTCTTCATACTGCCTTCATCGCCCAGCGGAGCTTCAGTGTCCAGCCATATGGGTGTTCCATAGGCCCAATAGGAACGATCAATCGCTATGCTGCGTTGGGGAGTTAGCTGAACCCGCTGGGCACCGAAGGCGCCTAGGTGGGGTTCGGCAAGATCGGCCCTTTGAAAAAAAATGAATGATCTGTTTTCCCACATCAGCTCACGTGCCTGCCTTGGATGGCAGGTCATCCAATGTCTGATGGATTGCATGGATAATTTGTCTGGCTCAATCTGGCCACGCTCAGCAAGAAGACTGCCGATGCTGGTATAGAGGTGACCAGACTTGGCAGCAAAGCTTAACCGAAGAGTAGTTCCATCCACCATGCGGATCCGACCAGACCCCTGGATTTGTAAGAAATAGGCGTCGCCCCAGTCACGAAGCCAGGCAATTTCGAGGCCCTGGCCCGCCAAAGCGCCCTCTTCGATTTCCTCACGTGTAAGATATGGCTCGGCTCTGCCCATACGCCTTCTGCCGGATGTCAGGCCAATGGCTGAGCGTTCGTCCTCAGTGAATGAAACAAGATCTGGAGGGACCGAGTAGATGGGGACATGAAAAGCCTCTGTCCGTGCCAAGCTCCCTTGGACCTCTGGCTCGAAATATCCCGTGAACAGACCGTCCGGTTTGACCGGATCAATCACCCGGCAGGGCACAAAAAAAGTCTCGAAAAAGATACGTGCAGCATCGGACTTCACTGCTTCTGAACAGACAGTCCGCCAGTCCTCCGGAGAACCGCCAAATACTGGTCCCAAGCCGCGGTAAGACGGAACATCAGAAAGTCGACGGCAGGATCTTCTGAAGACATCGAGCGCAGCTGCGTGATCATGATGCTCCCAGCCCGAAAGCTCAGCGAACGAGCATCTCGTCAACCTGACAGCCACGATCTTGTCCTGAACTCATTCGGAAACCTGGGTCGAAACAAGTGACCAGTTGGGATTACGTGAGGTCAAATCCCGTTCAAAGGTCCAGACATCCGTCACGCGGCCAATTTGCCTCGGATCACCATCGATCAGCTGACCACCCTTGTCATAAGTCGCAGTAATGAGCTCACTTACGAATTCGACTGTTATCGAGGCTGTCTTTCCTTCGAGCCTGGCTGCCTGGATCTTGGCCCGGTCGATGCCGACGAAATTCGTTTCAACCTTCTGCCCATCTGCTTCACGTTTGCTGATCACCCGTGAAAAGTCATCAAACACACTCTTCGAAAGAAGTGTCTTGAGAGTAGGTGTATCTCCCTTCGCAAATGCTTCAACAGTCATCTCATAAGCGAGCTTCGCTCCCTCCAGAAAGCTTGCGGGTGCGAATGACGGATCCCGTGACGCGATGGCCTCAAGCGATATGGCCAGCTGAGAGTCGGGTTCTGCGAATCCGGTCCAGACCTTTGCTGTCTCCCCCGGGGTTTGGTCCCGGCCAGGGCCACCATTCGTTTGCGGAAAATCCACCACGGTCGATTCGGCGTCTTGGCTTTCGTCCCGGTCAGAACTTCTGGGTTCAAACGGCCTGAGTGGTGGCTTTTCTGTTCCAGTCCGCGCTCCGAGCACAGACCGCAACCGCCAGAAGACGACCAGGGCAATGGCAAGGAGAAGGATGTTCAGTGGATCAATGGTCATTTCTTCAACCGATCTGAGATGGCGACTTTTCCAAAGCGCACCATGATGTGAAGTTCCGCACTTGCCGACCTATATATAGAATGCCCTCGGGAGCTCCAAGGCCCAAGCATGCCCAAATCGTCTGTCTCGCAGATTCTGTCCCTGTTTCTGGTCCTAGCCCTCATTGCTGAGATCACTTCTATCATTTGGGCTGGCCAGATATGGGGGGTCGTTTCCACCCTCGGACTGCTGCTGGCATCAGGTATTGCTGGCGTCTGTCTGCTACGGTCGGCTGGCCGGGATGGTCTGGCAGTACTCACGCGCAGAGGATCAGCCGGCTTGAAGCCTGAGGATTTCCATTACCGTCTCTTGGGCCAGGTTACCTCAGGAGTCCTGTTTTTGGTTCCTGGCTTTTTCAGTGACTTGCTCGGTCTATTGGTTCTTCTGCCAATGGTACGGCGTTGGGTCTTTTCAACCCTGGCCATTCGCAGCCAATCATGGCCAGCCCATGGCAATTGGCCGCCGTCCCGAGGGCTCATCATTGATGGTGAATCGATCGAAATCGTTGCAAGTCCAGATGATCAGCAGCCTCCATCGGCTCCGACCAGCCATTAAGATCTTCCCGCACATGCTTGCAGGAGTTACGACCGCATGATAGCGAGTGACGAGAAATCCAGAAAGGCTTCCAATGTCCGATACTCCAAAAAATGACGAAGCTCCGGAAAACCAGCTCGGAGGATCAAGCAAGACCGATCCTGGTATTCAGGGACAACCCTCAATCCGAATTCTGGGCCAGTATTTGAAAGACCTGAGTTTCGAAAGCCCGCTTGCGCCACAATCACTTGGGCAGCAGCAGTCTCAACCGGACATCAAGATTTCAGTCAACGTCAATGCTCGTAATCTCGGCGGAACGGATTTCGAAGTCGAGCTCCAGCTTGAAGCAAAAGCAACGTCTCAAGACAAGGTTATCTTCGCCGCAGACTTGCTATATGCGGGGACCTTCCGCCTTGACAACATTCCCCAGCAGATGATCCATCCGGCGGTTCTAATTGAATGTCCACGCATGCTGTTCCCCTTCGCCCGCCAGATCATGGCCGAGGCGACGCGGAACGGAGGCTTCTCGCCCCTGATGCTCGATCCGATCGATTTCGCCACCATGTACCAACGCCGTATGCAACAGCAGACAGTCGGTCAGGCTTAGTCGCTGATCGGCTTGCCTGCATTCCAGAGTGCGTTATCTCCAAGATCGGCTACAAACGCTTGATGCGCAGCACGTTCCTGATCCGTTAGGCGGCGCGGTAGCGGCCGCAGCCGTTGCATCGTTGTGGAGATGGACAAGTCACGCGTGAAGGAGCGCTTGGTTACCGATGTCTCAAGCGTGAGCGCCGTCTGACGGCCGCCCGTCAATTCAAGATAGACTTCCGCAAGTAATTCGGAGTCGAGTAATGCTCCATGCTTGGTTCTCTTGCTGTTGTCGATTCCATAGCGGCGGCACAGGGCATCGAGACTGGCGGGTGCCCCGGGGTGTTTTTGGCGGGCAACATGTAGAGTGTCCACCACACGGTCTGGCTGAATTGCCGGAAGGCCAAGGAACGCCAGCTCGGCGTTGATAAATGCCATATCGAAGCTGGCATTGTGAATGACCAGGGTCGCATCTGCGATGAAGTTTATGAACTCCTGGGCAATCTCTGAAAAAACAGGTTTTTCGTTCAGAAACGCAGAGGAAAGTCCATGAACTGCCTCCGCCTCACGGGGCATGTCGCGTTCAGGGTTTACATAGACGTGGAACGTGCGACCTGTCGGCAGTCGGTTCAGAAGCTCGACAGCACCGATTTCGACGATTCGGTGACCTGCAGCAGGATCAAGACCTGTAGTTTCAGTATCCAGAACAATTTCGTGCATCATGAGTGCGACCCAGCTCGCTTCCTGAGTTCAGCGATAATCCCGTCAACCTGACGGTTTGTTTCAGCAAGACTGTGAGACGTATCGATCACATAGTCAGCACGGGCCCGTTTCGTCTGATCGGAAACCTGTCGTGCGAGAATGAAATCCAGTTTTGCAGCTGACATGCCAGGTCGTGCGAGTGCTCGTGCCCGCTGTTTTTCAGCATCAGCAGACACGACCAGAACCACATCAACCTCGGCCTCCCGCCCTGTCTCGAAGAGCAGAGGTATATCGAGAACAACAAAGTCAGAACCCGCGGCCATTGCCTTGTCTAGAAATTCCTGTTGTTTTCTTCTGACTAGAGGATGAATGACTGCTTCCACCTGCTTCAGCAAGTCTGGCCTCGCCTGAACTTCGTCAGCCAGTTTCTTCCTATCAACATGATTACCTTCAATCACATCCGGAACCAGTGCCCGCAGCGCTTCAACGGCAGCGCCTCCGCTGGAATACAGTTGATGCACAATGGCATCACTATCAAAAACGGGTATGCCGTGAACCGCAAACATTCTTGCAGTTTCACTCTTCCCCATGGCGATCGAACCGGTAAGAGCGGCAACGATCATTATTGATGGGCCGGATCAATGTCGCGCGCGACGATGTCATACAGCTCAGGCGTCACCTCTGGAATAGTCCCGAACCAAAGGGAGAAACCACGCACTGCCTGATGCAGCAGCATGCCCAAGCCCTCAACGACGGTATTACCCCGATCTGCGGCATTTTTCAGTAATTGTGTACGAAGTGGCGTATACACAATGTCGCTTACCACGGCCCGATCCGATAGGCGTCTCAAATCAAGATCAAGCTCTGGCTGACCCGTCATCCCAAGCGATGTGGTGTTCACCAAAAGGCTACATTCTGAGAGATTATCTGCAATCTTCTCCCATGAAATGGGTGTGATCCGATTGCCAAAACGGCTTCGAAGGTCAACTGCTCTTTCAATTGTACGGTTTGCAACAGCGACCTCACGCGCACCCTGTTCCAGAAGAGCGTTCACGATGGCGAGCGCCGCGCCACCAGCACCAAGCACCATGACGCGTTTATGAACTATGGAGAAATCAGGAGCTGACTGAAGCAGACTTCTTATGAAACCTTCACCATCCGTATTGGTACCATGAGTGAGGCCATCACGGACATAGACTGTATTGACCGCGCCAATCCGTCTTGTGGTGTCATCATCAGCTTTGACGAGGTCGAAAACTGCTTCCTTATGGGGGATTGTGACATTGCAGCCTGTAAATCCAGCTGATGTGAGACCTGCAATAAAATCCTGGAGCGCGTTGGGTTCAACAGGTTTCCGATCATAGCTGCCATCGATCTTGTATTTTTTCAGCCAATAACCATGAATGATGGGCGAGCGTGAATGACGAATGGGCCAGCCTATCACACAAGACTTGATCATGATCTTGCCTCCCCAAGATCTCGGAGCTTTTGGAGAAGGGGAAGCAGCGGCAACCCCAGAATGGTGAAGTGGTTGCCCTCTACAGAGCTAAACAGCTGAATACCAGGTCCTTCGATCTTGTATCCGCCAACAGAGGACATGCAATCATCTCCAATGACATCCAGATAAGAGTCAATAAACTCATCTGTAAAGTGGCGCATGGTCAAGCGCGCGGTATCCTGATGCATCCACAAAACTTGTTCATTCTGGGCAACGGCAACCCCGGAAAGCAAGAGATGGGTCTTGCCACGTAGATCCAAGAGTTGATCATGGCACTGAACCCTGTTTCTTGGTTTTGAATAGACCCTGTCATCAAGTGCCAAGACCTGATCAGCACCGACTACTATTGCCTTTGGGCGGCGCGATGACACCTCAATCGCTTTTGCGGCCGCCAGTTGCAGCGCTGTGTCTTCAAACGACCACTCGGGATGTTGGCGTACCAGTTCCCGCTCATCAAGCTGTGGAGCTTCAACTTCGAACTCGACTGAAGCATTTCGAAGCATGGACTGTCGCGTCAAGCTGGTTGAGGCAAGGACAATCATTTCAGACTCTGGAGCGTCGAACTTCTGACAAAAGGTTTAGAATTGCCGCGGCAGTTTCTTCAACTGAACGTCGCGTTACGTCAATCATGGGCCAATCATTGTTTGAACACAAGTTTTTCATGAATATCAGTTCATCCGTGATGAGACGGGGATCTGCATAGTCGGTCGATCGGGTTTCCGCGAGAGACAAGAGGCGATGCTTCCTAATTTGAGCTATCCTCTCGGCGCTCGCAATCAGGCCAACGATGAGCGGCCCGCGAGCGTCAAGCAGCTCGCTGGGTACTGGAGCCTGAGGGATTATAGGAACATTGGCTGTCTTGATGCCACGTTGAGCCAGATAGATTGATGTTGGAGTTTTTGATGTGCGGCTGACACCTAGTATGATGACATCGGAATTTGAGATATCGTTTAGGCTCTGACCGTCGTCATGAGCCATGGTGAAATTCAGCGCATCAATCCGGCGGAAGTAGTCAGAATTCAATGCGTATTGGCCAGCAACCTGGGGCCGCGATACTGCATTGAGGTATTGTGACAGTGCGGAAATAATCGGATCAAGTATAGAAAGACAAGGCACACCCAGCGCATCACACTGGGTCTCAAGCTGCTTTCGCAGGCCAGAGTCGATCAGTGTAAACAGAACGATACCCGGTTTTTCCTCGATTTCATGTAGCGCGCGTCTCAATTGAGATTGAGTGCGTACGAGAGCATAGATGTGAGCAATCGGTCTGAAATCAGCATATTGTGCAGCAGCAGCTTTGGCGACTGTCGCCAGTGTTTCACCGGTGGCGTCTGAAATCAAATGTAGATGGAAGAATCGCGGTGAACCAGATTGTGGCATTGCTGTTCATGAATTGTGGGAAAACAGGATATGTGTTGCCTTGTCTCAAAACACTCCAAACGGGATCCTGCTGAACTCCACAAGGGGATCCCCATGAGGGCCATAATTTAAGAATTGTGGACAACAGAACAGTCGCAAACAGGTTTTGCACTGAGCGCGTGAAAATCCTACCGAATTAAGAAACTGTTAACACTTCTTAATTTCTGGTATCCCCAGATTGGATCTGTGCTTCAACCACGCTTGGTCTTGACCAACTGGAAATCATTGGATTGAGTTGTATCCCGCTTTTCGCACTGCAAACAAAAGATTCAAGAAGAAATAAAATGATTGATAGTAAGGGAGATGGTCAGTCCTCGAGAAGCGCACTTCTCGATGTGCTGACGCGAAGAAAGGCTTTACGCCGGCCCATCTGGTTTATGAGGCAGGCTGGAAGATATTTGCCAGAATACCGATCTGTTCGAGAAAAGGCCGGCTCGTTCTTGGATCTTTGCTACAATCCTGAGCTTGCCGCTGAAGTGACTATACAGCCACTCAGGCGATTTGATCTCGACGCTGCCATCTTGTTTGCGGATATTCTGGTTGTACCCCACGCAATGGGCTTGGCGCTGCGCTTCGAAGAGGGTGAAGGCCCCGTCCTCGACACGGTTCGCAGCATGGACGATTTGCGGACACTCAAGCCGGTAGGATCGTCTTGGGAAGTAAACCAGGTTTGCCAGACGGTCAGGTTGACACGCACCCAGCTTCCCTCTCATCAGGCGCTGATCGGGTTCTGCGGTGCCCCCTGGACAGTAGCGAGCTATATGGTCGGTGGAGGTAGTTCAGATCGTGTTCAGGCGAAAGTGGCCGCCTATCAGCGGCAACCGTGGTTTTGTGCCTTGATAGATCGCCTCGTCGAGGAATCAATTGAATATCTCTGTGCTCAGATAACTGCTGGTGCCCAGGCGGTTCAGATCTTTGACTCTTGGGCAGGAGACTTGGTGGCGACGGAACTTGAAGAGTTCGTGATGAAGCCCATTGGCAGGATTGTAGCGGGTGTTGGGTCCCGCCATCCACTGACACCGGTTATCGTTTTCGCCAGAGGTGTAGGGGTTCAGCAGAAAAAAGCAGCGGCCTTGCCTGGTGCTGCAGCGATTGGTGTCGAGACGGAATTTGATCTTGGTGAAATACCTGACAACGTGGTGGTACAGGGAAATCTTGATCCGGTCGTCCTTTTGGCTGGCAAAGATGCAGTGCGGTCGGAGGTAAAGCGTATCTGCGGTCTGGTCGATCGACAGAGGCACATCTTTAATCTGGGACATGGTATTCGAGTCGGTACTGATCCGGCGCTCGTAGGCGAAGCGGTGGAGACGGTGAGGCGGTTTGATGTCTGATCCATATGGCTGGCTGAAAGCGTTTCATATTCTAGCGGTGATTTCCTGGATGGCCGGGCTGTTTTATCTTCCCAGACTATTTGTTTATCATTCTGAAAATGCTGGAAAAATTGAAATCATATCAGTATTTGAGGTCATGGAACGTCGGCTGCTCAAGGCAATAATGCGGCCTGCAGGGTTGGTCAGTCTCGTATCTGGATTGGTGCTTGTGCATTTGGGTGGTTGGGGTCACCCATTTCCCGCCTGGCTTGTTTGGAAATTGCTGCTGGTCGTAGCTTTGACAGGTTTCCATGGATTGCTTGAAGTTCATGCCAAACGGTTCAGGGAGAATCGGGAAGTCAAGTCAGGCCGTTATTTCCGCGTAATCAATGAGTTTCCGACTTTGTTGGTGATAGGCATCGTTTGCTTGGTTGTCTTGAAGCCAGCTTGACTTTGGTCTTGGCGATAAGGCTGGAAGGCGGTATACAAGAACTGCTGTGCGTTTGGCGCGCAGTCCCGCCTCAAATTTCCCGCCGAATGGCCGGAAACATTCCATGTGATTGAAAAAATGACCGCTATTGCTGAGCTGAAGGAAATCAAGCTTCAGGACTTGAAGCTGAAGTCGCCCGCCGAGCTGGTAACGCTTGCCGAGGAGCTTGAAGTTGAAAATGCAAGCGCACTTCGGAAGCAGGAGCTGTTGTTTGCCATTTTGAAGAACCTGGCCATTCGGGATGTGGAGATCATCGGTGAGGGCGTCGTCGAGGTTCTTCAGGATGGATTCGGCTTCTTGCGCTCACCGGATGCCAATTATCTCGCTGGCCCGGATGACATCTACATCAGCCCAAGCCAGATCAGAAAATTCACCCTGAGAACCGGCGATACGGTTGAGGGGCAGATCAGAAGCCCGAAGGATGGCGAACGTTATTTCGCGTTGGTGAAACTCAACAGGATCAATTTCGAGGATCCGGAAAAGACGCGCCACAAGGTTCACTTCGACAATCTCACGCCACTCTACCCGGACGAGCGGTTGGAAATGGAGACTGGCGATCCGACAAGAAAAGATTACTCCTCTCGAGTTATCGACATTGTGTCTCCACTGGGCAAGGGGCAACGTGGGTTGATCGTGGCGCCCCCGCGTACTGGCAAGACGGTGCTTCTGCAGAACATCGCTCATTCCATCACGGCGAATCATCCCGAATGCTATCTGATCGTGTTGCTGATTGATGAACGCCCTGAGGAGGTGACGGACATGCAGCGGTCGGTGAAGGGCGAGGTGATCAGCTCGACCTTCGATGAGCCGGCTTCCCGGCATGTTCAGGTAGCTGAAATGGTCATCGAGAAGGCCAAAAGGTTGGTGGAACACGGTCGGGATGTGGTCATCTTGCTCGACTCGATTACTCGCCTGGGTCGTGCCTACAACACCGTGGTACCCTCCTCTGGCAAGGTTTTGACTGGTGGCGTCGATGCCAACGCCTTGCAGCGTCCAAAGCGTTTTTTTGGCGCCGCGCGCAATATCGAGGAGGGGGGATCGCTTACCATCATCGCGACGGCGCTGATCGATACGGGAAGCCGGATGGACGAGGTGATTTTCGAAGAATTCAAGGGTACGGGCAATTCGGAGATCATTCTGGATCGCAAGGTTGCGGACAAGCGGGTGTTTCCTGCCATTGATATTTTGCGCTCTGGTACCCGCAAGGAGGAGTTGCTGGTCAAGCCGGATATGCTCAAGAAGACATATGTCCTTCGCCGCATTCTCAATCCGATGGGAACGGTGGACGCCATCGAGTTTCTGCTCGATAAGCTGCGTCAAACAAAGTCGAATAGCGACTTTTTCGACTCCATGAATGCTTGAGCGCTTCTGCTGCACACGGTTGGCCCGCTGATTCGAGGGCGTAATGACTGGCAGCGACACGATTTTTGCGCTGTCGAGCGGAGTTGGGCGCGTCGCAATTGCCGTTATGCGGCTTTCCGGTCCGCAATCGTCTCTTTTGCTGAAGGATTTGGCGGGGTCCTTGCCCGCACCCCGGCACTTTTCGCTGTGCAGCCTGCGGGACCCCGGATCAGGTGAATTATTGGATAAAGCAGCTGTCGTCTGGTGTCCGGGCCCGCAATCGGTCACCGGTGAGGATGTAGTAGAGCTTCATCTACATGGAAGTCCGGCGGTCCTGGGTGCAGTCTTCGACGTGCTGCGGCGCTATCCGTTGCTGCGGCCTGCTGATGCTGGTGAATTCACCAGGCGGGCTTTTGCCAATGGAAAGCTTGACTTGGTTGAAGTTGAAGGATTAGCGGATCTGCTTGAGGCCCGGACCTCCTCCCAGCTTCGGCAGGCCATGCAACAGTTCTCGGGGGTAGCCAGTTCTGTATTCGACGGTTGGCGATCTGAGCTCCTTCAGATACGTGCGGGTATAGAGGCGGCGGTCGACTTCTCCGACGAACGCGGGGTTGCTGAGGCAGCTCTTGAGAGCGTTGGTCAACAAATTCAAGCACTTGAACAAAAAATGCAGCTGTCAATTGATCAATCGGCGGTGTCGGAGATATTGCGCGACGGTGTACGGGTGGTCTTGGCGGGTTATCCAAACACCGGAAAATCCAGCATTCTCAATTTGTTAGCCCGGCGAGATGCTGCAATTGTCGCGACTAGACCTGGCACCACCCGTGACGTCATCGAAGTGCATATGGACCTGGGTGGCGTTCCGGTGATCCTGACTGATACGGCGGGTCTGAGGCTCGTTACTTCTGATGAGATTGAGGCAGAGGGAATTCGGCGAACCCGCCGCCGGATTGCTGATGCCAACATTGTTCTTTGGGTGTCCGCACCGGATGTTCCTGGTAGTGCCCACCCTGAAGCTGGCATAAAAGTCGATCTCTATGTCAGGAACAAGTCTGATCTGGTGGATCCCGGTTCGAAACTCTTCCGAAACGAGACCGAGCCTCCGTACCTTGATGTTTCTGCACAGACGGGGTCCGGCAGCTCGGAACTCATCAATTATATCAGATCGTTGGCGAATGAACAGGTTAGAGCTGGCGATGCAGCCCTTATTGTTTCGGCACGACAAAAATCAATCGTCGAACGGTCGATTCGGCTGCTCAACGATGCATGTATGGTTGGGTCCACCAATCTGGAGCTAAAGGCTGAGTGTATTCGTCTTGCTTCGGATGAGGTGGGCCGCCTTACGGGGCGGGTTGATGTCGAAGAGTGGTTGGGTGCGATCTTTAATCGCTTTTGCATTGGCAAATAGTTGGCGTTTCACGTGAAACAAACGCAGTTTTGACTCTGGGTTTCAATATGCGTAGAGAAGCCTGACATGAAGACTGGTTTCGACGTCATTGTAATTGGTGGTGGCCACGCCGGAACGGAAGCTGCCGCTGCTGCAGCGCGTCTCGGGGCCCGAACAGCCCTGATGACGCACCGGGCTGATACGATTGGCGAGATGTCCTGCAATCCAGCTATCGGTGGACTGGGGAAAGGCCATCTGGTGCGGGAAATTGACGCCCTCGACGGTCTCATGGGCCGCGCTGCAGATCATGCGGGCATACAGTTCAGGCTTCTCAATCGCTCCAGGGGGCCTGCAGTTCGGGGACCACGGGCCCAGGCTGACCGCAAGCTGTATAAGCGCGCCATTCAGGCTTCTATCTCCGGGCAGGCAGGCCTTACTGTCATCGAGGGTGCTGCCAACCGCCTTGTGCTGGAGCGTGGCGCCGTAGTTGGCGTGGGTTGCGAGGATGGCAACGTACTCCATTGCACCACAGTGGTGCTGACCACAGGTACCTTCTTGAATGGGTTGATCCATATTGGCGAACGGCGCATCCCCGCCGGGCGGCATGGCGAGGCACCAAGCGGTGGGCTGTCAGACCAACTTAGGGAAGCTGGCTTGAAACTGGGCCGGCTCAAGACCGGCACGCCCGCTCGCCTGGATGGCCGGAGCATTGCCTGGTCCAGGCTTGAAGAGCAAAAGGGCGATGAACAGCCAACCCCCTTGTCATTCCTTACTGAAAGTATTGAAAACAAACAACTTTCCTGCTTCATCACGGAAACAACCCCAGCTGCTCACCAGCTCATTGCAGACAATCTGCACCGATCTCCGATGTTTTCGGGTCAGATCGAGGGTGTGGGACCGCGTTACTGTCCCTCCATCGAGGACAAGATCCATCGGTTCCGCGACAAGGAGAGCCACCAGATTTTCCTTGAGCCGGAAGGGCTGG
This sequence comes from Aestuariivirga sp., assembly GCF_044238155.1. Lineage (GTDB taxonomy): Bacteria > Pseudomonadota > Alphaproteobacteria > Rhizobiales > Aestuariivirgaceae > Aestuariivirga. Next base: position 4,264 of record NZ_JBIIDX010000002.1, on the reverse strand, counting down.
ACGATGATACGGTCTACCCAAATGGCATTTCGACGTCGCTACCTGAGGACGTGCAGGAGGCCTTCATCCGTGCCATCCCAGGGCTGGAGAACGTCGTTATCAAGCGTTGGGGTTATGCAATCGAATATGATTACATCGACCCGCGCGAGCTGAGCTCTTCTCTTGAAGTGAAGCGAATGCCGAACCTGTTCCTGGCGGGCCAGATCAATGGAACAACCGGCTATGAGGAGGCAGCGGCCCAGGGCCTCATTGCCGGGGTCAACGCGGCTCGAAAGGCCGGCCGGGAAGCCTGCCTGACCATCGATCGGACGCAGGGCTACATCGGTGTGATGATCGATGACCTTGTCACGCGCGGTGTGGCTGAGCCCTACCGCATGTTCACGTCGAGGGCAGAATATCGGCTTTCGTTGAGGGCTGATAACGCGGATTTGCGACTTTCGCCTGTCGGAATTGCCCTGGGTCTTATCGGCGAGGAACGAATTGCAAGGTTTCGGGCCCGTGAAAGGGCAGTGGCGGATGGTCTCGCACTTGCACGGCACCTCTCCATGACTTCCGCAGAGGCGGCACGCCGCGGTCTGAGAGTAAACCAGGACGGTTTACGACGATCGGCTTTGGATCTCATTGGTATGGCCGAAATCGGATGGTCTGCTGCGACTGCAGTCTGGCCCGAACTGCTGGACCTTCCGCCTCATGTGGTGGAAGCAATTGAAGCCGAGGCCCTGTATGCCGGTTATATTGCCCGGCAAGAGTCGGATATTGACGCGCTGCGCCGGGAGGAACGACTTGTGCTTCCCCTTGACCTTGATTACCAGGGAATGCCCGGGCTTTCAGCTGAGTTGAGGCAAAAGCTCGCGGCCGTCAGGCCTTCGACATTGGGTCAGGCTTCGCGAATCGACGGGATGACGCCTGCGGGCCTGGCCATCGTTCTTGGGCACATCCGGCGGCGTGGTCGGCAGAGTGCGGCATGACTGCCGAAGGCTCTGAAGAGCTGTTTGACCGGTTTAATGTTTCACGTGTGTCACGCAAGCGGATCGAAACCTATGTAAGGTTGCTGCTTGCATGGCAGTCAAAGATCAATCTGATTGGACCAACGACCGTGCCAATTGTGTGGGAGCGGCATATCTTGGATGCTCTGCAGCTCTTACCTCTTCTCCCGGCCGAAGCGGTCACCATCGCTGATCTCGGCTCCGGTGCCGGTATTCCGGGCCTGGTGGTTGCAATGGCAGCGGATCTGGAAGTTCATCTTTATGAAAGTAACGGAAAAAAGGCCGCATTTCTGCGCGAGGCAGCTCGCCAGACCGGAACCCGTGCCCATGTTCACGCCGTGAGGCTTGAAACCCTGGCAAACGTCCATGTCGTGCCGAAGGTTCAGTGTGTTACCGCCCGTGCTCTGGCACCCCTGTCCTTGCTTCTCGGCTATGCAGAGCCTTTCTTGATGGATGGGGCAATTGGACTATTCCATAAGGGACAAGATATTGATATTGAATTGACCGAAGCCACAAAATATTGGAAAATCCAAAGTGTGAGGCACCCCAGCCAGTGCGATCCACGTGGCTTTGTACTCGAAATTCATGAGGTCTCCCGTGTCTGACCCAGCATCTAGTGCTCCGACCGCTGCAGTTTCACCGCGCATTTTGGTTGTTGCAAACCAAAAGGGCGGCGTTGGCAAGACGACAACTGCAATCAATCTGGGTACAGCCCTGGCGGCTGTTGGAGAAAGAGTGTTGATCGTCGACCTTGATCCGCAGGGCAACGCCAGTACGGGACTCGGAGTGCAGCGGCGCGCCGGACAGAAATCCACCTATCACGTGTTAATTGGCGAAGCCAAGCTTGCCAATGTAATCGTGGATTCCGGCATCCCGCGCCTGCACTGCGCGCCATCGACCATGGATCTTCTGGGCGCCGAGCTGGAGCTGGCCGATTTCGAGCGCAAGACCCACCGCCTGGCAGATGCGATTGCCGGTCTGTACAGGGACAATGATCCTGAACGGACCTATTCTTATGTTCTCGTCGATTGCCCGCCATCGCTCAATCTGCTGACAATCAACGCTTTGTCTGCTGCTGATGCAGTGCTGGTTCCCCTCCAGTGCGAGTTCTTTGCGCTGGAGGGCCTGAGCCAGCTGATCAAAACGGTGGAGCGGGTGAAGACCAGCCTCAATCCACGCCTGACCATTCAGGGTGTTGTGCTGACCATGTTCGATCGCCGCAACAAGCTTTCGGAACAGGTTGCAGATGACGTGCGAAGCGTATTGGGCGACAAGGTCTACCAGACAGTCATTCCCCGCAATGTGAGGATTTCCGAGGCTCCGTCATATGGGAAGCCGGTTTTGCTCTACGACAATGCTTGTGTCGGTTCGCAAGCATACATCCGTCTGGCTTCGGAAATCATCCGGCGGGAACGCGACCTCCGCGCCGCGTGATTTCGCCACTGGGCGTCAGGCAAACAGGAAACAGACATGGACACCGCAGGTGCATCGAAGAAAAGACTCGGCCGCGGACTGGCGGCACTGATCGGAGACGCCTCGACCAGTGAAACCGCGGCAGAGGAGCCACGCTCGCTGCGACAGATGCCGATCGAATTTCTGACGGCGAGCCCCAACAACCCACGAAAATCCTTCGCTGAGCTGGATCTGGAGGATCTTGCGCGCTCAATTCGCGAGAAGGGTCTTCTGCAGCCGATTGTGGTCCGGCCTTTGCAAACCGGGAACTACGAAATCGTGGCCGGAGAGCGCCGTTGGCGTGCCGCGCAACGGGCCGGCGTTCATGATGTTCCGGTTGTGATCCGAGAACTTTCGGACGCGGAGGCGCTGGAGATCGCGCTCATCGAAAATGTTCAGCGTTCCGACCTGAACCCACTCGAAGAGGCGCGCGCATACAGTCTTTTGATCGACCGCTTCTCCTACACGCAGCAACAACTTGCCGATTCAATTGGAAAGAGCCGAAGCCACATAGCCAATACACTGCGCCTTCTGAACTTGCCTGAAACCGTCCGTATACAGATTGAACAGGGACGTCTCACGGCAGGTCATGCCCGTGCACTTGTCGCAACCGATCAGCCTATCGATCTTGCCGAACAGATCATAAAGCTTGGACTGTCCGTACGTGAGGCCGAAGGTCTGGCACGTTCAGCCGCCGCTCCAAAGAAATCAAGAGCACCAGCTGGAAAAGATGCAGATACGCGCTCGCTGGAAAAAACCCTATCCGAAGCGCTGGGCCTTAAGGTTACGATTTCTCATCGCAGCAATGGCGCTGGCACGATCGACATCGCCTACAGCTCGCTCGATCAGCTCGAGGACGTTTGCCGCCGGCTAGAGCGGAATGGGTCCTGACGTATCCAACTGATTTCCCCTCCCGCTTGTGGGGAGGGGAATTTGGGCGTGAACGTGGCTGCCTTCATCTTGCTCTATGGTCTGATTGATCCCTCAGTGGCGGAAGTGCCGAATGCCGGTGAAGACCATGGCAATCCCTGCAGCATCTGCGGCAGCAATGACCTCCTCGTCACGCAATGATCCGCCGGGTTGGATGATCGCCGTCGCCCCGGCCTCCACCGCATGGATCAGGCCATCAGCAAAAGGGAAGAAAGCGTCAGATGCCACGACGGATCCCCTGATGCTGGGAACTGAAATTCCTGCTTGACGAGAAATCTCCGCATTCTTGCTGGCAGCGATCCTGGCCGCATCGATGCGCGACATCTGGCCTGCGCCAATGCCCACAGTAGCACCGTTCTTCGCATAGACGATTGCGTTGGACTTCACGTGTTTTGCGACACGGAAGGCAAAATGGAGATCCGACATCTCCTGGGCAGAGGGCTCGCGCTTGGTGACAGTCCTGAGCGACATGTTTTCGATATGCAACACATCACGTGTCTGCACCAGAAGGCCACTACCTGCGGACTTTACCGTCAGACCCCCGGCAGAAAGTGGATTTCCATCCAAGACGAGTAGCCGAAGGTTCTTCTTTCTGGCGACGACACCGATTGATTCCACATCAGCTGACGGAGCAATGATTACCTCAGTGAACAGTTCCGTAATCTCGGCGGCTGTTTCAGGATCGAGAGGTCTGTTGACAGCGATGATGCCACCAAAGGCACTTACTGGATCACAGGCAAGCGCATCTCGATAGGCTTCAAGCAAAGATCTCCCGACTGCTACACCACAAGGATTTGCATGTTTGACGATGACGCAGGCAGGATTACCGGAATTCTCAAATTCTGCGAGGCATTCCAGAGCTGCATCCGTATCGTTGATGTTGTTGTAAGAGAGCT
>NZ_JBIIDX010000076.1:0-16019 GCF_044238155.1 Aestuariivirga sp. | reverse complement strand
GGCGCGGTTATGCCAATGACTGGCACCTCGTCCACCTTGGCCGCTTTGCTTTGGGCGGGTTTGGTCTGGTCATGATCGAGGCAACAGCCGTTTCGCCGGAAGGGCGCATCACCTATGGCGACCTTGGCCTGTGGGAGGACGCACAGATTGCTCCCCTCCGCCGCATTGTTGACTTTCTGCACGATAATGGTGCTGCGGCGGGTATACAGCTTGCACACGCGGGCCGGAAAGCTTCATCTCCGATACCGTGGCGCGGCGCCTTTACAGAAACGCAAGCAGAGAGGACAGCGCTGGGCTTCGCGAGCTGGACGCCAGTAGCACCTTCGGCGGAACGACACACTCCAACCTATGCCCTTCCAGAGGCTCTGGACGAAGCGGGCGTTGCACAGATTGAGAACGCCTGGATTGATGCCACCCACCGAGCAAATTCGGCCGGCTTTGACATGATCGAGCTTCACGCCGCACATGGCTATCTCCTCCACCAATTCCTGTCGCCACTGGCCAATAAGCGCACTGACAAATACGGCGGAAGCCTTGAAAATCGGATGCGGTTTCCACTGTCAGTTGCAAAGGCAGTGAGAATGGCATGGCCGGTGCAAAAACCCGCCTTTGTCCGTATTTCAGTGACCGACTGGCTCGAAGGCGGTCTGGGCGTCGACGAAAGCATTGTCTATGCCAGGGAACTCAAGACGTTGGGCTATGATGTCATTGACTGTTCATCAGGCGGTTTTGATGGCGCCAGGGCTCCCGTGGCTCCCCTTTATCAGGTACCGCTTGCAGCTGCCGTCCGGCAAGGTGCAGACGTGCCAACCGCTGCGGTAGGTTTGATCACAAGCGCAAGAGACGCCAGCCAGATCATCGACACTCAACAGGCTGATCTCGTGGCCTTGGCCAGGCAGGCCCTCGATGACCCCAACTGGCCGCTTCACGCCATGCGCGAACTGCAAATTCCGGACAGCTATGCAGGCTGGCCGCTCCAGGCGGGTTATGCCGTGCGCAACAAAGATCGTGCGCTGGGGATCACTCCTTGAGATTCACGGCCACTGCACCACGCGCGGCGGCCTTGAGGCAGAGATACTCCATCACCAGTGAGGCAGCAGCCAAAGCCGTGATTTCGGACTGGTCATAAGGGGGAGATACCTCAACAACGTCCATCCCGACGAAATTGATGCCAGCCAAGCGCCGGATGATGGAGGCTGCCTGGTGGTAGGTTAATCCACCGGGAATGGGCGTACCGGTTCCTGGCGCTGCGGATGGATCGAGACAGTCAATATCGAAGGTCAGATAGGCCCTATGAGTGCCGACGATCTCCTTTACAATAGCGGCGACCGCTGCTGGTGTGCTGTCATGAACCTCGTCGGCGTAGACGATACGAAACCCATAGGTTCGCTCACCAGCAAACACCGTGCGTATTCCGATTTGAACCGATTTCCGCGGATCGATCAGGCCCTCCTGCACCGCATAGCCGAACATGGTACCATGGTCGATCCGCCCACCATCATCAGGCTCCACATCCCGATGCGCATCGAAGTGTACGAGCGACAACGGCCCATGCTTCCTGGCGTGCGCACGCAACAAGGGATACGTGACGTAATGATCACCACCAAGCGAGATCATCTCTGCACCCGAGGCAAGAATTTCCGATGCATGACGCTCCAACTGCTGCGGAAACTCGTCCTTTCGACCCCAGTCGAAGAAGCAATCACCGTAATCTACAACAGCTAGCGTGTCGAAAGGATCAAAGTTCCAGGGCCAGAATGGTCCCCATGCGTTCTCAGCTGAAGCCCTCCGGATTGCTTCCGGACCCAGCCGCGCGCCAGCACGATGGGAGGTGGCCTGGTCAAATGGAACACCCGTCACCGCAATATCGACACCTTCGAGTTGGCGTGTGTACCTGCGGCGCATGAACGACAGCGCTCCCGCATAAGTAGGCTCCCACTGCGTGCCTTTGAGTTTATCACGACGAAACGCATTGTCGCCTGGCAGGGGGCCGTTTGGATTCATCTCGAGGGACATGTCCCTACTCCGTCAAAACGATGGAATCTTCAGGCGCCCAATGCGCCCATACAGCCTGCCCACGCTCCACTCCTGCACCACCTACCCTACGATCATTCTGGACATTCACCGAAAGGTTTAAGCCTTCACCTGTCTCTATGGTCAGGTGACTGGTATCACCATAGTAGGCTATAGCCTGAACCCGACCGCGCACACGAATGCCACCAGGCGGCTCACCGAGCGATATCTTGAGCTTTTCAGGTCTTACTGCAACAACGATCTGGCCGCCGACCAGTCCGTCGCTCACCAGCTCGAGACGGCCTAGCCCGCGTGCCTCACAATCCAGCTTGCGGCCGATCTGCCTCAACACCCGCGCTTCAACCAAATTCACTTTTCCAATAAAATCAGCAACGAAACGGTTTCTCGGTCTTTCATAAAGCTCAGCCGGCGTTGCCACCTGCTGCACGGCACCCTTGTCCATCACCGCTATCCGGCTGGCCATCGACAGCGCTTCGTCCTGATCATGGGTCACGATGATGAATGTGATGCCAACCGTTTCCTGAAGTCGCGTCAACTCCATCCGCATGTCGTCACGGAGCTTTGCGTCGAGCGCAGAAAGCGGCTCATCAAGAAGAAGCACTTTTGGCCGCTTGACGAGAGCCCGCGCCAGCGCCACGCGCTGCCGCTGACCGCCAGACATCTGATCCGGCTTACGGCCAGCCAGTTGCTGCAACTTCACCATCTCCAGCGCCTCACCGACACGGCGCCGGGTCTCGTCAGTCGGCACGCCTGTCACTTTCAGTCCATAGGCAACGTTTTGCTCGACGGTCATGTGCGGAAACACAGCGTAGGACTGAAACACCATGTTGGTCGGACGCCGGTTTGGCGGCGTAAAGGCCATGTCCTCACCCCCGATGACGATTTGTCCGGCGGTCGGTGTTTCGAGACCAGAAATCATGCGCAACAAGGTCGTCTTGCCGCAGCCTGACGGTCCAAGCAGGGCAAAAAACTCATTCTGCGCGATGTCAAGCGAGACGTTGTCAACAGCTGTGACCCCACCCGGAAAAGCTTTCGTGACATTGCGAATTGAGACGATGATGTCGGACATATCCTCTAACCTTTATCCGCCTTCGGCGGTGCCTGAAGTTTCATGGCAATGACAGTTGCAAGAACGGTGATGACAATGAGAACGGTCGAGGCTGCATTGATCTCAGGTGAAACACCCCGGCGTACCAGCGAGTAGACCTTGACTGGAAATGTAACGGTCTCCGGCCCCGACGTAAAAAAGGTGATCACAAAATCATCCAGCGAAAGGGTAAACGCCAGCAAGGCACCGGCTATGAGCCCTGGCTTCATGTAAGGGACGATGATCGACCAAAATGTTTGCCATTCGCTTGCCCCGAGATCCTTGGATGCTTCTTCCAACTGCCGATTAAAGCCAACCAGTCGTGAGCGCACGACGACAGCTACAAAGGGAAAACAGAACGTGACATGAGCGAAGATGATATTGCCGAGGTTGAGCGGCCATGGCAGATGGACGAAAAATTCCATCATGCCAGAATTGACGAAAAACAAAAGCAGGGCGACGCCCATGCAAATTTCGGGAATTACGATGGGCAGCGCCATGAATCCCTCATAGCCACCCTTGAATGGGAAACGAAAGCGCCAGAGAAGCAACGCTGCGAGTGCACCCAATATCGTCGCCAACATTGTAGCGATTAGAGCTATCACCAGCGAATTGCTAAGTGCCTCGATCAGGGAAGCGTTGTTCCACGCCTTGACGTAGTTGTCGAGCGTGAAGCCGCGCCACACCACGCCGCGTTTGTCGGTGTTGAACGAGAATGCAACAAGCGTGACGATTGGTGCGTAAAGAACAAAGAAAATTGCGCCAAACAACACCTTCAGCCAAACTCTGCTACCATAATCCAGAGGGCCCTGCCCCGGTTTGAGCCGAGCAGCCATCAGACGTCCACTCCCTTGCTGCGCAAACTGAATAGATAGCGCAGCGCCAGAGCACCAAAGGTCGCATACATCAAGAGGAATGAGAGAGCAGCCCCGAAGGGCCAGTCATTTGCAGCCTTGAATTGGCGCTCGATGACATTACCGATCATAAGAGCGTTGGCGCCACCAAGCAAGTCAGGCGTCAGGAACGAACCCAGGCACGGAATGAAGACAAGAATGATGCCAGAGATGATGCCCGGCATTGTAAGTGGTATCGTGACCTTGCGAAAAGTCTGGAACTGAGAGGCTCCAAGATCGAGGCTTGCCTCGAGGTAAGACCTGTCCAGCCGCTCAATGGTTGCATAGAGCGGTAACACCATAAAAGGCATATAAACATAGACAAGCCCAAAAATGACCGCGAAGTTGTTGTAGAGCATCTCGTAAGGGCCCAACCCGACAACTCCCAGTATCTTGTTGACGTAGCCCTGGGTACGAAACACTGCGATCAATGCATATGTTCGGATCAGAAGATTGATCCAGAATGGCAAAACCACCAGAAGCAGCAACAGCGGTTTCCAACGATCCGGCGCGAAGCAGATGCCAAAGGCAATTGGATAGGCAAAGACGAGGCACAATGCGGTGGCTAGAGCACTAACCCAAACCGACTTCCACATGATCCCAAGGTAGAGCGGGTCAACCGACCGGATATAGTTCCCGAAACCGGTCAGATAATCATAAGCCGTGATCGATACTTCGCCGTCTATGATCGCCTTGTCGCTGAATGACATCACGAACAAGAAACCGAGCGGGATGATGAAAAACAGCAACAGCCATAGCGACGGCGGCAGGCCCAAAGTCCAGAAAACACGCGGGTTCTGTTTCCATGACTCCACGATCGGCGCGCTCCCCCTCGATAGCTCCGTGGGAACCTAACCCACGCCAGACCGTCCGGCAACCCTTGGCTAAAGCCGGGCCAAGGCCCGGTCCACCGCCGCCACGGCGAGGTCTGCATGATCGCGCGTGAATACGATCGGCGGTCTGATCTTCAGGATGTTTGCGAACTTCCCTTCACTACCGATCAGGACACCCTCATCACGCAGGAGCGAAAGAAGTCGTGCGGTCTCCGAGGCGGCAGGATTCTTGTTGGCACGGTCTTTGACCAACTCTACTCCCGTAGCCAACCCTACGCCTCGCACATCGCCAATGATCGCATGCCGATCCATTAGGTCTCTCAACCCCTCGCGCAAGTAATTCCCGCAATGATAGGCGTTATCTACCAGCTCTTCGTCCCGGATCACATCGAGAACTGCCAGTCCAGCCGCGCATGAAACATTATTGCCTCCAAAGGTCGAGAAGAAGGGGCCGAACGACAGAAAATGAGATAGGATATCTGGCCGGGTTATCACCGCTCCGATCGGATGGCCATTCCCGGCTGGCTTGCCGATCGTGATGAAGTCTGGTTTGACCTTATGATGACTGTGACCCCAAAAGGCACTGCCCATGCGCCCAAATCCAGATTGGACCTCATCAGCAATGAAAAGTCCCCCCGCCGCTTGGACTTTCTGGACGATGCCAGCAAGATACCAAGCAGGAGCATCCAGCATACCGTTCGTCATGAAGGCGGAATCAATCATCGCCGCTGCAAGGCCGAATCCCTTCTGGAACAGATCGTCGATCAACGGATCGGCAAGGGCGGCATAGCGTTGGCCTGCATCTTTTTGTTCTGATCCGTAGGGGCCACGATAGGTATCAGGTGGCGGCAACAGTCTCACATGTGGCGCGTTCCAATGCCCCGGAGAATTGGACGGTGAAAAGGCATCGATGGCCTCGCTCACACCATGGTAGGCAAAATCCATCGCGAGTCCGCCGGTGCTACCGGTAAAGGCCTTGGCCATCCGCCAAGCCAGATCATTCGCCTCACTTCCCGAGTTGACAAACACAACGGCCGTGAGGTCATCGCCCGCAAGCTGTACAAGACGTTCAGCGTACTCGACAGACTGGTCGGTGATGTAACGTGTATTGGTACAGAGAATGCCAGCCTGCCGCGCAATCGCAGCCGTCACATAGGGATGGCAGTGACCGACATGCGGTACATTATTATAGCAATCAAGATAGCGCCGCCCATCGGAGGCGGTGAGCCACACACCCTCGCCTTTGATGATGTGCAGTGGTGGATCGTAGAAGACATAGAGCTTTTCACCCATCACGCGACGTCGACGTGCGATAGCATCCCCGAGAGTTGCTGGGTGGCGGGAAGGCTGGGCAGGAAACGCCGCCGCACGGCGTATTATACTGCGCAGCCGTTCAATGCCAAACTGCTCCAGAGCCCGGATCATCGGCAGACTTCGGCCGTTGAAACCTTCAAAGTATCCCTGGGGACTGATGCCATGAGCTCGCTTCAGCGCATCAATGAGCGGGGTCATCAATAGCCGCACCTGTATGAGGTCGACGAGCGCATCTGCCTCCGTTTCCTCAAGCGGTATTACACTGTGATAACCTTTCACCAGTGCAGTGATAGTCTCTTCTACCTTCTGGTCAGGTGACAGAAAGTCACTGGCAGCATTGGCAAGGTCGAGGATCAACGGGCCATGCACCATATCACCAAAGTCGATCAAGCCGCTTACCTGGCCATCAGCCTGTATGAGCACGTTATAGGGATGGATGTCGCCGTGAATGATCTGGCTTCGCATCTTGCGCATGGCAGGCGCAGTCACGCCCGCATGGAACGCCAGAATGCGGTTCGCCATATCTTGGTCCTGCGGGTCGAGACAGGAGATATATGGCGCAAGATGCGAAACACGCGAAGTGTCCCATACCAGTTCGCGCTGGGCTGGCGCACCACTGACGAAGCCACGAAGCGCGAGGCCAAGTCGCGCCAGCATTGACCCGAGTTCAAAGAGGCGTGGCGCGCGGAGCGTGCCTGTACCCAGCACCCTGCCCTCCAGCCATTCAAGAACCATGACCGGGTAATCAATGCCACCATGACTGAGCGAACTGAGCATGCTGCCATCACGGGCACGAACAAGGCGTGGAACCGGGAGCGACGGATCAACCGACGCAATGTGCTCGAGGGCTGCGGCCTGGCACTCAGGAATGGCCACACCTTCAGCTGGCTGACAAAGCTTGAGGATAAAGCCACCGCCTTCACCATGGCCAATCCGGTGATTGAGATCCCGCTCACCCTCCATCGGGGTCAGGTCGCCGGAGATGCCATAGAAGGCTTCAGCGAAAGCCCGAATCACGGCCTTCGGAACGTGCGGCGGGCGAAGTTCATCTAGCATGAAGCCATTCAGCCAAAAAGCAGGGCGGCTGCGAGTTTGACAGCCGCCCCGCACTCATTGTCAGGACGCGCGGATACGTGTCCAGATCTCGTCGCGTAGCTTGGTCGCTTCTTCACCAAGATAAAGACCAGGCTCGCATTTGGCGATGATCTCTGCGGGCGGGAAGACAACCGGATTGTTCCTGTAGTCTTCAGGCATCAGTTCCTTTGCTGCCTTATTGGCAGTGGCATACATGATGGTTTCAACAATCTCTTTGCCGGCTTCCGCATCAAGTACAAAATTCATGAAGGCGTGCGCATTCTCGGGGTGGGGGGCGCCTTTGGGAATCGCCAGAGTGTCCTGCCACAGCAGCGACCCTTCCTGAGGAACAATGTAATCAACATCGTCATCCTCTGCGATGATCTGTTTGATGTCACCATTCCACTCCTGACACAGCTTCACCTCGCCTGCCGCAAGCAGATCCTGACCGTTGTCATTGGCAAATACCTTGATGTTCTTCTTCTGCTTGATCAGAAGTTCCTCGACTTTCTTGAGTTCGTCAGGATTGGTAGAGTTCCACGAATAGCCAAGATATTTCAGCCCGCCCCCCAGCACATTCTGCTGGTCGCCAAGCAATGAGATTGCACCCGCATATTCGTTTGAATCATAAAGGACTTTCCAGCTGTCTGGCGTGCCGTTCACTGCGGACTTGCGGTAGCCTATTCCAAGCGTACCCCACATGTAGGGAATTGAATATTTGCGGCCGGGATCAAAGCTTGCATCTTTGAAGGGCTCATCGATATTTGTCATGTTTGGGATCTTTGCATGATCAATCGGGATTACCATGTCAGCCTTGATCATGCGTTCAAGCGTGTCGTTTGTCGGTACGATCACGTCATAGCCCGGGTTGCCACCCTTGAGTTTGGCAAACAATTCGTCATTGTCGGCGTAGAGATCCAGCTTGACCTCAACGCCCGTGGCATTGGTGAAATCAGTAAGGGTGCTCTCCCCGATATAGGTATCCCAGTTGTACAAATTGAGTTTCTTCTCTTCCTCTGCCAGCGAAAACCGAGGCAGAAAGGTAAGCCCGGCTAGGGCTGCAGCTCCCGACTTAATCAGCGAACGGCGATTCGGGCGATAACCCGGACGAAATCTCGGCATCTGACACTATCCCTCTCGGAAAATGTTGCACCGTCCGATTCCACCGCCCGGTGCGTTGACGGCTCGAAAACGTCTGTCAAGACTAACCACAACCAACCACGGCGCAACTGAAAAACGCGTAAGCTGAAGAGTTCAAGCGACTTCAGACTTGATGTCCGAATAAGTGGCGTCCAAGGCTACACGCGCCAGTTGCACAAGTCGATCAATCTCCTGTCGGCTGATAACCAGAGGGGGCGCCAGCACCATGGTATCCCAGCAGGCACGCATGATCAGACCGTTCCGTATGCTGTGGTCGCGGCAGAGGGTGCCCACACGTCCTGGTTTTAGGAAACGGCCGCGCCTCGCTTTGTCGTTCGAGAGCTCAATTGCACCAATAAGGCCCATGGAACGTGTTTCACCAACGATCGGGTGATCTCTAAGGGACGCCAGACCAGCAGCAAAGTAAGGGCCCAACTCACGGGTCCTGTCGACCAACTTTTCCTGCTCGATGATCTCAATGTTGCGGAGTGCCACAGCAGATGCCACAGGATGGCCGGCATAAGTCATTCCATGGTAGAACTCTCCACCGAGATCAAAAAAATCCCTAATGAGATGGTCAGCAAAGGCCACGGCACCGATGGGTAAATAGCCGGAAGACAAGCCCTTGGCCATCGGAACGATGTCTGGTTCGAAACCCATCGACTGAAAACCCCACCAGTTTCCGGTGCGCCCAAATCCGCAGATCACCTCATCGGAAATGATCAGGATGCCATACTTCCGGCAGATACGCTGGACTTCAGGCCAATAGGTGTCCGGCGGAATGATGACGCCACCTGCCCCTTGAATTGGTTCGCCAATGAAAGCGGCAACATTGTCGGGTCCCACTTCCAGGATCTTGCGCTCGACTGCCGAGGCAGCATCGAGGCCAAATTCTTCAGGTGTCTTGTCACCGCCAAAATCAAACCAATGCGGTTGCTGCACGTGATGGAAACCGGGCAACTCTGTCCCGACCTGCTCGTGCATGCCCTGGAAGCCGCCCAGGTTGGCAGCCACCATGGTCGATCCATGATAGCCTCGGATACGTGCAATGAAATGCTGCCGATAGGGCTTACCTTTTAGCTTCCAGTAATGACGGACAAAACGTACGATCGTGTCATTTGATTCAGAGCCAGAATTTGTGAAGAAGATATGCTTGAACCGTTCGGGCATGACGGAAGAGATCTTCGCAGCCAGCTCTGTTGTCGGCACAGTCGTTGATTTGAAGAAAGTATTGTAATAGGGCAGGTCAAGCATCTGTCGATAGGCGGCTTCCGCAAGCTCCTTACGACCATAACCTACGTTCACGCACCACAATCCCGACATACCGTCGAGAATCTTGTTTCCCTTTCCATCCCAGATGTAGATCCCGTCAGCCTGGGTCATCACCCGTGGGCCACCTTCCGCGTGAAAGGCCCGATGGTCAGTAAAGGGGTGGAAGTGATGTTCGATGTCGCGGCGGACGACCTCGGCGATATCGATGTTCTTGTTAAGGACGTTCATGGGGAAGTCTCCCGCTTGAAATGAAAAGCATGTCGCCCCCGCGTGGGAGCCAGGTTAATGCATCAGGCTCGGAAGAACTAGGGCTTGAAACCAATTCGAGCGCAACGGAGCATCACCTCGTCGTATGCGGTCTTGGTCCAAACGGGAAGTATCGCCCCTGAGATGGTCACATGAAAACACATTCGACCTTTATGCCATCGCAGATGAACCGAAGCAACTGCCTGAGGAAGGTCTGCGTCACTTCACTGTCGCGTTCCCGTTCCTGGGCTTGACCAGTGCTCCGGCCCACCGCGCAAGAGCAGGCGCTAGTGCCCAGGCCAAAAGGCAAACGATGAGGATGAAAACCGTTGCCACCGTCCCCAGTTCCACGATGCCGGGCCTGGATGACGTGACCAGTGGGCCAGCAGCCGCCGCGACCGCAAGAGGTGGAAGCAGAATGGCACGCCCAGGAAGTCCAGTTGCAGAAACAAGGGCGCCTGTTCGGGCAAGGCTTCGGGCCGAAAGCAGGGAACTGGCAATCAGCACCGCGATACCAGTGGTCATGGCAGCGAGCATTGCCACATTGAGGCGAATGCCAAGATAGGCAATTACTCCGGCCGTGAGCGTCAGAAAGGCGATGGAAGGTGCAACCGATACCAGGAATGCAGAAATGCTGCGGGTCGCCAAGAGCAGAACCATGGCCACGACACCAAGAGCCATGGCAAAGGCAAGGCTTGCCTCGTGATGAACGATTTCGTTCTGCACCAGCGACACAATGGGCTGGCCAGCCGCCTGAGGCACGGCACGGCGCACAGCTGCAGCGAATGAGAGCTCTCCCGTGCCATTGCGCGGCATGACCTCAATGCGCCAGATACCCTGCTCTGACACAAAACGTCGCAACAGGCGGGGCTCGAGATCGCTCACAGCTGGTGGCACAAGGACAATCAACCGTTCAGCCAGTTTCGACACGCTTCCCAGATCGCTGAACAGGGCCGCCTCCAATTGCTCGAGTGCAGTCTCTGACTCAGTGCTTGACTTGATGAAAAGGCTAACTGCACGGCGCAACCGAATTGCTGCGGCGCGCAACTCGGGCGCTGAGGCGGAAGCGTCGGCGATTACTGAGAGATGCTCCTGCAGTTCCACGAGGCTTTCACGCCGGGCAGATTCATCTACGGACTTGCGCGACATGGCCATAAACGGTGTGAAGGCCGCAAGACGCTTCAATTCAGAGATGTTTTCGGCTGCGTTGACGGGAAGGAATTGTTCGGCGGTACGGATCGCACCTACCTCTGGCAGAGCCGACAGGCGTGCCACCAGTTCGGACACCTGCTCTTGTGCGGCTAGAATATGCACCGAGCCGCGGGCATCTGGTGTTTCAAGAAGTGGAGGCGGCTTGGCAGGCAACTGGCTCTCGCCAAAGCGGATGGCAGGCAAGAAGACCGCGGAGAAGACAACTACTGCCAGCAGGAGTATCGCAACCACATCGTAGGAACGCGCCGAATAACGAGCCGCCTCCATGGCCTTTTCCTCAGTGAGCCAGTGCAGCGGAACTTCGGGCTCTTTGGACGCCGTAAACTGAAGAGCGGCTGGCAGCACAATAACCGACACTATCCAGCTAAGTGCTCCACCGAACAAGGCAATTGCCGCGAATTTATTGAGCGACGGCAACTGGCAAAACAGCCAGGCGGACCAGATTGCGGCAATAACAGCTATCGCAGCCGACACAAGCCCACCCTGGCGTTGGGCGGCCATCATCACCGCTTGCAGTGACGAAAGTCCCCGCATTCGCTCATGGCCGTAAGCGGTTGCCACAACCGAGCCTGAAAGCAGGACGGGCGAAAGCACGGCAAGTGCGAAAGACCAGGTTGCGCCATCAAGCGGCCCATCCATAAGAGCCACGGCAGCACCTGTCCCACTTAGCACAATCGCAGCGCATCCCATGACTGCCGCCGACTGCCGGAAAGACGCCAGGACCCCGGCCAGGAGCGTCGTCACAAGCAGAACGGACAGCGCTGCAGGAACGACGAAGTCTCGCAGTGTATTCGGTGCAGTGGCCAGTGCGCGGCGCGGCCACACCCAGCTTACGCCTTCCATGCCATTGGATGCCTGACGGGCAGCCACGGCGGCCTCACGTTCCATGCCGGGCCTTGGCGTGGCGAGAACATACCATCGCTTGGCCTGGACTTGACCATCGATTCCGGCAAGTGCAGACCACCGCAAGGGTCGTGACTTGCCTTTCACTTCTCCTTCAATGATGGACGACACGGCTTGCAGCACTGTTGCAAGGCCAGGGGGCGAGCGCCCCTGCTCAACGGCATTGGCGATTTCTGAAACCAGCGCCGTGAAGCCAGGCAAGTCCGGCGCAGCAGCAAGCGCATGGTAAAGCGGTTCCAGTTGCAGCAGGATATTGACCCTGGCACGGACATCTGCCACGTCCCGGTAAAGCAGTGCATTGCGTTCGTAGAATTCGCCCGTCCCTGGCACAAAGGCCGATACGAACAGCTTCGTCCTCTCACCGAGTGTAGCAGCAAGCGCTAGCGCCTGCTGGCGCGCAGTTTCCGGGTCGCCACTCGTGACGATTGCGAGGAATGTCTGCTCAACGCCAGGAAACAGCCGATCAAGCTCGGCCTGCCGGTCTGCGGTTTGCTCGTCAAGCGAAATGACTGGAGGCCTGTCTGGATCGATGCTGATTTTCATCAGAGCGAAGGCTGCGCAGGCAAGCCCGAGCAGACCGGCAACAAGCACGATGGTGGCGCTGCGAAGGGCCGCAAAGCGCGCCAGACGGGCAAACACATTGGGCCGCAGCTTTGGCCGCGCTCTACTGGCCATGTGCGGCCTGCCGCTCCAATGGGGTTGATCCCAAGTCATGATTTGCCGCGAATATCCCTTGCTGCCGACGTTGCGGATTCGTTCTGCCTCCGGCATCATAGGACAAAGCAATCTGAAAGGAAGAACCGCATGACGGCCCAACGCCCCGGCGGCAACCGTAACTGGCAAACCGAAACAACGGCCGTTCATGCCGGCGAATTCATCGATCCCGCCACCCGGGCGTCCTCACCCAACCTTGTGATGTCCGTCACCTTTGCGCCCGAGCGGCTCACAGGTTTTTCGGCCCGCGACGAGCAGGGCTACGAAGGCCATGTCTATGGCAGGGTCAGCAGCCCCACGGTGGCCCAGCTGGAAGCAAAACTGGCGGCGCTTGAAAACTCGGAAGCTGCCTGTTGCTATGCCTCGGGTGTGGCGGCAGCCCATGCCCTGATCTGCGGGCGGCTAAGCCGCGGAGACCATCTGATAATCCCCGATGCAAACTATGTGGGAATAGCCGAACTCGCGCGTGATACGCTTCCCCGCTTCGGCATTGATGTGTCCTATGTGGATCTCTCGAGGCCGGAAGAGGTAGTGGCCGCAATCCGGCCCAGCACACGCATGCTCTGGCTCGAGACGCCGGCCAATCCGACCATGAAGCTCTGCGACATCGCCCTACTCTCTCGACTTGCTCACGACAGGGGTGTGCGCGACGTGGCGGTCGATTCCACCTATTCCTCCCCAATCGGAACACAGCCCCTAGCGCTTGGTGCCGACTTCGTGGTGCATTCGCTCACTAAATACATTGGCGGTCATGGCGATGCCATGGGCGGTGCAGTGATCGGCCGCCGACAGGATCTTGAGTCTCTTCGACTTGAAGCGAACGTTCATTTTGGGGGCATCTTATCCCCCTTTAATGCATGGCTCATTCTGCGTGGCGCTGCAACACTGCCTATCCGCATGCGTGCGCATGAGGAGGCCGCACTCAAGGTAGCAAGCTTCCTTGAAGGCCATCCTGCCGTCAGCCGGGTTCTCTATCCAGGATTGCCCTCTCACCCTCAGCATGAACTGGCAGTCCGGCAGATGCGAAACTTCTCGGGAATGATGACCTTCCAAACCCACGCGAGGGGATCAGACATTGCGGCAAGCATGGTGAGCGAGCTTGAGATCATCCATTACGCTGTCTCTCTCGGCCATCACCGAAGCCTCATCTACTGGATCGGTACTGATGATATTCAGAACTCGACGTTTCGTCACGATGCGGAACAACGGCGTCGGTATCGCGAATACGCCGGAGATGGGGTGTTTCGGCTCTCGGTCGGCATTGAAAATGCCGAAGATCTGATCACCGATCTTGAACGCGTCCTATAGCGCAGCATGATGGAGCTAGAGATTGCTCCCGCCAGTCATAAAAAATTACTTTTCAATACAAAACAATACGTTAGGCGGACTCCTCTGAGTTCTTCCCGGCCTTCAGGCACGTCTCGTCAGACAAGTTTGATTGCAGGTACGGCAAGTCAGCCTTTCGACTGGCGCGCGACACCATCGTCCAGCATGTGGCGTCGGTATGCTCGCAGGCTTACCGGGATCAGCGCCAGATAGCCAAGGCTGATGACGGTAAGACATTCCCAAGGGTAGGCGATAAGCAAGATGACGGCCAGCACGGCAAAGGCCAGAACCGGCAGAACTCTGTCACCTGGAATGCGCCCGACATTCTTGCCAGAAAACGTAGGGATGCGACTGACCATGAGAAGCGCAACCACCACTACGTAGGGACCAATCACCAAGGCCCAGCGGTGGCCATCATCGATAACCCCAAGAAATCCGAGATAAAGAGGCAGCAGCGCCAGCGTGGCACCCGCCGGTGCCGGGGCCCCACTGAAAAACTGACTTGCCCAGGCTGGCCTTGCCGGATCGTCAAGCGCTACATTGAACCGTGCGAGCCGAAGTGCGCAACTCATGGCAAGCACCAGCGCAATGACCCAGCCCAACGTCTTGAGGGCATTAAGTGACCAAACATAAACAAGAATTGCAGGTGCTACGCCAAAATTCACAAAGTCAGCCAGCGAGTCAAGCTCTGCGCCAAAACGGGAGGTCCCCTTAAGAAGGCGTGCGAGACGGCCATCGACTGCGTCGAGAACGACGGCCAGCATCACGCTTGCCACCGCAAGTTCATAGCGCGCCTCAAGTGCGAAGCGGATCGCCGTGACGCCGCTACACAAGGCGAGAAGTGTAATCATATTAGGCAGAAGATAGCGCACAGGTACCATGCGGAAGCGTGGCTGACGAGTTCCACCGTCAAGAGCCTTGTCAATCCTGGCCGGACCGTCGTCCATCAACTGCTACGCCCCTGACGCTCTGGCTCGCTCGAGTTGAGATCGGCCAGCACCGTTTCACCCGCAATCGCGCGCTGGCCAATACAAACAAGCGCCCGAGCGCCGGGCGGCAGATAAACATCGACCCTGCTGCCGAACCGGATCAACCCAAATCGTTGTCCAGCCGAAAGATACTCGCCCTCGTTTACGAACTTCACGATACGGCGGGCGACCAGCCCTGCAATCTGGACAACACCCAGTCGCTGGCCATTGGGCCGTTCGAGCGTAAGAGCCTGCCGCTCGTTGTCGAGGGATGCCTTGTCAAGATCCGCATTGATGAACAGCCCGGGAACATAGGCAATACGACTGATTGATCCATCGATTGGCGAGCGGTTCACATGCACGTCAAAGACGTTCATGAAAACAGATATCCGGGTCACAGGCTCACGCGGCAGATCCAGTTCCACCGGAGGAACCGTCTCAATGATGGAACTGATGCGCCCGTCAGCTGGCGATATGACCAGCCCCTCGCGCAGCGGCGTGGTCCGTTCAGGGTTCCTGAAGAAATATGCGCACCAAGCGGTAAGCAGGACGCCCACCCAGGCCAGCACACCCGCGTGGAACCAGAACAGCAGAGCGGTCACGGCAACGAAGGCCGCAATGAACCTGTAGCCCTCAGGATGAACGGGCACAAGAACCCCGGAGATGGACTTGGCGATCGACATACGAGGCTTCTAGCTGTTTAACGCGGATTTGGAAAGCGGCGCGGAACCGATAAGGGCCTCGTCTTCGGCCTCCTTCAGGATTTCCCGCGCCTGTTCTGCCTGACGCTGACGGTTCCACATGGCGGCATAAAGCCCTCCAATGGAGAGCAACTCGGCATGCGTGCCACGCTCCACAACTTCACCCCTGTCGAGAACAAGGATTTCATCGGCATCAACAACGGTTGACAATCGATGAGCAATCACAAGTGTGGTGCGATTTTCCGACACCGTCTGCAATGCAGTCTGGATCTGGCTTTCGGTGAAGCTGTCCAGCGCCGAAG
>NZ_JBIIDX010000202.1:0-4654 GCF_044238155.1 Aestuariivirga sp. | reverse complement strand
CCGGGTCGCCCGGCGAATGTCCTTCACAATCTGTTCGGGCGTCGCCCGCGTCTCGGATTTCTGTCTCATCTGCGCTTCTCCTAACGAGCTACGATGAGCCAGAAATCCTCCCTTCCTCAAGTCATCCGATTTGTCTCAGAAACGCTGATGCCGGACATGCGGCGCGTACCAACGCAGATGGCCCCTTCACCTCGGTGCCGGTTTTCGTTGGCCTCGACAGTGTGTCGATCCGAAAGCGGCTGAACACCAGCCCTCAATCAATCGTCACGGGATCAGGGCGCACCGACTTTGAGACCAACCTTTCCGCCCATCACCTTGGGCGGCTTCGCCTTCAGAGTCTTGGCGTTTGCCATAACCCATTCGCGGGCCGCCGCCGTGATGGCCTCGGATGCCTTCTCGGTTTTCGAGACAGTCACGGAGAATCCGCCGTCCTCCGTCTTGACCACCGAGTAATCGATGAAGCCCTTCACAGAGTGCATGAGATTCTTGACGTCCTTCTTGTTGGCGATGATGAGATCGATCGTCTCCGCAGCGCCCTTGCCGGAATAGATCCTCACAACAGTATGCATCTTGCCCTCCCCTGGTTAGCTGGACGCACTTTGACCGCTGAGCGTCCTTGTGTTGTCACTACACACCAGATGGGCAGATGCGGCAAGCGTGATTGAGCTGGGTTAGAATCGCAAAGCTTCCTTTCGCAGGCCCGCCGACTTGAGGCCGACGGTTCCGTGCCCGTAATTCCATCGGAGACTCGAAGTCATGGCCCGCGGACGCAATGTTATCGACCAGTCGATAGCACTCGAGGGCGTTGACGGGATTGTCGCGCAACTGCGCAAGATGGGCGAGGTCGCTTGATGCTGTCGCGCGGCTCACGCGCGCGACAGTTCACTCCACCGTCACCGGCTTCGCAAGATTGCGCGGCTTGTCGACTTGGGTGCCGCGAGCGCAGGCGGTGTGGTACGTCGGCAGCTGCAGCGGCACCACGTGCAAGAAGGGTGACAGCGCGCCGTAGTTCTCGGGCATGCGGATCACGTGCAGGCCCTTGCCCGATTCGATGCGGGTGTCGGCGTCGGCAAACACGAACAGCTCACCGTCGCACGGCTGCGCACCGACATCGCCTGCGCGGGCCCGTCCTTCATTCGCCCCTGCTGGGAATCCTAGACCGATTCCGGCACCTCGAACATCTTCAATATCAGCCCGTCCTCGAGCGTCCGGGTTTCGAGACACTTCATGCGAGCCCCGCCCTCCCGGCATCCGTCAATTCGACCCGATACCACGGGTAGCCGTTCGGAAAGCTGTTTCCGAAAGGGAACAAGGTCTTTTCACTCGGATCTCCCTGCATCGGCCTCACGAGCCTCAGTGGCCAGTCACCCGCCAGCCTCCTGTGGGTGCGGCTGATTGGCTGCTGCCGCTCTTGCCCGCGTCCCTTTTCCACGTGCGCAGTAGTCGACTTTGCGCCGCCCAATGGCCCAGTTTTACGCCAGCGTTGACATCGCTTCGGAGGAGGCATCCGCCTGCACCAACCAGCACTATGTGGTGGACGGCGGCTGGATCTAGAGCATGATACGCGGACATGCAGGAAAGGTTGTCGCGATGGAATTCCTGGTACTGATTGCCGCCGCATTTGGCGCGGGCGTGCTGAATACGGTTGCGGGCGGAGGAACCTTCCTGACCTTCCCGGCGCTTGTCTTCACCGGCATGCCACCAGTGACGGCCAGCGCCACGAGCACGATTGCCGTCTTTCCGGGCTACATGGGTGGCGCGCTCGGGTTTCGGCAAGAGCTGGCCGGCTTTGACCGCGGAAGGCTTTTGCGGCTGGCCGGCATCACCCTGATGGGCGGGCTGGTCGGGTCGGGCCTGCTGCTGGTGTCTTCAAACGAAGCCTTTTCCTTTGTGGTCCCTTTCCTTTTGCTAGGTGCCACCCTGGCGTTTATGTTCGGGGACCAGGTTCGACAATGGGCCGCTGCTAGGGCGCGGAATGTATCGCCCGAAGGTGCCCTGGGTCTGTTTGCTGTGGCGCTTTATGGCGGCTACTTCAACGGCGGTCTTGGGATCATTCTGCTGGCACTGTTCTCGCTGTGGGGGATGGTCGACCTTGACCGTATGAACGCGCTGAAATCGGGGTTGAGCTTTCTGTTGTCGGCTATCTCAGTGGCGGTGTTCGCCGCCGCGGGACTGGTTGCATGGCCTCAAGCCATCGTGATGATGCTGGCCGCGACCGCCGGCGGCTATGCCGGTGCCCCCCTGGCACGCGCCCTGCCGAAACCGGCCGTTAGGGGGGTGATTGCAACGGTGGGCTTCGGGATGAGCGCGGTCTTCTTCTGGCGGTTGGTGGGTCCGGGCTGACAATTGCGAAGAGGCGTTACACCATGGCACCTAGCCCGGTCTATTCATCAGGATTGCGTTCATCAGTAGGCTGATGATCAGTTGCATCTGAAGACGCAACTGGTCCTCGCCCCGAAAGACGATCACGGATGTTGATGTTGGCAGGCGTTGAGGTTGACGTTCGGGGACGGCTGGGGGCACTCCGCCCCGTTTGTCATGGACCGGCAGCAGCCAGTCGCCCGGTGATCAGCCGGAACAGCGAGGCATTGGGACAGGCTGAGGCGAGATGAACCCGGATGCGCGACACCGTTTCTATGATGCGGGCGCCAATCTTCAATAGCTTGAGGCGGAGCGTGTCGAATTCGGCCTTGGCAAGTTCATGGGTGGCAGGGATCGCGTTGCGCAGCGCCAGCATCAGCCAATAGGCACCGGTGTGAAGGACAAGGCGGACCTGATTGGCGATCGCACTCTGGCAGGAGGTGCGGTCGGAAGCCATCTGGACCTTATGCATCTTGATGAGGTTCTCGGCCTGTCCCCGCTGGCAGTAGACGTTGTCGTAGAGATGCTGGGCGTCACCGGTCAGAGTGGTCACGATATAGCGGGCATCGAAGCCCTGTGTCGTCGCCTCGAACCGGGTGATGACTCGGCGCTCGGCTGTCCAGCTTGCCGCCGCATAGCGGGTTTCCGTAAAGCCGCGCAGCCTGGCAGCGCCATGCTCGGCCCGCGCGACCTTGAGCGCGTCATCCGCCAGCCTCCTGTGGGCGCGGCTGACTGGCCGCTGTCCCTCTTGCCGGCACCTTTCCCCATGGGCCAGGTGGTCGACTTTTACGCCGCCGCGTGGCCCAATTTTACTCCGGCGTTGACACACTATCCGGAGATGTTGCCGCGCTCACCCTCAAGCTCAGGTCAGTGCATATCTCTCTTCTATGACGAAGGTCAGTTTGGGGCATATGGCGAAATTGAGCTCTACGGCCACCAAAACAAATCAGGTCAGGGAGTCCTGCACTACGTGGTCATTGCCACCTAGTTTTTCTGACACTAACAAGAAATAGAAGTTGCGATGATCGTCCCAAGACATTCGGGAAGGTTTCCCGCTGTGGGCGGAACCAGGGCAGGGCCCATTAGATGAAGTGGCGAAGCACTCCCGTGTTCCCGAGCGGGAATATTTCGCTTCAAAGGCCACTTCAGAACCTAAGCCCGAAAAATGCGGTTTCCGCGCAGTGCGATCAGCGAAAATCCAGGAATTTCCCCTAATCCGCACAACCTCATGAAAGCAATAAAGTGTGAGATTGCGCAACACATGGCGAACTAATCAAGAGCCCGGAATGCCGCAGCACCACTTAAAATTTCCAAACTATATCATATAGATGCTGGTTATCAGCTTCATTCCCCATGGTGCGCCAATCTTGTTATTAAGTTTTTGACATACGTGGGTAATTCCTGATTTTGTTCCCACTGCTTGGGTCGAGTGGGAGTAATGGCCGGGCGGCCGAGTGGTAAATCGACCACAATTTTTTCACTTGCCTGCCGTGACAGGCGCTTTTTGTCGGCGGCAGTTGTGTATTTCATGGCCGTGGCGGGGTTCTTCCAGCCATACATCGACATCAACTCATTGACTATCGCGCCGTTCTCAGCGGCAATTGTAGCTCCAGCACTTCGTAGACCGTGCGATGTGCAGTGGGGCAAGCCTGCTTCCCTGCGCCACTGCTTCATCTTGTTGCCGAGGCCGTTGACTGAGAAAGGAGTCCCATAAGCTGTAAGCAGAATGGTCGGGCCCAGAAGGTCGTGCCGAGCAAGTTCCGCACGAAGGTGATCGTGAATATGAAGTCGTACTTCTACATCAGTTTTTTTGGTTAGGACCCGAATTTCGTCTTCTAAGATTTGGTCCGGACGTAATTCAGCGACGTCACACTTTCGCAAGCCCGTGAACAAGAATAAATCAAAGGCAAGGCGAGCGTCGGATCCCTCGGGATGGCGCAGGCAGAAGCGTTCCCTTTCGCTTTGCGACCAAGTGTGATGACTCTTGTGCTTATATCTAAGCTTCCGAATCTTGGCGCTTGGATCTTCAGGAAGTAAACTTCTCTCCTTGGCATATTTGAAGACGGGTCGCAGTGTTTTGAGAAGCTCATTTGCTGCGGCTGGCGTAGAAGATAATTTATCCATCCAACTACGAATGTGGCGCTCTTCAATTTTTCCCGCTGGTAGGTGCCCTATTTTCTCACATAGTCGTCGTATAGTTCGCTCCTTCGTTCGTCGTGTGGAGCGAGCTAAGCTATGACTTAAACACGATCTCCGAAGCGGGCGTATTCCGTATCCTCAAGCGCAATGGCCT
>NZ_JBIIDX010000201.1:0-4671 GCF_044238155.1 Aestuariivirga sp. | reverse complement strand
CGCCAGCGAAGCCCAAAGCCGGAGCGCGCCGAGATCGCCCGCGCGGTGGACGAGGCGCTGGCCATGGTGCGGCTGGCGGGCTTCGGCGCAAGGCGGACGCATGAGCTTTCGGGCGGCCAGCAGCAGCGTGTGGCGCTGGCCCGCGCGCTCATCAACCGGCCGGCCGTGCTGCTGCTCGACGAGCCGCTGGCCGCACTCGACCGCAAGCTGCGGCGCGACATGCAGATCGAGCTGCAGAACCTGCAGCGCGATGTGGGCATCACCTTCCTCTTGGTCACCCATGACCAGGAGGAGGCGCTGTCCATGTCGGACCGCGTCTGCGTCATGCGCGAGGGCCGCATTGTGCAGACGGGAAGCCCGCGCGAACTCTATGACCGGCCGGCCAGCCGCTATGTGGCCGACTTCGTGGGCAAGACCAATTTCTTCCCCGGCCACCGCAACGGCGAGGTGCTGAGCGTGCGGCCCGAGCTGATCGACATCGCGGCGAGCGAGGCCAAACTTCCTGATGGCCTCTCGGCGCGCATTCCCGTCAAGGTGCTGAACCGCATCTTTCTTGGCGAGCATACGGAGTATCTGGTGGCGCATGCCGAACTGGGCCAGTTCCTGGTGATGGCGCCGCGCAAGACCGAACGCGACCACGGCGTCTATGACATCGGCGACAGCATCGCCGCTGGCTGGCGCCGGGAGGCGGAACGCATCCTGCTCAACGACTGAAAACAACCGCAAGGGAGAACGACCATGACAAAGCAACCAGACTATATTCCGGTTTCGAAGTTCCTCGATGAACTCCGCCGCTACCAGAAAGGCAGCGTCACCCGCCGCCACTTCCTCGGCGTCACCGGCCTTGGCCTCGCCACTGCCGTGCTCGGCGGCGCGATGCCGGGATTGCGCCCGCGCAAGGCCTATGCCGGGCTGTCCGGCACGCTGAACTTCACCACCTGGCCCAGCTATTTCGCGCAGGAGAATCTCGACAATTTCACCAAGAACACCGGTGTGAAGATCAACGTCGCGGTGTTCGGCTCCAACGAGGAGATGCTGGCCAAGCTGCAGGCGGGTTCCACCGGCTGGGACGTATTCGTGCCAACCAATTACGCGATCTCGACCTACAAGGATCTGGGACTCGTCCAGCCAATCGACCTCGCGCGGCTTCCCAATTACGACGCTGCCTCCCAGGAGCAGCGATTCACCGCGGAAGGCGTCATCGACGGCAAAGTGTGGGCGGTACCGAAAAACTGGGGTACCACTGGTTTTGCTTACAATTCAAAGGCCATGGCGCAGAAGCCGACGACCTGGAAGGAGTTCTGGGATCTCACCCGCAACGAGGCCACGGGCCGCGTGATGGTGCATGATTATCAGCTCACCACCATCGGCAATGCGCTCAAGTATTTCGGCTATTCCTTCAACTCCAACGACCCAAAGGAGCTGGGCGAGGCCGAGAAGCTGCTGATCGAGGCGAAGCCGCATCTGTTCGGCATCAACTCGGACTACAAGCCCTCGCTGATCTCGGGCGATGCCTGGATGAGCGTGTGCTGGACGGGGGACGCGGTGCAGCTGCAACGCGACATGCCGGAATTCGTCTATGTGCTGGCCAAGGAGGGCGGCGAAATCTGGAGCGACTTCTACGCCATCACCAAGGACGCGCCAAACCCGGACGCGGCTTATGCCTTCATCGACTATATCCTGACGCCCGAAATCAATGCGATTGAAGTGCAGGCGCATGGTTATCCATCGACTGACTCGCGTACCAACAAGCTGGTGCCGAAAGAGATGCTGGAGAACCCGGTGCTCTACCCCGCAGCCGAAGCGCTGGCGCCGCTCGAATTCGGCGCCGCCGCGACGCTCACCAACCCGCTGCGTGCCGAGATCATGGCCCGTTTCAAGGCGGCCTGATGGAGGACCCCGGCAGCCGTCACGCCGGTGTTTCGCCGGGGTGACGGGCTGGGGGAGCTGTTGATGGCCACGTCACCGCCACGCCCGCACCTTGTGACCGCGATGCTTCTGGCGCCGGCGGCGGTGCTGTTTGTGGTCATGCTGCTGGCGCCGCTGGCGGTGATCCTCGTCTTTTCCTTTGGCGAGCGCGCTCCGGCGGGTGGCTATGCGCCGGCCTTCACCTTCGACAATTACCTGAACCTTCCGGCGCGCGGCAAAGCCTTCCTCAACACGCTCACGCTGGCGCCCATCGGCACGCTGCTGACCGCCGTGATCGCCTTTCCAATGGCTTACTTCCTGGCGGTCAAATGCGACCCCCGCTGGCGGGTGACGCTGCTCGTCCTTGTGATGGCGCCGTTCTGGACCAGCCAGCTCCTGCGCTATTACGCCTGGATCATGCTGCTGGGCGCCAAGGGCGTTCCGGCCTGGCTGGCCTATCTCGGATTCCCGGATTTCCGCATCATCAACACGCCCTGGGCGGTGCTGATCGGCGCGGTCTATGGTTATCTGCCGTTGATGGTGCCGCCGATCTATGTGTCGCTGGAAAAGCTCGACAAGCGCCTGCTGGAAGCCTCCGCCGACCTCGGCGCATCGCCGGTCAGGACGTTCTTTCAGGTCACGCTGCCGCTGGCGCTGCCCGGTGTGGCCACCGGCTCGATGCTGGTCTTTATCCTGTTGATGGGCGACTACATACTTCCGCAATATCTTGGCGGCGGCAAGGTGTTCTTCATCGGCAATGCGCTGGTTGACCTGTTCCTGCAGTCGCGCAACTGGCCCTTTGGCGCCGCGGTCTCGGTGGCGCTGGTGGCCATCATGTTTGTTACGATTTTTCTCTACATGCGCTTCGTGCTCGGCAAGTCCGGCCAGCGGCGCGTGGCGCTGGTCTAGCCGATGCGCCTCTACGCCATTCTGATCTATGTGTTTCTCTATGCGCCGATCGCCTTCATCGTGGGTGGCAGTTTCAATGCGGGAAAGCAGACCATGGTCTGGCAGGGCTTTTCGCTTGACTGGTATGCCAAGGCCTTCGCCAATCCGCTGATCATGGAGGCGCTGACCACGAGCCTCTATATCGCGCTGGTCAACGCCGTGCTGTCGGCGGTGATCGGCACGCTCACCGCACTCGGGCTCGAACGGGTGAGCGGCTGGACGCGCGCGGGCTTTGACGCGCTGATCTATATCGCCATCATGGTGCCGGGCATCGTGATTGGTATTTCGACGCTGATTGCCTTCGTCTCGGTGTTTGATGCCGTCAACCCGCTTTTGCAGATACGCCTTGAAATGGGCGCCTGGGCGGTGATCGCCGCGCATGTGCTGTTCAACACCGCGGTGGTGGCGCTGCTGGTGCGCGCCAGACTCCAGGGCATGGACCGCAGCCTCGTCGAGGCGTCCGAAGACCTCTACGCGACGCCGTTCGGCACTTTCCGGCAGGTAGTGCTGCCGCTGCTGGCGCCGTCGATCCTTGCCGGTTTCCTGCTGGCCTTCACCTTCTCGTTCGAGGATTTCATCATCGCCTATTTCGTTGCGGGGCCGGATGTGACGCTGCCGATCTATATCTTCTCCTCGATCCGCCGCGGCGTCACGCCGGAGATCAACGCGGTGGGCTCGGTGGTGCTGATCACGTCTTTCGTGCTGCTGATCGCGGCGCAGCTGATCCTGAGACGGGGAGAAAGGCCTGCAGGTTAGAGCCTCGGGCGATCAACTGAACTCAGGCGTAAGGAACAAGAACTCTCATCATTGCCCGGCTTGACCGGGCAATCCTCTTTGTGGCCGCCGGAAGAGGATGCCCGGATCAAGTCCGGGCATGATGAACATGTGTGGTTTGCGATGTATGTAGATGAGTGCCCGCGGCCTAAGAGAGATACCGCCGCTTCAGGTGGTCTTCGAAGTATCTGGCGTTCAGCGCTTCGCCGGTGGCCTGGATCATGATCTCCGGCGTCGAGAAGCGCGAGGCCTTGGACCAGATGTTCGTCCTGCGCCAGTCATTGATCGCTGCGAAATCGCCGCGCGTGACCTGGGCCGCGGCATCGGGAATGGCCCGTTCCACCGCCGCCCATTGCTGTGCCGCCATCATGGCGCCCAGCGTGTAGCTTGGGAAATAGCCGATAGCGCCTGAGGGCCAGTGCACGTCCTGCATCGGGCCGTCCATGTAGTTGCCGGCGGTGGAAAGCCGGAGATAGTCCTGCATTTTGGCGTTCCAAACCTCCGGCACGTCCTTCGGCGCGAGCTGGCCGGTGACCAGCTCCTGTTCGATCTCGAAGCGCAGGATCACATGCAGGGGGTAGGTGGCTTCATCGGCATCCACCCGGATGAAACCGCGCTCGACATGGTGCACATGCGACAGCAGGTCCTCAACCGTCACGTCCGCGAGCCCCATAATTTCGCGGGCCTTGGGCAGTGCGAAGCGCCAGAATTCCGGCCGCCGCGACAGCTGCATTTCCTGAAACAGGCTCTGGCTCTCATGCATGGCCATGCCGCGCGCGCTGGCGCTGGGCCAGTGGGCGAGGTCATGCGGCAGGTTCTGTTCGTAAAGCCCGTGGCCGGTCTCATGCAGGATGCCCATGAGGGAAGACAGGAACTCGTCCTCACGGTAGCGCGTCGTCATGCGCACATCGGACGGAACGCCGCCGCAGAACGGGTGGTGCGACACATCCAGCCGGCCGTGGTTGAAGTCGAAGCCCACGGCCTTCATCAGTTCAAGGCCCAGCGCCTTTTGCCGTTCAATTGGGAAAGGTCCGTTCAAAG
>NZ_JBIIDX010000200.1:0-4727 GCF_044238155.1 Aestuariivirga sp. | reverse complement strand
CGGTCGAGCACCGCGACAAGACCAACGACCAGGTGACCATCGACGCCGCCAATGCCATCAAGACCCATGGCGTCGGCGTCAAATGCGCCACGATCACGCCAGACGAGGCCCGGGTGAAGGAGTTCGGACTCAAGCAGATGTGGAAGTCGCCCAATGGCACCATCCGCAACATCCTGGGCGGCGTCATCTTCCGCGAGCCGATCATCTGCAGCAACGTGCCGCGGCTGGTGCCCGGCTGGACCAAGCCCATCGTCATCGGCCGCCACGCCTTCGGCGACCAGTACCGTGCCACCGACTTCACCTTCCCGGGCAAGGGCAGCCTCACCATCAAGTTCGTTGGCGAGGACGGCACCGTGATCGAGAAAGAGGTGTTCAAATCGCCGGGCGCAGGCGTTGCCATGGCCATGTACAACCTCGACGAGTCGATCCGCGAATTCGCGCGCGCCTCGTTCAATTACGGGCTGATGCGCAACTATCCGGTCTATCTCTCGACCAAGAACACCATCCTCAAGGCCTATGACGGGCGCTTCAAGGACATCTTCCAGGAGATCTTCGATGCCGAGTTCAAGGCCGACTTCGACAAGAAGGGGCTGACTTACGAGCATCGCCTGATCGACGACATGGTGGCATCGGCGCTGAAATGGACCGGCGGCTATGTCTGGGCCTGCAAGAACTATGACGGCGACGTGCAGTCCGACATCGTGGCGCAGGGCTTCGGCTCGCTCGGCCTGATGACCTCGGTTCTGATGACGCCCGACGGAAAGACGGTGGAGGCTGAGGCCGCACATGGCACGGTCACCCGGCACTACCGGCTGCACCAGCAGGGCAAGCAGACCTCGACCAACTCCGCTGCCTCGATCTTCGCCTGGACCGGCGGACTCAAGCACCGCGCCAAGCTCGACGACAATGCCGAACTCAAGCGCTTTGCCGAGACCCTTGAAAAGGTGGTCGTCGAGACAATCGAGGCGGGCCAGATGACCAAGGACCTCGCAGTGCTGGTGGGGCCCGATCAGGGCTGGCTCTCCACCGAAGGTTTTCTCGATGCCGTGGATGCACGGCTGAAGGCCGCAATGGGCTGATCTGCGCTCTGCGGCGGCGAGGAACCCTTTGCGCCCGGCGCCGGGGGGTCTATAAGCGCGGCATATCCGGAGCACATTCTTGATCGATCGTTTCTTCACCTGGCTCGAGTCGCTGGTCGACCCGTTCCCGCCGGGGCGGCCGCAAATGCCGCCGCGGCAGTTTCTGGGATTCTGCTGGCACTACACCAAGCCGTTCTGGCCGCTTCTGCTGGTCTCCATGCTGCTCTCGGCAGCCATTGCGCTGATCGAGGTCTATCTCTTCGCCTTTCTGGGCGATCTGGTGGACTTGCTCACCGGGGCCGACCGGGCGAGTTTCTGGCAGCAGCAAGGCAGCACCCTGCTGCTGATGGGCGCAATTGCCCTCATTGCCTTGCCTGTTCTCAACTTCTTTTCCGAGGCTGTTTCGCACCAGGGCCTGCGCGGCAATTATGCCATGCGCATCCGATGGGTGGCGCACCGCTACGTGCTGCGCCAGAGCATGGATTTCTTCGCCAACGACTTCGCCGGACGCGTCGCCACCAAGGTGATGCAGACGGCACTCGGGGTACGCGATGCAGTAATGCAGTTCACCGACGTCATGGTCTACATATCGGTCTATTTCCTCGGGGCTCTGCTGCTTGTGGCAAGCGCCGACCGGTGGCTGATGATCCCCCTCCTCATCTGGCTTGCGGGGTATCTGGCGGCCTGCTGGTATTTCATTCCGCGGCTCGGCAAGCTTTCCGCCGAGCAGGCCGACATGCGCTCGCTGGTGACCGGCCGGGTGGTAGACAGCTACACCAACATCCCGACCGTCAAGCTGTTCGCCCATGCCGACCGCGAGGACGCCTATGCCAGGGAGGGCATGGGCTGGATGCTCGACTCGGTCAACCGCTCGATGCGCATGTCGACCATGATGACCACATCGCTGCATGCGCTGTCCGGCCTGCTGATCTTTTCGATGTCGGCAATGTCGGTGTGGCTCTGGCAGCAGAATGCCATCTCAACCGGCGCCATCGCCTTCGCCATCGGCCTCACGCTGCGCCTCAAGGCGATGTCGCAGTGGATCATCTGGGAGGTGGCGGGACTGTTCGAGAATGTCGGGGTCATCCAGGACGGCATCGAGACGATTGCGCGGGAGCGGGTCATCCGCGATGTCGATGGTGCAAGAGCCCTCGCCGTCCACGACGGTGCAATCACCTTTGACAACGTGAGCTTCAACTACGGAAAACCGCGGCATCAGGGCGATCGCCAGGTTCTCGAGCACCTCACGCTGAACATATCACCGGGCGAGAAGGTTGGTATTGTCGGCCGCTCCGGCGCAGGAAAGTCAACGCTCACGAGCCTGCTGCTGCGTTTTTATGACGTGGAGGAAGGCCGCATCCTGATCGATGGGCAGGACATCGCCCATGTGACGCAGGACTCGCTGCGCGCCGCGATCGGGGTCGTCACGCAGGACACCTCTCTCCTCCACCGCTCCGTCCTCGACAACATCCGCTATGGCAGGCCCGACGCGACCATGGCCGATGTCGAGGCTGCCGCGCGCAAGGCCCATGCCGACGAGTTCATTGCGGCTCTGGCCGACCCCCACGGGCGGCGTGGTTACGAGGCCCATGTCGGCGAGCGCGGCGTCAAGCTCTCGGGCGGCCAGCGCCAGCGCATCGCAATTGCCCGGGTGCTGCTCAAGAACGCGCCGATCCTGGTGCTCGACGAAGCCACCAGCGCGCTCGATTCCGAGGTGGAACAGGCCATCCAGGAAAACCTCTATGCGCTGATGGAAGGCAAGACCGTGATCGCGGTCGCGCACCGGCTCTCGACCATCGCTGCCATGGACCGGCTGGTGATCATGGACAAGGGCGTGATCGTGGAACAGGGCACACACCGCGAACTGCTGGACAGGGGCGGACTTTATGCCTCGCTGTGGCAGCGCCAGTCAGGCGGCTTCCTGCACGAGGACGAAGACCTCGCAGCAGCGGAATAATGTTTTGTTTACCACATTGCAGCCATAGCAGCGGGCGACAACTGCCTCACCGCAGGGAAACCGCCCATGTTCAGAAATATCACCGTCGCAACCGTTTGTGCCGTCCTTCTCGCCGGCTGCACGACGGATCCCTATACCGGCGAGAACAAGATCTCGAACACGGCCGTCGGGGCGGGCGCGGGTGCCCTGCTCGGCACGGCAGCCGGACTGATCGTTGGCCAGAATTCATCTGCGTCCACCCGCAAGGCGATGCTGATCGGTGCGGGCCTTGGCGCTCTCGCGGGCGGCGGAGTTGGCCTCTACATGGACAACCAGGAAGCCAAGCTGCGCGAGCGGCTGCGTGGCACTGGTGTGTCGGTTACACGGTCAGGCGACGACATCATCCTCAACATGCCGTCGAACATCACCTTCGATACCGACCAGTCAGAGATCAAGTCGGAGTTTTTCGAGACGCTGAATTCCGTCTCATTGGTTCTGAAGGAATTCAACCAGACGCTGGTCGACGTGACGGGCCACACCGATTCCACCGGCTCGGTGGCGCACAACCAGCAACTGTCCGAGCGCCGGGCCGGCTCGGTGGCAGAGTATCTCATCGCCCAGGGCAACGACCCGAACCGGTTCCAGGCAATCGGGGTTGGCGCCAGCCAGCCGATTGCATCCAACGCCACGCCGGACGGCCGCGCGCTGAACCGCCGTGTCGAGATCAGGATCGTGCCACTGACGTGATGCAGAATGCAGAGGCGGGCCAACAGCTCAGATGACCGAAGCCCGATACACGCTGACCGTTCCAGCTGAGCGCTTCCAGTCGGCTGACGCCTTGGTTAAGCGGCTCGAGGACAACCTCCTGTTCGAGCCACTTGCCATCACCATCACCGAGACGGACGCAGCGCGGTCACTCTGGGAGGTGACATTCTATTTCGAAACTGCGGAGGACGCAGAGGCGGCCCGAGCCCTGGACGGGCTGGCGGCGGGCAGTGTTGCGGCCGTGCCGGAACGAGACTGGGTCCGCCAATCTCTTGACGGTCTCTCGCCGGTGCGGGCCGGGCGCTTCTTTCTGCATGGAGCGCATGACCGGAACCGCCGCCGCCAGGGCGGCATTTCACTGGAAATTGACGCCGGCACCGCCTTCGGCACCGGCCATCATGGCACGACGGAGGGATGCCTGCTAGCGCTGGACAGGCTGCTGAAACGACGCCGCCCGCTGAGCGTGCTCGATCTTGGCTGCGGCACCGGGGTGCTCGCCATTGCAACGGCCCGGGCAAACGGCCGAGCCGTGCTGGCAACCGACATTGATGCAGAGGCCGTGCGCGTGACGCGCGCCAATGCAGCACTCAACGGCGCCCGGTCTTTGGTGGAAAGCCTTGCCGCCTCGGGACTGAGCCATCCACGAATCGTCGCTCGCGCGCCCTTTGACCTGATCTTTGCCAATATTCTCGCCCGGCCGCTGGTGGCGCTGGCAACCAAGCTTGCCACCGCGCTTGCGCCGGGTGGCACACTCATCCTGTCCGGAATCACCCTGGACCAGATCCGCTGGATCACCGCCACCTATCGCAGCCGCGGGCTCATGTTCGAAACGTGCCTCCGGCGAGGCGAGTGGGGGACGCTCGTGTTCAGGAGGCCAGGCTGAGCCCGCACATGAAAAAGACGCCCGGGCGGGAGGGCACCCAGGCGTCTTCATGTTGCCGGCCAGA
>NZ_JBIIDX010000075.1:0-16530 GCF_044238155.1 Aestuariivirga sp. | reverse complement strand
GGCCAGGCCGGAACCCGCCCGAAGGACGGCTTATGGCCAAAGATGCCGGTGAAACCGGCTGGTATTCGGATCGAGCCGCCGCCATCGGTGCCGAGTGTCAAGGGCGCATAGCCCGCCGCTGCCGCGGCAGACGACCCGCCCGACGAACCGCCGGCTGTCTTCGTCGTGTCCCACGGGTTGCGCGTGATGCCGGTAAGCGGCGAATCTGTCACACCCTTCCAGCCAAATTCCGGCGTGGTGGTGGCGCCAAGGAAAACCGCTCCCGATGACCGCAATCGCGCCACGCTTGGCGCGTCCTGGTCCCAGGGCTGATTGGGATCGACAGTGCGGGACCCGCGCAGGGTGGGCCAGCCGCGCACCAGCAGCAGGTCTTTCACGAGACAGGGTACGCCATCGACCGGGCCCTGGGGCTCACCCCTGAGCCAGCGGTTCTCGCTCGCCCGTGCCGCTGCAAGCGCTTCCTCTGGCCGGACATGCACCATGGCGTTGAGGGTCTTGTCGTGCCGTTCAATCTGCTGCAGGCAGCTCGCCGTGACTTCGACCGGCGAGAACAGGCGCTTCGCATAACCCTTGACAAGCTTTGCTGCAGATTTCCAGTGAAGGTCGCTCAACGCTCTCCTCCGATCGTTCGGGTGTCAGGCGGCACGCGCCCTGCTCAGTGCAGACTTGAATTGCGGCAGCAGGTCGGCGTTGGCGGCAATGATGTGGCCCGTTTCCATGGGGTTGCGATCGCCGTCGGGGTCAGCGCTGAAGCCGCCGGCCTCTCGCACGATCAGAATTCCGGCAGCCATGTCCCACGGGTGAATGTTGCGGCAGATCATGGCGTCGAAGCGGCCGGCCGCGACATAGGCAAGCGACAGCGCCGCAGAGCCGGGGCTGCGGATGCCGACCACATGCTGCTGCAGCACCGAAATCTCGGCGCGCGACAGGGCCAGGTCCTTGCCGCCGCGGTGCGGCAGCTCATAGCTCACCAGGGCATCGTGAATATCGCGACGCTGGGCAACGCGCAGACGCTTGTTGTTGAGAAAGGCGCCGCTGCCTTTCTCCGCCGAATACATCTCGTCGGTGATCGGATTGTAAGTGATCGCGGCGACGATCTCGTCCTTGCGCTCAAGCGCGACAGTGATTGCAAACATAGGCACTGCGTGCATGAAGTTCATGGTGCCGTCGATCGGGTCAATGATGAAACGGTGATCAGGATCGCTGCCCTGAACCACCCCGGTTTCCTCGGTGAGAAAGGCGTAGCCCGGCCGAGCCTTCGACAGTTCTTCGCGCAGCAGCTTGTCACAGCGCTTGTCGGCGATTGTCACGAAGTCTCCCGGCGCCTTCTGCGCCACCTGCAACTGGGCTAGCTCGCCATAGTCGCGCTGCAGGCTGCGGGCCGCCTTGCGCACAGCTGCGGTCATCACGGTCATAACGGGAGTGGACACGGCACGTTTCCTTCGGATTGGGCATTCAGATGAGGCCGATAGCAGGATTGCCGGACAAGGGGAAGCTGGCCGCTCCGCTACAGACCGAACAGCGCCCTGAAGAACGCAACAACCGCAATGTAGAGCGCCGACGACACGGCCGCCAGAACCGCCACTGATGCCAGTGACAGGACATAGCCGAAGCCGACCGCCAGACCGTCGCGTTCGGCAAGCCCCAGTGCCAGACACGCAATGGCCGCCGCCGGCATGATGTTGCCGAATGGAATGGGCAGGAACAGAATGAGGGCAAGCGGAAAGGCTACGAGGCCGATCGCCCGCTCGGCTGCGTTCGAGTTGACGATCAGGCTCAGCCGTGGACGCAGGACACGCTCCAGCCTCGTCATCACCGGTGTCACCTTGTTCACGAATGTTTGCAGCATGTCGCGTGAAATGCGGCGTTCGCGCACCAGTGCCGGCAGCCACAGCGACTGTCGGCCGATGAGGACCTGCCAGGTGAGAATGACCAGCGGCAGGCCGAGAATGGCCGAGGTTCCGGGCGGTGTCGGAATTATGTTGGGTACGGCGAAAATGAACATCAGCGCGCCGAAGGCACGCTCGCCCAGCGAATCCACGAGCTGTCCGATGGTCAGGTCGCCGGCGGTGCTGATCGACTTCACGATTTCGGAAAGCCGACGAGGCTTCGCGGGCTTGTCTGCCGACTCGTCGGGCTGAAAAGGCTGCTCCTGATGCACGGCAACTCCACTGACGACGCGCGGAACCTAGCCGAAGTTCCTGTAATCGGGAAACGGAAACTTGCTCAGGCCGGCCGGCTCGGATAGCCCAGCCGGGCGAGCGCTGCAGTGACGGCCTCGGCGCTGGCGGTGGTTGCGGCACGCACCGTCCTGGCGGCCAGATCGGCCTCGACGTCGGCGTTTGGGTCGAGGGCCTTGATCGCCTGGGTCACGGTACTGACACAATGGCCGCAGCTCAGGTCAGGAACGATGAGTTTCATTAGGCAGGTCTCCATGCTTGGGGCCAACCTTAGCTGAAAGCAGCGGCATCTGCCTACGAAACCGGGAACAGAGAGCCATGCAGCCATCGCACAGATCGGGGCTTGAATTCCGGCAGCGAGCCTCCCATCGTCTAATCAGCTCAGTTCCAGTGACGGGGCTGCCCCGCCATGACAGAGCTGCCCCGACCATATCGTCTCAATGTTCCCGTCACAGGCATGACCTGCGCCTCGTGCGTGAGGCGCGTGGAAAAAGCCATCTCAAGCGTGCCGGGCGTTGCTGGCGCGACGGTCAATCTGGCCTCGGAACAGGCCACCGTGACGTTTGCGGGAGAGCAGGACACAGCCGCGGTGATCGCTGCCGTCCGGCAGGCGGGCTACGGGGTTGCCAGCGAGACGCTGCAGCTTGGCATCGGTGGCATGACTTGCGCAGCCTGCGTGCGTCGCGTTGAGGCCGCGCTCACCGGCGTGCCCGGCGTGATCTCGGCTGCTGTCAATCCCGCAACCGAGCGCGCGCTCGTTTCGGTCGTGGGCGGAACACCGGTGTCGCGCCTCGATTCCGCCATTCGTGCCGCAGGCTACAGCTCGCAGCTGCTGAATGGTGCAGCGGGCCGATATTCCCAGCAGTCCGCAAAGGCGGAGGATGAACGAAGGCTGCGCCGGGATGTGCTGGTCGCGGCGGTGCTCACACTTCCGCTCTTCATTGCCGAGATGGGTGGCCATCTGGTGCCGGCGTATGCTCAGTGGCTGCACGGACTTGGATCCTTCAATGTGCATCTCGTCTATCTTGGCCTTGCAACGGCGGTTCTGTTCGGGCCCGGTCTGCGTTTCTACCGCGCCGGCCTGCCGGCACTGGCCCGCCTCGCGCCCGACATGAATGCGTTGGTGGTGATGGGTGCGACGGCCGCGTGGGCTTATTCCGTGGTATCGACGTTCAACCCGGCATGGCTGCCGCCTGGAACTGCGCAGGTCTATTTCGAGTCCGCCGCCGTGATCGTGACGCTGGTGCTGGTCGGGCGCCTGATGGAAGTGCGCGCCAAGGGCCGGGCAGGGGCCGCCATTCAGAGGCTGGTCAGCCTGCAACCGAAGACGGCGCGCATCGAGCGTGCAGGAGCCATCGCCGACCGCCTCGTGACTGAGGTGCTGGCTGGCGACATCGTTCATGTTCGCCCGGGTGAGCGGCTGCCCGTTGATGGCTTGGTGCTGGCGGGTTCATCCTTCGTCGACCAGGCGATGATCACTGGCGAGCCGGTCCCCGTGCAGCGCGGTCCGGGGGATGAGGTGGTCGGCGGCACCATCAACAAGACGGGTAGTCTCAGCTATCGTGCGACACGGGTCGGAGAGGACACGGTGCTGGCCCAGATCATCCAACTCGTCGAGCGTGCCCAGGGTGCCAAATTGCCCATCCAGGCGCAGGTTGATCGTATCACCGCCTGGTTCGTGCCTGCGGTCATGCTGACCGCGATTGTGACTTTTCTGGCATGGCTCACGCTGGGGCCGGACCCTGCGCTGAGCTTTGCGCTGGTCAATGCCGTGGCGGTCCTGATCATTGCCTGCCCTTGCGCGATGGGTCTCGCCACGCCAACGTCGATCATGGTGGGCACCGGCCGGGCCGCGGAGCTGGGTGTCCTGTTCCGTAACGGCGAGGCGCTCGAGAGCCTGCGTTCCGTGCGGATCGTGGCATTCGACAAGACCGGTACCCTGACCAAAGGCCGGCCTGAACTCACCGATCTCGAAGTGGCAGCGGGATCTGCAGACCATGAAGCGCTGGCGCTTGCAGCAGCGGTGGAGGCGCGCTCCGAGCATCCCGTTGCGACCGCCATCGTGGCTGCGGCACAGGCGCGTGGCCTCGTGCTTCCTGACATCGACGGGTTCGAGGCCGTGCCGGGCCATGGCGCCGTCGGCCACTGCAATGGACGGACCGTCGCTGTCGGCGCCTCACGCTACATGGCTCAGCTCGGGGTCGACGTTTCCTGCTTTGCCGCGACCGCAAGCAGGCTTGCCGCAGAGGCCAAGACCATCGTCTATGTCGCTGACAGAGGCCGGCCGCTTGCCATCATGGCGGTGTCTGACCAGGTCAAGCCATCGAGCGCTGCCGCAGTTGCCGCCTTGCGGAAGATGGGTCTGCGAACGGCCATGATTACCGGCGACACCCGGCAGAGCGCAGCGGCGGTAGCGCGCAGCCTCGGGATCGATGATGTCGTGGCCGAGGTTCTGCCGGAGGGGAAGCTCGACGCGATCCGACGTCTTGCTGCGGGCCAGCCGCTGGCCTTCGTTGGCGATGGCATCAACGATGCTCCTGCGCTCGCTGCCGCCGATGTCGGGATTGCCGTTGGCACAGGCACGGATGTGGCGATCGAAAGTGCTGACATCGTGCTCATGTCAGGAGACCTGACCGCGGTGTCAGCGGCGATCGGCCTATCGCGTGCCACGTTGCGCAACATTCGCGAAAATCTGTTCTGGGCCTTCGGTTACAACGTGGCTCTGATCCCCGTGGCGGCCGGCGTGCTGTATCCTTTGAACGGCCCGCTGCTGTCGCCGATGATTGCGGCGGGGGCCATGGCGCTGTCGAGCCTCTTCGTGGTTGGAAATGCCCTCAGGCTGCGGCGCTTCAAGCCATCATGATGCCGGCGCTGGTGTCGATGAAAGCAAGACAGGCAAGCAAGCCTTCCGGCTTCAGGCGGGAACCGGCGCATCCTGACGCACGAGGCCTTCCGATTTCAGTTCCTGCCAGAAGGCCTTCGGGATGGGATGCGCGACGAGCGCCAGGTTCTGATCCATCTGTTCCACCGTCCGCGTGCCCGGTACATGCGAGGCGACCGCCGGGTGGGCCAGCAGGAACTGCAGCGCGGCGGCGGCCAGCGGCACTTTGTATCGCGCGCAGACGGCCTCGATCCTCCTGACCTTTTCCATGATGTGAGCAGGAGCGGGCGCATAGTTCCACTTGGCCCCCGGCACCGCGCCGGTGGCAAGGATGCCGCCGTTGAAGCCGCCGCCGATAACGATCGCGGTGCCGCGGCGCTCGCACAGCGGAAGCAGCTCGTTGAGCGCGTCCTGCTCGAGCAGCGTATAGCGCCCTGCCACCAGCAGGGTATCGAAGTCGCCCGCCTGCATGAAGTCCAGCATCACTTCCCAGTTGTTGACGCCGACGCCGATCGCCTTGACGAGGCCCTGCTCGCGCAACTTGATGAGGGCGCGGTAGCAGCCGTCCATGGCCTGGCGGAAATAGACCTTCTGCATCTCAACGCCGTGGGTGAACACGTCGGCGTCGTGGATGAACAGGATGTCGATGTATTCGAGCCCCAGCCGCTGCAGCGAGTCCTCGAAGCTTCGCATCGTGCCGTCATAGGAATAGTCGAAGCGGCTCTTGAAGGCGGCGCCATCCACCCAGGGCTTGAAGTCGATGTCCTCGCGGCGCGCTGCCGTCAGCACCCGCCCCACCTTGCTCGAGATTACATAGTCGCGGCGCGGCTTCCAGCGCAGGTAATGGCCCAGCCGAAGTTCGGACAGTCCGTGTCCGTAGTATGGCGCGGTGTCGAAGTAGCGCATGCCGGCCTCCCAGGCGCGGTCGATCATGGCGCCGGCTTCGGTTTCAGGGATCGGCCTCAGGAAATTACCGATCGGTGCAGCGCCAAAGCCCATGTCAGTGATGTCGAAGCCGATGCGGCCGAACTTGCGGATGTTAATGGCTGACATGTACAATCTCCTTCACTGATTGGATTGTCCGTATTGGCAGGAACGCACAAAGTACTGCATCTGTCGAGACGGATCGGTGGATCGGGCTTGTGTGTGGGAGGCAGGCGTGCAGGCAGCCTATGACTACATCATTTCGGGTGCGGGCCCGGCGGGCTGCGTGCTGGCGGCGCGACTGACCGAGGACCCGGCAATCAGGGTGCTTGTGCTCGAGGCTGGCGGGCCCGACTCGCACTATCTGTTCCACTGGCCGGCGGGTTTCGCCAAGATGACCAAGGGCATCGCCTCGTGGGGCTGGTCGACGGTTCCGCAGCGCCACATGCGGGACCGGGTGTTGTGGTTCACGCAGGCGAAAGTGCTGGGTGGCGGCTCCACGATCAACGCCCAGATCTACACCCGTGGCAATGCGAGGGACTTCGACGCCTGGCGCGACGAGGCCGGCTGCGAGGGCTGGGGCTATCGTGATGTCCTGCCCTATTTCAAGCGAGCCGAAGGCAACGAGCGGTTCAATGATGACTACCATGGTGTCGACGGACCGCTTGGTGTGTCCATGCCGCGCGCGACGCTGCCGGTCTGCGATGCCTTCATCCGTGCGGCACAGCAGGCGGGACTTCCCTACAATCCGGACTTCAACGGCCAGACACAGGGTGGCGTGGGCTATTATCAACTCACCCAGAGGCATGCGCGAAGATCGTCCGCCGTGACCGCCTTTCTTGATCCCGCCCGCGGCCGGCCCAACCTCACCATCCGCCATGGCGTTGAAGTCTTGCGGATCGTGATTGAGAAGGGTCGTGCGACTGGCGTGGAAATCGCCGCGGCGGACGGCAGCAAGACCATCATCGGTTGCGAACGCGAGGTCCTGCTGACGTCGGGGGCCATCGGCTCTCCCAGGCTTCTGCTGCTGTCGGGCATCGGGCCGGCCGGTCATCTGCGCAGCGTCGGTGTTCCGGTGGTGCATGACCTGCCCGGTGTCGGCGCCAACCTTCAGGACCACATCGATATCTGCGTGCTCTGCGAATGCACGGGCGATCATTCCTATGACAGCATGAAGCGGCCGCATCGGATGCTCATGGCCGGCCTTCAGTATCTGCTGTTCAGGCAAGGCCCGGTTGCCTCCTCG
Source organism: Aestuariivirga sp. (assembly GCF_044238155.1). GTDB lineage: Bacteria > Pseudomonadota > Alphaproteobacteria > Rhizobiales > Aestuariivirgaceae > Aestuariivirga. Next base: position 9,299 of record NZ_JBIIDX010000075.1, on the reverse strand, counting down.
CTGTTTGAAACGGGAGGCTTCTGGTATGCCGACCCCACCGCGCGTTCGCCCGACATTCAGTTCCACCTCGGGCAGGGGTCCGGAATCGAGGCAGGGATTGCGACCCTCAAAAACCCGGGAGTGACGCTCAACTCCGCTTTCATGAGGCCCTTGTCGCGGGGTACGGTCCGACTTGCCAGCGCTGACCCGAAGGCCGCTCCGCTGATCGACCCCAACTACTGGTCGGCTCCCTATGACCTGGAGATGTCTCTCAAGGGGCTTGCGCTGGCACGCGAGATCATGGCGCAGCCTGCGCTGAAGCCGTTCGTCCGAGCCGAAATCCTGCCGGGTCCGGACGTCCGCGACCGGGAGGCGCTGTTCGATTATGCCTGCCGCATGGCCAAGACCGACCATCATCCTGTCGGCACCTGCAAGATGGGCCATGATGCCATGGCCGTGGTGAATCCCGAACTCAAGGTGAGAGGCCTCGAGGGACTTCGCGTGTGCGATTCCTCGATCATGCCGCTCATCAATTCCTCGAATACCAATGCCCCTACCATCATGATCGGCGAGAAAGCGGCTGACCTGGTGGCTGGCAAGCCGCCGCTGCCCCCGGCGATCTTCCGCCGGGAGCGCAACGAGATGCCAATGCCGGGCGGTGAGTATGTCTCATGAGCCTTGCCGCTTGAGCCAGCGCATGATGTGTGTTGCGACCGCGCAACATGTGCCTTGCTGGTTGTGAATGGCAACTGCGGCGACGGTGCGCATGCGGTCCGGATCGGCAGATTGGATCTTGTAGCTCACGGTAATCGTATCGCCAATTTTGACGCCCTCGAGAAAGCGAATGCGGTCATAACCCAGCGAGACCGGGTAATGTTCCTCCATCAGCGCAGCGCATTGGTCGGTGATGAGGGTGGACGCGCGCGACATATAGCCCACCAGCAGCGCCCCATGCGCAATCCGGCCGCCATAGGGGGTGGCCGCCATGGCCACCTCATCGACGTGATTGGGCGAGAAATCGCCGGTGATCCCCGCAAAAAGATAAACGTCGCTTTCGCCCACCGTCTTGGACGTCGAGACAGTTGCGCCGATCGTCTGCTGGAACGGGTTCATCTCAGGCCTTCAGCAGTTCGCGTGCAATGATGCTGCGCTGGATCTGGTTCGTTCCTTCATAGATCTGGGTGATCTTTGCGTCGCGGTAGAGCCGTTCGACCTCAAAGCCCCGGATATAGCCAGAGCCACCGAAGATCTGCACCGCATTGGCCGTGTGCTGCACGGCGGTGTCGCCTGCAAAGCACTTGGCAATCGAGCAATCGATGGTGGCAGAGGCGCCGGAGTCCATTACCATTGCCGCTCGCTGAACCAGCGCGCGTGCGGCCGTGATGTCCTTCTGCATGTCAGCCAGCATCCATTGCAGCCCCTGGTTTTCGGAAATCGCGCGGCCGAACTGGCGCCGTGTCCTGGCATATTCGAGCGCCGCCTCGAGCCCTGCCTGCGCGATGCCAACCGCCAGCGCGCCGATGCCGATGCGGCCCTTATCGAGCACGCTCATCATGATGTGGAAACCGCGGTTCAGGGCCCCGAGCAGTGCATCATCGGCAAGCGCCACGCCATCAAAATGCAAGGCCCCAACCGGGGAGGCGCGCTGGCCCATCTTGTGTTCCTTCTTGCCGCGCGACACACCGTCTGCGTGAAGGTCAACGATGAAGATTGACATGCCGCGATGGCCAGCCTCGGGATCGGTTCGGGCCAGCACGAAGCCGATATCGGCAACCGGCGCGTTGTGAATCCATATCTTGGAGCCCGACAGCCGCCAGCCTGCGCCGTCACGCACTGCCGTGGTGCGGATGCCAGAAACATCAGTGCCCGCTTCCGCCTCGGTGATGCAATAGGCCACGCGCCGACGCACGGCGAGAACGTCGGCCATATAGGCTTTTCGCTGTGACTCGCTGCCGTGAAACGAAAGCAGGGCGCCGATCAATTCGACCAGCCCGCACTGATCGGCAACCGAGGCATAGCCGCGTGACAGTTCTTCCATCACAATGGCGTAGGACAGTGCATCGAGGCCGGCGCCGCCGAACGCCTCGGGAACTGTGATGCCGAACAAACCGAGCTCGGCCATCTCCGCATACAGTTCAGCCGGGAATCGCTCGGTTTCGTCGAGATCCTGCGCGATGGGCCTGACGCGCGCTTCAGCAAAGCGCCGCGCCGTGTCGCCGATCTGGGTATAGATGTCGGCTGACAGGCGCGGAAAGGGAATGGCGGAAGCTGGCTGCATCATCAGTCCTTCTTGAGCAGTCGGAGAATGGTATCGAGATTGAAGGCGAGGCGGGCGTCGAGATTGCCTGGCGCCATGAAGTCACGCTCATATACGATCGCGCCGGTATAGCGGTTGGTGAAGTAATAGTAGCCAATCGCGGCAATGGTGATGTTGAGCTGCACGGGATCGACGCCGCGACGGAATACGCCGGCCTTCACACCTCGCACGAGAATGCGTCCGACCATGGCGACCAGTTGGCCGCTGCTCTGGCGGATGGCTTCGGATGTCTTCAGGTGCTTGGCGCGGTGCAGGTTTTCACTGTTGACGAGAGTCAGGAACTCCGGGTTCGCCAGATAGTAGCTCCAGGTGAAGCGGACCAGCCGTGCAATCGCCTCCTCGGGCGGCAATTCCTCGAGCTTTAGGCTCTGCTCGGCCGAACGGATATCGAGATAGGCGTTTTCAAGGACGGCGCTGAAGAGATCCTCCTTGCTGCCGAAATAGTGGTAAATCATGCGCTTGTTGGATTTCGCGCGGGCTGCGATGGCATCGACGCGCGCTCCGCCCAGGCCCTTTCGCGCGAATTCCACGGTGGCCGCGTCCAGGATACGCTTGCGGGTCTGGCCCGCATCGCGTGGCATGGGCTCGCGTTTCTTCTTCAGCATGAGACATCCTGCAAGGCGTTGATTCCCCAGCGCACCATATTTGCCCCTCCGGCGCATTCAAGGGGTCTTGACACGGCTGCAGAATGCAGTAACCAGTTAGTGCAGTAAAGCCAAAAAAGTCGGGAGGTCCACATGGCTGCTAAGAACGTGAATGACATGCTGCGCAAGCACAGGCTGAGCCGGCGTGCAGTGCTCAAAGGCTCGGCAGGCGCCGTCGCGGCGGGCGCGCTGGGAGGCTCTTTCCCCATGCCGGCCATCGCCCAGGAAACCACCTGGACATTCGCCAACTCTCTGCGCTCGGTCGCCAACCCCTATCATGCGACCTTTGCCAAGGGCGGAGAAGATTTCGCCAAGTCGATCGGTGCCACGTACGAGGTGCTGGTCACCGAGGGCAATTCCGAAAAGGGTATCGCCGACATCAAGGCACTGCTGCAGCGCACCGGTGGCAAGCTCATTCTGAACGTCGACCCCAATGACTCGCCGGATGCCCGCGTCATCGTCGAGGAAGTGCAAAAGGCGGGCGGCTTCGTCGTCACGCAGTGGAACAAGCCGGATGACCTTCACCCGTGGGATCACGACCCCAACTACGTGGCGCACATGTCGTTCGACGGCGTGCCGACTGCCGAGGCGATCGCCAATGAACTGTTCAAGGCCTTCGGCGGCGAGGGCGGCATCGTGGCGCTGGGCGGCATCCTGTCCAACGTTCCGGCCATCGAGCGCAAGCTGGGCCTCGACAATGCCATCGCCAAGACCAACGGCAAGGTGACGCTGCTCGACTTCCAGCCGGCTGACTGGAACGAGCAGAAGGCTTTCGAAATCACCCAGGCCTGGCTCACCCGCTTCGGCGACCAGATCAAGGGCGTGTTCGCGGCCAATGACGGCATGGGCATGGGCGCCCTCGAGGCGCTCCGCCAGAACGGCCTGGCCGGCAAGGTTCCGGTGGTCGGCATCGACGGCATCGACGCGGCCCTGACGGCGATCGAGGCGGGCGAATTCGCCGGCACCGTGGCCTGGGATCCGCTGTGGACCGGCGGCATGGGCCTGGCCATTCCCTATGCCCATGTGACCGGCAAGATCGACATCACCAAGGAGCCGAAGGAGCACCGGGAGTTCTACGGCACCGGTATCATCGTCACCAAGGACAACGTCGCCGAATACAAGAGCAACCCGCCGAAGGTCGACTTCAACGACCTGTGGGGCAAGGCGACCGGCCAGATCCAGTACCGCGGCTGAGGGTCCTCACCGCCGAACACTAGCCGGGCGCCCCGCGCCCGGCTATTTTTAGGCCTCGCGTTACAGCGGAGGGGAAGACTTGGCGTCTGTCGCCATATCCAACGGCGGGCTTCTGGGCCACTGGCGGCGCTGGGCGCCGGTCGCGGTGCTGGTCGGGCTCTGCATCGTCGTCGGGATCATCAATCCCAGTTTCTTCTCGCTGGGCAATGCCGTGCGCATGCTCAACACGGCGGCCATTCCCCTCGTCATCTGCATGGGCGCCACCTTCATCATCCTGATGGGCTCGATCGACCTTTCCGTCGAAGGCACAGTGGCGCTGTGCGCGGTGGCGGCCAGCATGCTGGTGGCCAATGATCTCACCGGCGTGGCCATCGGCCTGTGGTCGGTGCCGGCGGCAATCCTGCTGGGCGGCCTGCTCGGCCTGCTGAACGGGCTCGTGCACGTCAAACTCAAGATTCCGTCCTTCATGGCCACGCTCGGCATCGGCTTTGCCGGCATCGGCATCGCCACCGCCATTCTGGGCGGCGTGATGGTGCGCGTTTCCGATAATGATTTCCGCAACTGGCTGTCGCTCGGCCGCCTGTTCGATGTTCCGGCGGCGGTGTGGATCGCCGCGGTGGCGGTGGCCGTGGCCTGGGTCATCCAGGAGCGCACCCGCATCGGCCGCTGGCTCTATGCCATCGGCACCGATGAGCAGACGGCGCGCAACTCCGGCATTCCGGTGGAGCGCACCCGCATCCTGATCTTCGGTATCGCCGGCATGTTTTACGGACTCGCCGGCGCCTTGTCGGCGGCGCAGATCGGGCGCGGCCACGCGCTGATCGCCCAGGACCGGCTGTTCACCGCCATCACCGCGGTGGTGGTGGGCGGCACCGCGCTGTCGGGGGGCGTGGGGTCTGTCCTCAATTCGGTGATCGGCGTGTTCATCGTCATCGTGCTGGCCAACGGCATGGTGCTGATGGGCATCGAACCCTATGTGCAGAAGGGCGTGCAGGGCCTGCTGATCATCGCCGCAGTGGCCCTCGCGCTCGACCGTTCGCGGCTGGATGTCGTCAAATGACGGCGCCCGTGCTCGAAGTCCGTGGCGTGTCCAAGTCGTTTCCCGGCGTCAAGGCGCTGGACGACGTGAGCTTCGCCATCAAGCGCGGCGAGGTGGTGGGGCTCGTGGGCGAAAACGGCGCCGGAAAATCGACGCTGCTCAAGATCCTCAACGGCGTCTACCAGCCCGATTCCGGGGGCATCTATGTCGACGGCCAGAAGGTGAGCGTGGCTTCGCCGCGCCAGGCCTTCGATTCCGGCATCGCCATGGTGTTTCAGGAACAGTCGATCCTGCCGACCCTGACGGTGGCTGAGAACATCTTCCTCGGCCGCGAGGAGGAATTCCTGCGCTTCGGCCTGATCTCCAAGTCACGCATGAAGGCTGCCGCCGCCGAGGAGCTGAAGAAGGTCCATCTCGACATCGATCCCGGCATGCGCTGCGCCGATCTTTCCTTCGCGGCCCGCCAGATGGTGGAAATCGCCAAGGCGCTCTCCCTCAACAGCCGCATCAAGGGCCATGTAACCGTGCTGCTCGACGAGCCCACATCGGTTCTCGAACAGAAAGAGGTGGACCTGCTGTTCCACATCATCCGGTCCCTGCGCGACCGGGCGAGTTTCGTGTTCATCTCGCACCGGCTGGAGGAGGTTCTGGGCATTTCGGACCGCGTCTATGTGCTGCGCGACGGCAAGGTGGTCAAGGAGCTGCCCGCCGCTGGCGCCACCGTGAAGGACCTGCACCAGCTGATGGTGGGCCGCCAGCTGCACCATGAGTATTACCGCGAGGCCCGCCAGGCGACGCCGTCTCCCGAGGTGGTGCTGTCCTGCGAGGGCTTAGGCAAGGACGGGTCTTTCGCGGATGTGAGCTTCGAGTTGCATGCGGGCGAGGTACTGGGCATCGCCGGCGTCGTGGGCTCCGGCCGCGAGGACCTGGCGCGCTGCCTCGCGGGCCATGCCCGCCCGAGCCGCGGCAGCATGCGCATTGCTGGCCATACGGTGGATTTCCATTCCGCTCATGACGCCACCCAGGAGGGCGTCGGCCTGCTGCCCGCCGAACGCAAGGTCGAGGGGCTGGTGGCCCCCTTCAGCGTTGCCGAAAACATGACGCTTGCGGCACTGCCGCGCTTCACCTCCGGCGCCGGCGCCATCCGCTTCGGCGAGGAGCGCCAGACCGCGCAGGACTGGATTTCCCGCCTAAAGATCAAAACACCGTCCACCTCCACCATGGTGGGCTCGCTCTCCGGCGGCAACCAGCAGAAGGTGGTGCTGGCCAAGTGGCGGATCGCCGGCGTCAAGGTGCTGATCCTCGATCATCCGACGCGCGGGATCGATGTGGGTGCGAAGGAAGACGTCTACGACCTGATCCGCGACATGACCGCTGAGGGCCTTGCGATTATCCTCCTTGGCGATACGCTGGAGGAGGTGATCGGGCTTTCAAGCCGCATCCTGGTGATGCGTGACGGCGCGGTGACTGCGAGGCTCGAGGCGCCGCAAGGCGGCAAGCCGCAACAGGTCGAATTGTTGCGGCACATGGTGTGAGATGAGTGATTTCTTGAAACGATACGATGCCTTGTTGCCGCTGATCGTGCTGGCGGGCCTGGTGCTGGCGGTGGGCCTGTACGACCCCACCTTCCTGTCGGTCAGCAATTTTCTGGAAGTGACGGCGGACACTGTGACGCTGTTCCTGATGGCGTCCGGCGTCACGCTGGTCATCATGATCGGCGGCATCGACCTTTCGGTGCAGGCGGTGGCCTCGATGACCAGCTGCATCCTCGCCGTTTACCTTCCGCATCTCGGTTTCTTTGCCATCCCTGCCGCGGTGCTCGGTGGCATCATCGCAGGCTTCCTCGGCGGATATGTCTCGACCAAGCTGCGCATTCCATCCTTCATCGCCACGCTGGCGGTGAGCGGCGTGGTGCTGAGCGCGGGCTACTGGTTTTCCGAAACCCGCTCCGTCAACATTCCGGGCGATCTCAGCCAGCAATATCTGTTCTGGGCGGTGGGCGACAGTTTCGGGGTGCCCAATGAGATCTGGGTGGGCGTAGTATTTCTTTTGATCCTCAGTCTTCTGCTGGGGCTTACGCCATTTGGCCGGCTGGTTCGCGGAATTGGTGCGCAGGAGCGCGCGGTAATCGCTTCCGGCATCGACGTCGACCGCATCAAGATCGCCGCCTATACGCTCTCCGGCACCATGGCGGGGGTGGCGGGGGTGGTGATGGCGGCCCGCCTCGGCTCCGGCTCGCCCACGCTTGCCAATGAATTCCTTCTGCCCGCGATCGCCTGTATCGTGGTTGGCGGCACGGCGATCACCGGTGGCGTCGGCTCGGTGTGGCGCACCTTCGTGGGCGCGCTGATCGTGCAGGTGGTGCGGATCGGCATGACCTTCATGGGCGTCTCCGTGTTCGCCCAGCAGATCGTCTTCGGCGTCATTCTGGTGGCCGCCGTGGCGGTGACCATGGACCGCACCAAGGTGCTGGTCATCAAATAGGAGCCTTCCATGACCGCAATCTCCATGCCCGCGCCGGGTGGCATCCCGCTCCTGGGGCTCGGCACCTATCCGCTGATGGGCGAAGACGCCTATCGCGCCGTGCGCATGGCGCTCGATCTTGGCATCCGCCACATCGATACCGCGCAGATGTATGGCAATGAGCGCGAGATTGGCCGCGCGGTTGCGTCGTCAGGCCTGCCGCGCGGCGATGTCTTCGTGGTCACCAAGGTTGATCCGGGCAATGTGGGGGCCTCCCGGTTCGCCGCCAGCGTCGCCCGCTCGGTGGAGGATCTCGGCTGCCCCGCCGATCTCCTGCTCATTCACTGGCCGCCCGCGGAGGATGACTTCGATGCCGCGCTCGACCGGCTGATGGCGGAACGCGCCAAGGGCAACACCAGGGCGATCGGTGTCAGCAATTTCTCGCCCGCCATGATGCGGCGCGCCCAGCAGCGCTGCGGCGGCACCCTCGTCAACAACCAGGTGGAGTTCCACCCGCTGCTTGACCAGAACGCGGTTCTCACCACCGCGCGGGAGCAGGGCATGGTGCTGTCGGCCTATTCACCGCTGGCCCGCGGCGCGGCGCTGAAGCCCGCGGCCATCACCGCCATCGCGTCAAGGCTCGGCCGGCCGCCGTCGGAAGTGGTGCTTCGCTGGATCATGCAGCAGGGTGTGGTGGCCATCCCGATGACGACGAAACGGGAGAACGCTCTGTCCAATATCGCGGCGCTGACCCTTGAACTGTCTTCCGAAGCCATGGCGGCGATCTCCGCCCTCGGCACGCGCCAGGGCCGCACCATCAACCCCAGCTGGATGGCCGGCCGCTGGGAGCCTTGAGAGAATCTTCTTCCCAGCTATTCTCACCGTGCCATGGCTCGACCATGGCATCTTCTTCGTCACCCCCATGGAAGACCCCCGGATCAAGTCCGGGGGTGAGTGAGAGTTTGTAGGGCTGGATCAGTGCTCCGCGCGCTCAACTGGCTGTAGAGAGCCGCGCGCGGCATATCTCAAGCGTCTCCTGCATCGGGCGCTTCCACCAGTTCCTGGCCGAGAAAATCTCGACCTCGATGAAGCCGGAATAGCCCGCCGCTTCTGCCTCGCCGCGGATCTGCGGCACATCGATCACCCCGTCGCCCATCATGCCGCGATCGTTGAGCACGTCCTCGGTCGGCACCAGCCAGTCGCAGACATGGAAGCCGAAGATGCGCCGTTCTGCCCCGGCTCTCGCAATGGCCGCGCTGCGGCCGGGGTCCCACCAGATGTGATAGACGTCGAGGCAGACGCCCAGCCACGGGTCATCCGCCTTGCCTTCGATGGCATCACAGATGGCCAGCGCCTCGGAGACCAGCGACAGGCAGGAACGGTCCGCCGCATAGACCGGATGCAGGGGCTCGAGCGCTATTCTCACACCATGCGCCTTGCCGTGTTCGAGCAGCACCGCGGTTGCTTCCGCGACCTGGGCGCGCGCTGCGGCGATGTCCTTCGAGCCGGCGGGAAGCCCGCCCACCACCATGACGAAACTGTTGGCGCCCAGCGTGGCGGCATCGGCGATGGCGCGGCGGTTGGCCTCGATATTGGCCAGGAAACCTGCGCGGTCCGCCGCCGGAATGAAAGTGCTGCGGCAGTAGCCCGGAACTTTCAGCCC
>NZ_JBIIDX010000074.1:0-16598 GCF_044238155.1 Aestuariivirga sp. | reverse complement strand
CCACAAGCGGCAACCGAGCGGCTGCTGCCCCGAGCACCGTCACCATGAACAGGATCTGCGCTACAGTGTTGACCTTGCTGACCATGAGCGGAACCACCCGAACCGGCTGATCCATCAGTCGCGATAGAAAAGCCGCGCCAACGATCAAGACATCGCGCGACACGACAACCAGCACCAGCCAGACGGGGATCATGTGCAAGAAACCAAGTGTGATGAAAATAGACACAAGAAGCGCCTTGTCGGCAACAGCATCGAGATAGGCCCCCAGAGTCGAGCGCCAGCCAAATCGCCGGGCGAGAAACCCATCGATGCCATCAGACAGCCCCGCCACAAGAAAAGCCACGAATGCCCAGACGAAGGCTCCGGATATGATCAGCCAGACGGTGAGCGGCACCATGAGAAGCCGCATCAGCGAAATCAGGTTTGGCAGATTGTGCATTGCCAAATCTCCGCTATCACAAGGGCTGGATCAGATATCCCGTGCCAGTTTGAAACAGGCCGAGGCCTGTCCGCTGCAAGTGATCCCGCAATTCTTCAAGCGTGTGGGTATAAACCAGCTTGATCACGGCACCATCGGCTGAGAGCGTTGCGAGATCAACGGCGGAAACATTGGGTGTCGTCAGTATACGGGAGCGAATGGCATTCCATTCGCGCGGCGAACCGAACGGTACAGTCACTGCGATCGACTGACGGGTGTTGGCGCCCCGGGTGGCTTCGGCAATCCGCGCAGCTTCCTGATATGCCTTCATGACTACGGTCTGGAACGCTCTGACTGCAGTATCCTCCGCCGTCACGCTGGACCCGGGCTCTGCGGCATAGACCTTGTTGATCGTTACGCGACCAAGCCGCGTGTCGCCCTCAACGAACACATGGACACCTCCTTGTTCGGCGGGTTGGGCCTGCACCACCAGCAGGCTGGGCGCACCATAACGCCGCCGAAGAGCTTCAAGCTTCAGGGCATCACCATTGACGGCGTCTTCGGCTGTCAAGGTCTCCGTGTCCTCAAGATCGCCGAGCGGAATGATGATTGGGACGATCCCTTGCTCACCCTTGAGGTCAATCCACGCCTGTCGCCACGGATTGTCCTCCCAGAGCTTCAAGCCATCGGGCGCCCTGAAAACGGGAACCACCAGAATCGGATCGGCCTGCTCAACCGGAACCCTGAAACCGTAACCAGCCAGGAACGGCTGCATCTTCTGAGGCAGGAACCGCACAGTGAACGTCCCCATGTACCTCCCGGGTGAGGCGCTTTCCTGCTCAATCGACAAGGAACGGAGGAAGGGGGCAATTTCCTCGGGCGTCATTTTCTTTTGAAGGTCGGTGGCAAGGTCAGGCGATCCCAGCCTTCCCACCAACTCGAAAAACGCCTTAACCTGGACCTCCATCAACGCCTGGTTCTTGGCCGAAGCGGCGTCCGTGCTGGTCACGTCAACGCTCACACCCTGAACGGCAAAGACATTGGTTTCAATCGGGCCCCCGATAGTGGCGGGCGCACCAATCAGGACCAGAGCCCAAAGTGCCAACAAAACCGGAAGGCCACGAAGGCCGCTCACCACCCACGAAACGATCAAATTGACGGTCCTAACTGTCCACAGAGAACGACGGCCGACTACAGAGGGTACTTTATTGCCACCGTACTTCAGGCTAAGCACGTCGAGCGAAAGACCTCCACCAGAGAATTGGGGCAATCTAGCGGCATGGCCCGAACGAAACAAGCAGCAGCAAGCCTGACTTATGCCGACGCAGGCGTTGATATCTCGGCTGGCAATGCGCTGGTCGAGGCTATCAAGCCTCTGGCCCGTTCGACCCGCCGAAAAGGTGCCGATTCGGCTCTGGGAGGCTTCGGAGGGCTGTTTGATCTCAAGGCTTGCGGCTTCAGAGACCCCGTGCTCGTGGCTGCCAATGATGGCGTTGGCACCAAGCTTCGAATTGCGATAGAAACCCGCCGACATCACGGCGTGGGCATCGACCTCGTGGCCATGTCAGTCAATGACCTGGTGGTACAGGGTGCCGAGCCGCTGTTTTTTCTGGACTATTACGCAACTGGAAGATTGAACGTGTCCGTTGCTCGAGACGTGATTGCCGGTATCGCAGATGGCTGTCGACTCGCTGGCTGCGCACTGATTGGAGGCGAAACGGCAGAGATGCCAGGAATGTATAACGGTGCCGACTATGACATTGCCGGATTTGCGGTTGGCGCGGCTGAGCGAAAACTGTTGCTGCCCCGCGAAGATATCCACACAGGGGATGTGATCCTCGGACTTTCCTCCTCGGGTCCACACTCAAATGGCTATTCCTTGATACGCAAACTGGTTGAGTGCAGTGGCCTGTCGTATTCTGCCAGAGCACCATTCGACCGGACGCGCAGGCTGTCAGAAGCCCTGCTCGAGCCTACCCGTATCTACGTCAAGTCTGTCCTGAAGGCCACTCGCGCGACAAATGCTGTGAAGGCTTTGGCCCACATAACGGGTGGCGGGTTTCTTGAGAACATACCTCGCGTGCTTCCAAAAAATACAGTTGCGGATATCGATCTGAATTCAGTTCCCTACCAGCCTGTATTCGCCTGGCTTCAATCGGTCGGCAACATCCCCGAGCGCGAGATGCTGCGAACATTCAATTGCGGCATAGGCATGATTGCGGTGGTCAGCGAACGGGACTCAAAGCGCGTGCAGGCCGTTCTTCGTCGTTCGGGCGAAGAAGTCACGCTGCTGGGCAAAATCCGTAAGCGCAGAGGTAGCGAGGGACAAGTTGCCTTGTCCGGTCACCTGACGGTGAAATGAGACGGTTCCGCGCAGCAGTCCTCATTTCAGGGCGAGGTTCAAATCTGCGAGCTCTGATCGAGGCAGCCCGCGCTGAAGACTATCCTGCCGAAGTTTCAGTTGTCATCTCGAACCGGGCGGACGCGCCGGGGCTGAGCTTCGCCGAAAACCAAGGCATTCCCGCACGACTGCTCGATAGGAAGTCCTATCCCTCGCGTCAGACATTTGAGGCTGCGCTTGACATGGCGCTGCGTGAACTGCGTATCGACTTGGTTGCTCTCGCTGGATTCATGCAGGTTTTAAGCCCTGTGTTCGTTGATGCATGGAAGGGGCGGATCGTTAACATTCATCCATCACTTCTGCCCGACTATCGAGGCCTCAATACCCATGAACGAGCACTGGCCGATGGCGCCAGCGTACACGGCTGCACCGTCCATCACGTAACATCTGAGCTCGATGCTGGTCCTGTCATCATGCAGGCAAGCGTGCCCATCCTAGAAGGCGATACTCCGGAGACGCTTGCAAAACGGGTCCTGCAGGAAGAGCACCGTCTCTATCCAAAGGCTCTCGCATCTCTTGCCGACCAACTGTCGCCGAAGCTGCCACGATGACACTGCCCATAATCATTGATACTGACCCGGGTCAGGATGATGCAGTCGCCATAATGCTCGCCCTCGCCTCTCCCGAGATCGAAGTTCTTGGCCTCACGACTGTAGCTGGCAATGTTCCCGTGCACCTGACGTCGATGAATGCCCTCAAGGTATGTGAACTTGCTGGTCGCCAGGAAATTCCCGTCTTCGCTGGGGCTGCCCGGCCATTGGTCCGTTCGCCGGTCACAGCCGAGGAGGTACACGGCCGAACTGGTCTTGATGGACCCATCCTTCCCGTTCCCAAAATGCCTTTGCAAACCACTTACGCGGTAGACTTCATTGTCGACACCTTGATGGCTCGTCCGGCGGGAACGGTTACCGTCTGCACACTTGGCCCGCTTACCAACCTCGGCCTCGCACTCTTGCGTGAACCCCGGATCGCCACCAGGATCCGCCAGATCGTCACCATGGGCGGCGGCTACTTTGAACAGGGAAACATCACGCCGTCAGCAGAGTTCAACATATATGTCGATCCCCACGCCGCCCGGCTCGTCCTTGAGTCCGGCGCACCAATCACGCTTATTCCTCTCGATTGTACGCATCAATTGCTAACAACTAAAGCGCGCGTTTCGCAATTCAAGAAAATGCAAAATCTCGCAGGCCCAGCGATTGCCGATATGCTGGAGTTCTTCGAGCGCTATGATGAGGCAAAATATGGCCCCGACGATGCTCCTCTCCACGACCCTAGCGTAATTGCATGGCTGCTTGAGCCAACACTGTTCGAGGGCAAATTGGTAAACGTATCCATCGAATGTGAATCCCAACTCACAATGGGCGCCACAGTCATTGATTGGTGGAGGGTCACCGGTCGACCGCACAATGCAATGGTCATTGGTTCAGCCAACGCAGAGGGCTTCTTCAAGCTACTCTCTACACGCATTGCCCGCTTACCGTGACGGATTCAACCCAGAGCAAGAACCTACCTGACTGAAACAACCCACCCGGTTGCGTTGGTGCGAACCGGACGTCTGCGGCCACCGAATCCAAAGGGCTGGGGTCTTTCGCGCCGCGGTGACGCCGGGTAGTTCGGCCGCGCCACCAGCACGCTCTTCACCATTCTCGTGGCCACAACGCCAAGCGCCTCTTGCGACCTGTTTCAATCAGGCCGGCTCAAGGTCTAGGCAGCGCGGATCCAGACCCTGTTGTCATGAAATGCACCGCCACCGTTGGGAGCCGGCTGGTCGCAGCCTGTGAGAGCGTTGATTCCACTTCCATTCTCATGGGCGTCATTTGGCCAGATGGATTCCGCAATCAAAACGCCACGTCTCTGGCCTGATTGTGCCTTTGCATGAAGTACCACTTCACCGCGGGCACTGCCAATCCTCACCTTCTGTCCATCCAAGAGACCCAATTGCCTCAGGTCCTCGGGATGAACAAACACCGTTGGGCGTCCTTCCCGCTTTAGAGACGAGGGAGTTTCGGTAAAAGTCGAGTTGAGAAATCTGCGGGCCGGACTTGTCGCGAGCCGGAATGGGTAATCAACAGTCGCTTCCTCGATCAGCGTGCAATGATCTGGAAAAACCGGCAAATCATGGACAGGCCCAACCGGTTTTTCAGTGCTGCGGAAGCGAACCCTGTGCCAGTCGGCCTTGAAATGGAACTTGCCATCCGTATGCCCAAATCCACTCAGGAAATGCGCGCGCTCGAAACTCGGCATCACGTCCACCCAACTCTCCCGCTGAAGGACGTCGAGACTGGGCTTGCGTGAATTTGCCAGCGTCCAGTCAATCAACTCCAGTGGGGTCATCTGGAAACCAGGATGATCCGCGCCCAGGCCTACTGCAAGGTCACATATCACATCATGATTGCTGCGGCACTCGCCAGGCGGTTCCACAAGCTTTCGTCCGAGCAACAAATGGGAATGCCCCCCGCCCTGGTAGATGTCATCATGCTCAAGAAACATAGTCGCGGGAAGCACTATATCCGCATAACGCGCTGTCTCGGTCATGAATTGTTCATGCACGCAGGTAAAGAGATCCTCTCGTGCGAGACCGGCCTTGACCTTGTTCTGGTCCGGAGCCACGGACGCAGGGTTCGTATTCTGCACCAGAAGCATCTTGACGGGCGGCCCACCCTGCAGATCGTAAGGATCCGAAAGCAGCACCGGTCCGATACGACTCTGATCAAGGATGCGAATGCCGGCTTTTCTGGCGTCCAATCCCTCAATCATCGTCTTGTTCATGCCATACATGCCGCTATTCGAGTGTAAAGCGCCACCACCCTCATATTGCCATGCACCTGTTACTGCCGGAATGCAGGACACAGCATGCATATTGACTGCTCCATTGCGGGACCGCGTAAAGCCGTAGCCAATCCGAAAGTAGGTTTTCCGTGTTCTACCGATGAGCCGAGCAAAAGACTCGATTTCCGCGACAGGAATGTCACAAATCTTTGAGGCCCACTCCGGCGTCCTACTGCTGAGATGGGCTTCGAACTCGCGTGGTGCATCCGTATAGCGCTCTAGGTAGTTCCAGTCGGCAAAGCCCTCCTTGAAGAGTACGTTCATTATTGCGCAGGCCAACGCGCCGTCGGTGCCAGGGCGAATCAGCAACTTGACGTCTGCTTGCTGCATCGTCCCCGTCTCATAGATATCCACGCATGCAATCTTGGCACCCCGCATCTTCCGCGCCATCATGGCATGGGTCATCACGTTGACCTGGGTGTTCACCGGATTGCCACCCCAGATCACGATCAGGTCGGACGTCTGCATCTCCCGGGGATCTACGCCAGAGACACTTCCGGTTCCTGCCAGATAACCTGTCCAGGAAAGCGCAACGCAGAATGTGTCTCCCAGATTTGAATAACCCTTCACGTGGCGAAGTCGATTGATGCCATCGCGCATCACATAGCCCATCGTTCCAGCATAGAAATATGGCCAGACCGATGTTGGACCATAAGATGTTTCAGCTCTCAGCATCGCCTCAGCCGTCTCCGACAGGGCGTCGTCCCACGAGATTTGCTGAAACTCCCCTGACCCCTTGGGACCCTTGCGCTTCAGCGGGTAGAGCAACCTATCCTTGTGATGGATCCGCTCTGCGTACCGTGCCACTTTCTCACAGATCACCCCAAGCGTGTAGGAATTATCTTTGGCACCTCGGACGCGGCCAATGGTATGGCTATCAATAAGTTCTACCTCCAGCGCACAGGCTGATGGGCAGTCGTGTGGACAGACCGACTTACCGGTCCGGATTTCAGGACGGATGTTCATGGAAACTATCTATAGCGCAGGCTAGAACAGCCGTCATGCTTACCATCACCTCGTCTCAAAACCCCACGATCAAGCTGATACGCTCTCTGACCGACAAGAAGCGCCGTCTGGAGACGGGGCTTTTTGTTGCAGAAGGCCCTAAGGTACTGGCGCGTGCCCGGGAACAGGGCTGGGAACCTCGTTACCTGCTATCCACCACACAGCCAGAGCCTTGGGGCAACGCCGTACTGATGCGGGTCGAGGAAAAGCTCATGGCGAGCCTGAGCGCCCAGACTAACCCTCCAAGCCTATTGGGCGTTTTTGATCAGAAACTGGCGCTGGACGTAGAACCAAGGGGTGTCTGGTTGGCGCTTGAGGACCTGCGTGACCCCGGAAATCTTGGTACGATCATCCGCACGGCCGATGCTTTCGGGGCCACCGGCATCATTCTTGTCGGCTCAGCCTGCGACCCATTCTCTCCGGATTGTGTGCGCGCTACCATGGGATCGATATTTGCCATCCCTATTGTTAAACATTCCAGAGAAGCGTTTCTTGACCTGCTGCGGTCCTGGCCGGGCGAAAGTGTCGGCACCAGCCTCACTGCAACTTCCAGCTTCCGTCAAAGCTACAAGGGACCCCTGCTAGTCGTCATGGGAAGCGAGGGCTCAGGCCTGTCACAAGACACTGCCGGCAGTTGCGCCAAACTTGTGCATATTCCGATGCGCGGAGGCGCACAATCCCTCAATGTCGCGGTGGCCGCGGGGCTGATGCTATTTGAGATCCAAAAACCCTGATGAAGCCAATTCACCACCCATGGCCAGATTTTGCCTTAAAAACAAATGCGGATGGTTGAAGAAAATTTGACTGGCGCTTGAGCCTCCCTCCTCCCCGGACTATTCTGATGTTTCTTGTGCTGGAGACGCAGATGAAATCGCATGCGCGTGTGGGAATTGTGGGTGGCGGCGTGATGGGGGTAGGACTGCTCTACCACCTCGCGCTTGAAGGCTGGACAGACGTCATCCTCATCGAAAAGGGTGAACTGACTTCCGGCTCGACCTGGCACGCCGCAGGGCAATGCCCGCATTTCAACGGTTCGCTCAACATGACCAAGGTTCATGTCTATGGAACCCAGCTTTACCCCCGGCTTGAGAAGCTTACCGGTCAGGCGGTATCCTGGCACGGTTGTGGCGGCTTGCGTCTGGCGACGACCGACGAAGAGGTCAACTGGCTCAAGTACGTGTATGGCATCTCGCGGCTTGCCGGTTATGAATGCGAAATCATCGGCCCATCGGAAATCAAGCAGTATCATCCCTATCTCGAAACCTTCGGCATCAAGGCCGCCTTCCGCACCGTCCACGACGGCCATGTTGCGCCCGCCGATATCACCAATGCGATGGCAGCAGGCGCGCGCCAGCTAGGGGCAGAAATCTATCGCCGCAACCGCGCGATGGACATCAAGCTCCTGCCTAACGGCGAATGGCGCATCTTCACAGAGCAAGGCACCATCGATTGCCAGCATGTCGTGAATGCAGCCGGATCCTATTGCGACGTCGTCGGCTCATGGACTGGCCACAACGTGCCAATCGCCAACATGCTCCACCACTACGTCATTACCGAGCCTCTGAAAGAACTGATCGACCTAGAGATGGAATTGCCAGTCGTGCGCGATCCCTATTCGCATGCGTATCTACGCGAGGAGACAAACGGCGTGCTGGTTGGACCTTACGAGACCGCCACGGCCCATGTCTGCTGGGACGGCAAACCACCCCGCTGGGACTATGAAAGCGAGCTCGAGCCCGACGAACTCGATCGCATCATGCCTTGGCTCGAGAAAGCCACGGAACGATTGCCTCTTTTCGGCCAGACCGGTATCAAGTCGATCATATCCGGCGCCATCACCCATACCCCGGATGGCGTGTACCTGTCCGGTCCCGCACCTGGCCCGCGGAACTACTGGATGCACTGCGGCGCATCGATTGGCATCTGCCAAGGCGGTGGCGCAGGCAAATATCTGGCTCAATGGATGGTGCATGGCCAGGCTGAAATCAACATGCGCGAATTCGATCCCAGGCGGTTCGGCAACTGGGCAACCAAGAACTATACGGCCGAGGTATCCGTGGCCGACTACCACCATATGTATTACTGCTACAAACCAGCAGAACAGCATGCAGTCGGCCGAGGACTTCGCAAGTCCTCGCTTTATGAACACTTGAAAGCCCAGGGCGCACAGTTTGCGCAGATATTCGGCTGGGAGCGTCCACGCTGGTACGACAAATCGGATAGTGGTGAAAACTATTCCTTCAAGCGATCCAACTGGTGGGAAGCGGTGCGCCAGGAAGCTCTAGCAGTCCGAGAGCGTGTAGGGCTCATGGACCTCTCAACCTTCTCAAAATATGAAGTGACCGGCAAGGATGCCTATTCATTCCTGGATCGCATCTGCGCCAACAAGATTCCGGGCAAGGATGGCGGTATCATCCTTGGTCACCTCCTCAACCAGAACGGCTTCATCGAATCAGAGATAACCGTGACACGGCTGGGGCCGCAGCATTTTTATGTCCTTTCCGCGGCAGCTGCCCAGCTGCACGACCTCGACCAGCTCAACTGGCGCAAGACCGCGTCAGAGGACGTCACGATCGCGGACGTGACGGATGATTTCGGCGTCCTTGTCCTTGCCGGACCATTATCCCGCGAGGTGCTCGGACAGTGCACGGCAACCGACCTCACCAACCCAGCCTTCCGCTGGCTGACCGGAAAGATCACCACGGTAGCAGGCGTTCCAGGAGTTCGTCTGCTCCGCGTCAACTATGTTGGCGAACTGGGCTGGGAACTTCACATACCCATGGCCAAAATGCCTACGGTTTACGATGCTCTGATGGCAGCCGGCACGCCGCATGGTATCCGGCTGTTCGGCACCTATGCAATGAACTCGCTACGCATGGAGAAGGCCTATCGTGGCTGGGGGTCGGAACTAACGACCGAGATTGACATGATTGAAGCCTCAATGGAGCGCTTCCTGCGCCTCGATAAATCCGATTTCATCGGCAAGGCTCCCACCCTCGTCAACCAGCAGCGCGGCCCGCGCATGAAGCTCGTCTACTTGGAGGTCGACAATACTGACTCCGATTGCGTCGGCAATGAGCCTGTCTATTCCGGCGACAAACTGGTGGGAGTCACCACGTCAGGTGGTTTCGGCCACAAGATCGGTAAGTCGCTCGCCTTCGCCTACGTGCCACCAGATATGACTGCAGCAGGAACCGAGTTTAGCATAATGATGTTCACGCAGAGCCGTAAGGCTCGGATCATAGCCGAGCCAGCCTGGGATCCGGAGAATCAACGATTGAAGGTTTGAGCTTGAAATTGCGACCTCACCGGTCGCTGATTGGAATCGGATTGATGCTGGGCGCCATGGCCCTGCTTCCATTTCTAGACGTGGTCGCCAAACATCTGGGTCGTCAGGGTGTACCCGTCATGCAGGTTGTCTGGGCGCGACTGTTTTTTGGCGCCTTGATAACATTTCCAATCGCCCTGCGCCTCGGCGGTCTGAGCGGACTGCGCCCCAACATGCCAATCATGCATACGTTCAGGGCAAGCCTTATCATCGCGGCAACCGCTTTTTTCTTTGCCGCGCTCCAATACATGTCAATCGCAGAAACCCTCGCCATCTTCTTTGTTCAGCCACTTGTTGTCACCATGCTCTCGCCGCTCATGCTTGGCGAGCATGTGGGGGTCAGACGATGGCTTGCAGTGTTTGTTGGTTTCAGCGGCACACTGATCATCATCCGACCCGGCTTTCAGGAACTGAACCCTGGCATGCTCCTCGCTCTCTTGTCGGGGGTAAGTCTGGCGATCTACCTGATATTCACCCGCAAGATTGCAGGATCAGCACCTGCCATGCTGACCACCTTTTATACGAACATCGCAGGGGCCGTCTTGATGTGCATCTTGGTCGCTTTCTTCTGGAAAACGCCGACATATACCCAATGGGGCCTATTTGTGCTTCTCGCCCTGATCGCCTGCCTTGGGCACTATCTTATCGTCAAGGCCTATGATTATGCTGAGGCTTCACTCCTTGCCCCGCTGGCCTACACAGAGATGATTATGGCGACCTTTGCGGGCTGGTATTTCTTTGGGGACTTTCCTGATTACTGGACCTTCGTTGGTGTAAGCGTACTCATTTCATCCGCGATCTATATATCTTGGCGAGAACGGATAAGACACGCGCCACCAAACAACGACTTTGAGTAGCCCACAGCTCAACGGACCCGAACACTCAGCCTTCGTCCGGCATTCCTCTAACCAGTGGTACAAACCGTACTGGTAACAAGTGCTCACGTTCGAATCCTCTTGAATGCCGCCGCAAGCGCCACAGATCCTGTTTACCCGACCTCTCCTCCAGCGGAAACACCATGATGCCGCCCAGAGACAGCTGAGAGCACAGCACCTCGGGTATCTCATGCGCCGCAGCGGTCACCATAATGCGTTCAAAAGGTGCGTGATCGGGGAACCCCTCGTTTCCATCACCAACTCTTTGTGTGATGTTCGTCAGACCAGCGGCCACAAATCGCTCGTGTGCAATATCAGCGAGCGTCCGATACCGCTCAACCGTGTATACATGACGGCACATTTTGCTCAGTACGGCACACTGATAACCAGAGCCTGTTCCAATCTCCAGTGCGCGATGAAAAGGTTCGATCTTCAGAGCCTCCGTCATCAGTGCGACGATATAGGGCTGGGAAATCGTCTGTCCGCAGGAAATCGGCAGAGCTTGATTGGCATAAGCCTGGTCAGCAAATGCCTCCTCGACAAAGACCTCACGAGGGACATTCGCTATGGCCGCCAGAACCCGCTCATCCGTTATGCCCTGCTGGCGCAATCCAGTGACAAGCTGTTCACGGCGGCGGTCCGCGCTCACCGCCCGTCCAGCACCGCGCGAACGGCGTCCATTGCCTCGAGTTGAGTGAGGTTCATATGAAGCGGAGTGACTGAAATCCGTCGGTTGAACACTGCCCAGAGGTCGGTTCCTACGGGTGGGTTACCGCGCTCACGCTTGAAACCCAGCCAATAATAATTATTGCCGCGCATGTCGACACGTTCATCAACATGCAGCAGATTGACATCGCGCTTGCCCTGCCGCGTAACCTCGATGCCCTGAACCTCGTCAGCCCGACAATCTGGAAAATTCACATTCATCAACGTGCCAGCTCCAAAACTCAGCTCAACGAGCTTCGCCACCACACGCGACCCGTGTTCTTCTGCTACCTCATAGGAAAACCCGTTCCCATGGATGCCGGTCACCTGACTGAGGGCGATCGACTTGAAACCAAGCTGCGTTCCCTCCATCGCAGCTGCTATCGTCCCTGAGTAGGTAACATCATCAGCAATATTCTGGCCACGGTTCACACCGGAAAGAACGAGATCGGGATCTCCCGGCAAGATCTTCCTCGCTGCCATGACCACGCAGTCTGTCGGTGTACCTGCAACTTCGTAGCGACGCGTTTCTATCTTTCGAAAGCGAATCGGTTCAGCGAGCGACAGGGAATGGCCAGCACCAGAGTTCTCTTCGGCAGGAGCAACGATCCAGACATCGTCAGACAACGTACGGGCAATCCGCTCGAGCGTCTCCAGACCCGGAGCGTGTATGCCATCATCATTCGTTACAAGAATTCGCATGAGTTCACTCCCGGCTGATCCTGTCCATGCCACCCATATAGGAGCGAAGCTTCTGCGGGATGGTAACGCTGCCATCTGCGTTCTGATAAGTCTCAAGCACTGCAACCAGCGTACGACCAACCGCAAGACCAGATCCATTCAGGGTATGCAGGTAACGCGTCCCTTTGCCGTCTTTTGGCTTGTAGCGCGACTCCATGCGGCGAGCCTGAAAATCACCACACACCGAACAAGACGAAATCTCCCTGTAGGCATTCTGCCCGGGCAACCAGACTTCGATATCATAGGTCATGCGACTTCCAAAACCCATATCTCCAGAACACAGCAACATCACACGGTAGGGTAGGCCCAGCTCTTGAAGCACACTTTCCGCCGCCCCAGTCATGCGCTCCAACTCTGCTCGGGATTGCTCTGGCGTGGTTATCGAAACAAGTTCGACTTTCGAAAACTGGTGCTGCCTGATCATTCCTCTGGTATCGCGGCCGGCTGCCCCAGCCTCTGCGCGAAAACACGGCGTATAGGCCGTGATACGCAACGGCAAGTCTCTCTCGTCAAGAATTTGCCCCTGAACCAGATTGGTGAGCGACACCTCGGCGGTTGGAATTAGCCAGCGGCCATCAACTGTACGGAACAGGTCATCAGCAAACTTCGGCAACTGCCCCGTTCCAAACATAGCTGCATCATTGACCAGATACGGAACATAACACTCCGTATAACCATTCACCGCGGTCTGGTGATCCAGCATGAATTGAGCAAGGGCGCGTTCAAGTTTTGCCAGATGTTTCTTCATGACCACGAAGCGCGCGCCTGAAAGCCGGGCTGCCAATTCGAAGTCCATCTGGCCGAGCCACTCCCCGATCTCGAAATGCTGGCGCGGTGCAAAAGCAAACTGTGGCGCCTCGCCCCATCTCCTGATCTCAACGTTACCGCTTTCGTCAGTACCGTCAGGAACTTCGGCCAGCGGCAGATTGGGAATGACGGCCAGCGCCTCTGATAACCGTTGGTCAAGCTCTCTTTCGGTCGACTCACCGGCAGCTATGGTCTCTTTCAAAGATCCCATCTCCAGCTTGAGCGCCGAGGCTCGCATCGTGTCTCCCGCCTTCACGGCCTCCCCAACCTCCTTGGATGCAGAGTTTCGCCGAGCCTGCGCTTCCTGCAGTTTCTGAATCTGTTCACGCCGTTCTGCATCCAACCGCAATAGATCTGCCGACAGGGCTGGCAGCCCCCGGCGAGCGAGTCCCTGATCAAAACCTTGGGGATCATCGCGTATGAGCTTTATGTCATGCATGTCGTGCTAATCCTCTTCGCGACTTCAATGGAGCCGGGCGAACGCAGGGAAAAGGCCGATCCCTCAAGTCGAGTCCTTCGTCAGGTCATTCGCGGTATTTTCCTGAGCTTCCTCTGCAGCTTGCCGCTTCTTGCGGCGATATTCCAGAAACCGAACCGCCTGTACCGATAATTCGTAAAGCCCCAGGAGCGGCACTGCCATGGCAATCTGGGAGATGGGATCAGGTGGAGTTAGGATCGCTGCCACTACAAATACCCCAACAATCGCAAACTTCCGTCCGCTCTTGAGCTGCTGATAACCAAGTATCCCAACCTGACCGAGAAGAGTGAGTATCACTGGTAACTGGAAGCAAAGGCCAAACGCCAGTATCAGCATCATGACGAAATCCAGATAGGCCTCAATATCTGGCATAAGCTGTATGCCCGGACCGTCGACGCCAGTCCCAGCCGCAAGTGCATAGAAAAAGTGGATGGCAACTGGCAGCAAGAAGAAATAAACCAGCGCCGCTCCCAGCAGAAAAAACACCGGCGTAGCGAGCAGGTATGGTAGGAAGGCCTGTTTTTCGTGGGAATAAAGCCCAGGCGCAACGAAACGGTAGATCTGGGTCGCAATCAGAGGAAAACCGATGAACAATCCGCCAAAGAACGCAATCTTCAATTTTACCAGAAACACGCCAAGCAGCTTGATTGAAATGAGAGACACATCCTGGCCAGTCCCCCAGCGAAACGGAAGGATCAGGTAATGCAGAATATCTGATGAAAAAAAGAAGCTTCCGATGAAGGCGACAGCAAAGCCAATCACACAATAAATCAAACGCGTCCGCAACTCGATCAGGTGCTCGATCAGCGGGGCCTCGGACGCGTCAATATCCTGTTGCGTCATGTGGCGGTACTGTCCAGTTTCTCCGATCCCGCTGCCCGAGGCGCATCTGGCTCAGGCACGACACCAAAGTACTTGCGGAAGTCATCCTCGAGTTTTTTCTTGTCATCAACCGCCGAGAGCTTCTTGGTGGGCTCAGCAACATTGCCGACGTTGCGGATATTGTCGATTTCCTTCTTGACCTCGTCGAAACCGGAGTCTTTCAGGGCGCCATCCAAATGACCTTGAAATTCGCGTGCCATTCCACGCATCTTGGCCAGCGTCTTGCCAAAAGCGCGCAAAACGCGCGGCAGGTCCTTGGGCCCGATGACGATGACCGCCACCACAGCAACCACGAACATCTCGCTGTAGCCGAAACCGAAATCGAACATACCCCTGCCCGGCTGCTGGCCGTCAGAAACGCCTTGAGCGCCTAGGACTTGGCTTTTTCTGTTTCAGACTTCACAGTCGCATGCTGTTCGATTGGCTTGGGCTCTGCTGCAGCCGCCGTCGGCTCGTCATCGGCCATGCCTTTCTTGAAGCTCTTGATGCCCTTGGCAACATCCCCCATCAAATCCGAGACTTTGCCACGCCCAAACAACAGCACCACAACCAGAATGACCAAAGCCCAGTGCCAAAACGACATCGCGCCCATGAAACAGACTCCCTTATACTGGAGAGAGAGTGGCCTCTCCCCCGCTTAACTTGGCGCACTAAAGCACAAAACCCGGGCGGGCCGCAACCGACGCCAATGCGTTCAGGGATTTGCTGCCAAAAGCGGCTTTTCGAAGACAAATACATGAGATGGGTCTATCGAAAAAAAGGCTGTCCCCCCGCGCGAAGGAGCCCGGCGGGCGTCGATCAAGGCCGTCAGCGGGTCTTCAATACCCTTGAACAGAACACTGCACTTGACGTCATCGCCCTGGAAACGGCTTTCAATTACCAACCCCTCCAGACCAGAGCCGTCAGGAGCATGTCGAAGTCCTTGCGGGCGGATCAAGACAAGAGCCTCCGCGGCATTGAAACCCTTAGGAAGAACAAATGCCCCAAGCGGCGTTTCGACGCGCCCCTCCATCACCAGCCCTGCAACCTCATTCGTGTCGGAAAAAAAGCGAGCGGCGGAAGCATCAATCGGTTGACGATAGAGTTGTTCCGGAGTTCCGGCCTGAACCATTCGCCCCTGCCGCATCAGAAAAATGCGGTCCGCAAGTCCCATAGCCTCCACCGGGTCGTGGGTTACCAGAAGACACGAAGCCCGTGTTTCACGGAGCAAGGTCAGGGTCTCTGCACGTACCGACTCCCGGAGCCGCTGGTCGAGGCCCGAGAAGGGTTCATCCATCAGCATCACTTGCGGGCGCGGCACGAGCGCACGGGCAAGGGCCACTCGCTGCTGTTCACCACCCGACAGGTGATGTGGGAAGCTGGCAGCGTAATGGGGCAGACCCACACGTTCGAGCGCATGCCGGGCAATTGTCATGGCGTCTGCGCGTGGCAGGCTCTTCAGCCCAAACGCCACATTGTCCAGAATCGAGAGATGCGGAAAAAGGGCAAAATCCTGAAACATCAACCCGATGTTCCGGCGCTCCGGAGGAACAAAGCGGTTCGGTCCCGCCACCTCCCGCTCGTCCAAAAGAACCCGGCCAGAGTCAGGTTTTTCAATTCCCGCAGCGAGCCGCAAGAGGGTGGTCTTACCGCAACCGGAAGGACCAAGCAGACAGACAATCTCGCCAGGCGCAAGGCTGAATGTCACATCGAGAACGGCATCGGTTTTTCCGAATCGCTTGCCAACCAATTCAAAAGTCAGGAGCCCGCCAAAGGTTGCCCCCGCAGTACCTCGCTGGCCCCACCGGCCAGCTTCCCGCCCCCCGGACCACATGGTGTGACTGACGCTCATGCTGGACAGCCGTCTACAATGTTTGCCCCGCCAGCGCAAAGGCTGCCACGAGAGCCACGAGCCTAAGCTGCAAACGGTACTACCCGGTTCCGCCCTTCGTTTTTTGCACGGTAAAGCGCCCGATCGGCACGCTTGAGCAAACCTTCGGCGGAATCATCCCCAGATCCGATACTTGCAACTCCAAGCGAGGCCGTAATGGTCAGGGTGCATCCAGAACCGGGATTGAAGGGCTTCGATGCAACTGCCCTTCGAATTCGCTCGCCAATGCGCTCAGCGGTGGCAAGATCAGTTTCTG
>NZ_JBIIDX010000199.1:0-4784 GCF_044238155.1 Aestuariivirga sp. | reverse complement strand
AAGAATGACGTGGCTGAGTCCGAGCGCTGGTTTCTGAAGTCATCACGGTCCGACCCGGACCTGAAACTTGCCAAGCTGAACCTGGCCTACATCGCAGCCTATCAGGGTGAGTATGAGAAGGCGATTGACATAGCCTCACCGATCGCGGACGGGGGCTCCCTTCTTGAGTCGGAAGACGATAACATCAAGTATGTTGCGCTCAACCTGACGGCCCTGTCATATTCACAGCTGGACGACTTCGAGAAATCCGAGGAGTATTTCGCGAGAGCAGCTGATCTGATGCCGGAAGGAGTGTCGGTCTACTATTACTGGTCGAATTCCTACCGTCGGCAGGGCATGCATGACGAGATGAAAATGCTCATGGAGACGGCCGAACGGAATTCCGCTCAGATGGTGAATTATCCGGAACTGGCCGGGTTGTATGTCTGGCTGCCCTTGGTTCCAGGCCAGCAGCTGTCGCAACGTTCCCGTGCGAAGATCACTGATTACGAACGCTAGAGTCAGGCGGTGTGTTCCCAGCAGTCGTACCAAGAACCCGCCATTTGGTCAGCTGGCATCGGTGACTTGTCTGATTCACGACTGCGTTCCTATGACACAAAACGCTCGTAACAGCCCCACTGGGGCTGCGGCTTTATCATTGGTGTGTAAGTGAGCAATCAACCCATGAACTCTATCACCCCCGTGTCGAGGTCATAGACTGCGCTGACCATCTTCACCCACTGTGGCCGGTTTCGTCCACAGGCTGCTCAGTTTGATGTTCAGTTCAAAGCCGCCGCTTGCCGTGTTGATGACCTTCGTCCGGATAACTGGAGGTCTGTCGCCCTTCTTTTCCCTCTAAATCATGGCATCCGCGTCATTCAGGCTCCTGCGTGGCGGGCCCAGTGGGCCTGCAGCGGGTAGCGACCTGTCCGGGGCAATCGCTGACGGTGCTCGGTTCCGCGAATGCACCCGAAGGCGCGAATCGCCGGGCGTCGTGAAGGAACCGTCAGCAATCAGCGTCAATACACTAGTTGAACTTGTACCATCATCAACTGCTGTACGCATGCAAAGGTCACAAAACGGCTCTCCGCTGGGAAGGCCTTCAGCCCGCATCGATTGACCCGCCGATCGGTTTCAAGTGTAAGTATGCGCCAGGATCTGATGCATCAACTGACTAGAGCGGACCAGTGCCAGCAGCAGCGGAAGTACTAGTCGTTGGTGCTGGTTTATCCGGCAGTATCATTGCCAGGGAGTTGGCCGATGGAGGAATTCCGGTCACCTTGATCGAAAAGCGCAGCCACGTGGCTGGCAACTGCTACGATTACATCCATGCGTCCGGCATACGGGTTCACAAATATGGACCTCACATATTCCACACGTCGAACAAGAAGGTGTTTGGCTGGCTCAGCCGCTTTACCGGATGGGTGCCTTATGAACACAAGGTCGTGGCGAAGCTTGCAAGCGGACAATTGGTGCCATTCCCTCCCAATCGCCAGACGGTCTCGCAGGTTCGACCGGATGATCTGGAGGAGGTCTTCTACAGGCCCTATTCCGAGAAAATGTGGGGCATTGGTCTGGAGCGCCTGAGCGGCGCTGTCACCGGCCGGGCCGCCGCGCGCATCAACGAAGATGAAGACAGGTATTTTCCCGATGACATCTATCAGTGCCTGCCCACACCCGGCTACACCGAGCTTGTCAGAAACATTCTCGATCACCGGTTGATCACGGTAAGCCTTGAAACCGGTTTTTCAAAGTCCATGGAACGGAACTTTGCACATGTGTTCAATTCCATGGCGATTGACGAATATTTTGATTTTCGGTTTGGGGACCTTCCCTACAGATCGATCGTCTTTCATCACTCTTTGATGAATATCGAGAGGGCCAGCAACTTTCCAGTGATAAACTACACGGATCGATCTCCCTATACCCGGATCACGGAATGGAAGAACTTTCCAGGCCACGGTAATGTTCAGGACTGCACTCTTTTGACGCAAGAACAACCCTGCGATTACAAGGACAATAACCAGGAACGATACTATCCGGTGAATGACAGGCACGGGTTAAGCAGACGTACGTTCCTTCAATATAAGTCGCTGTGTCCCGCGAACATGACCTTCGTCGGGCGCTGTGGCCAGTACGCTTATCTCGACATGGATCAGGCAGCTTCATCCGCTCTGGCCGTCGCACGCCGCTTTCTGTCGGCGGAAAAGAGCATCCGATGATGTTCGTCATCTTCTGTCCGGATTACAGCACTGGCGGTCCATTTGCATTGTTGCAGCTGAACCAGGCCCTCTTGGATCTGGGGTTCAACAGCAAGGTTCTCTTTTACGACAAGGCAGAAATCAGGTTCGACTCTGCCAGCCGACGATATGATGTCATTTACTCACAGCCCATCAACATCGAGGTGCCCTTTGCGCGCTACGAGACCTGCACCTGCTTTGATGAGGACGCAGTTCTGGTCTTTCCCGAAATCCTGCTGGGCTGGGCACGCAGGTTCCACGCTTACGGACACAGAAGAAAGGTCTATTGGTGGCTGAGCTGGGATAATGCTCCGCTCGGCGAACTCAACAAGTTTGAACAGAAACTTGCCTTGCTGTCCTGTTTTCACATCTTCCAGTCTGAATACGCCAGGCGACAGGCGTCTGCACTCGGGTTCAGGGGCCCGATCGTGTCTGATTGGACGTTGCCCCAGGAGCATGTCCATGGAGATGAGGGCTTCGAGAAAACGAATGACATTTGCTTCCTGCCTGCGAAGGCACAGGGAACCGAACGGGTGATTGCCGCGCTGGAGCAGGAATTCTCCGTGATCCCGATTCGTGACATGACCCGGTTCGAGGTCTCGCAAGTGCTCCGAAAAAGCCTGGTTTTTCTCGACTTCGGGCACCAGCCCGGAAAGGACCGGCTTCCGAGAGAGGCCGTGCTTCACGACTGCATTCCCGTCCTCCGGAAAACCGGGGCCGCGGTCAGCTTCATGGATTTTCCAATTCCTGAAAACCTCAAGATCGGTATCAGGACAATGGCCAGCAGCCAGGACCTCCGTGAGTTGATCCGCCTGATCCATTCCAGACACCAGGATGTGCTGGTCTCCCTCCAGCCCTTCAAGGAAGCGATACGCCATGAGAAGACGGTGTTCTATGAACAGGTTCGGAGCCTCTGCCACGTTCTGGCGACTGATCCCTGGACGGCATGATGCCTGATGGACGAGCGAGAGGCAGGCACCATCGATTGCCTGGTGGCTCAGTATTTTTCCCTAAAGCCATCAGCCTGTCTGCGGATGGACCTGCGGTCTGCACGTGTTAAAAGCCTCGAGACGCAGATAACCTGAAAAGTAACTTTGTAGATGAGCACATCCGCACGACAACTTTCCCGCATGACCGTCACCGCAGATCAGCGTTTCCTGCGTGCCGCCTGCCTGTTCATGAAAGAGATGGCCCTGGCTGCAGGCCTTGACGAGCAGGCTGCCGCCAATCTCGAGCTGGCAACAGAGGAGGCCGGACTTCTCATCATCAACCACTCCTTTGAGGGAATAGCGAACGGTACGTTCGACATCGTCTGCGAATATGAAAACGGCCGTTTCGTGGCTGCATTCGAAGACAAGGGGCTGCCATTCGAGTGGAGCAAGGTGGGCGAGTCCGAGAAGACTCGTCAGTCCGTGGTTCTGCTCAGCGGCTTTTCCGATGAGTTGCGCCTGATCAATCGCGGCAAGGAAGGAAAGCGCCTTGAATTCGTCGTCAATCGGTCCAGTGCTTGGCTCGAAACGTCATTTCGTGATGCCGCCCATGATGAGGAGTTGGCGCAGGTTGCAGCCGCTCCGATTGACACGCCGTTGCAACTGCGGCCGCTTGATCCGGCTGCTCACGGCGTATCCCTCGCCCGCTGCATGTATAATGTCTATGGCTTCAGTTATCTCGAGACAGTCTATTTTCCCGAGCGTATCCGCAGCCTGATTGATCAGGGGTTGCTGTTGTCCTATGTCGCCGTCACCGATGATAGCGAGGTCATCGGGCACCAGGGCCTCAAGAAAGAACGCCCGGACTCGCTCGTTGCAAACATCTCAATGGGGATTGTGGATCCGCGCTTCCGTGGCCGAAAGCTCTTCGAGCGGCTGAAGGAAATGGCCATCGGCGCTGCGCGCGCCAGCGGCATGGTAGGTCTTTATGGCGAGGCGATCGCCCTGCATCCCTATTCACAGAAGGCCAATTTCGGCAAGGGTGGCCGCGAGACGGGCATCCTGCTCGGCTACGTGCCGGAGGGCTTCACCTTGAAGAAGATCAAGGACGGGGAAGAGGCCGCGCGCAACCGCCAGTCAGCGATATTGTTCTACAATCCACTCAATCCCGGTCCATCGCGCGTGGTCTATCCGCCCTCGCGTGACAGGCAGATGATCCGCCGCATCTATGATTGGGTGCAACTCGAGCGCACGCTGGCCGATGCGACGGCGGCGATGACTGCGGCATTGCCGGCTCGTGCAGAGATCACGGTGGACGTCGCCCCTGCCTTTGGCCAGGCCGTCATCTCGGTAGTGACGCCAGGCCTGGACTTGCCCCGGCAGCTCCGGGATCAGCTCAATGAACTGAAGCTCAGCCGTGTCGATGTCATTTATGTCGATCTCCCGCTGTCGCACCCGGCCACGCAGCTTCTCGCCGAAGAGGTCGAGGCCTGCGGCTTGTCCTTCTGTGGAATCTATCCCGAGAAGGGACACAACGGTGACCTTCTCCGGCTTCATCATCTGAACAATGTCCGGGTCGACCTGGCCCGGGTCACCACCGTGACTGACATGGGACGCGACCTGCTTGACTATGTCG
>NZ_JBIIDX010000073.1:0-16656 GCF_044238155.1 Aestuariivirga sp. | reverse complement strand
CGCCTACTGGCAGCCCCCTAACGGCCACGGAAGGTTCCTAAAAGGTAGAATACGATTGCGCTCAAGCGAAGCCCTCGAGTGCGCTTTTGTGCCATGATTGTCGACACAGGGAATTATAGAATTAGGGGGGTACACTTTATGAGAACAAATAAGGAATAACTGCGCTCAATGAGGCTGTGCGTGTACCCCCCCCCTAAGAGTTCAAAAAAACCTGAAAAACATGAGTGTTTATACGGAAATTTTGTTCTTTTTACTATTCGAAACAGATGACCTACCGTTAGACGATCCCCCAAACGGCCGTGGGGCGGGTGATAGCGGCGAAGTGCCCGCCATGCAAGAGGGGAGTCCGGGCTGGGGCATTGGCTCTCATCAGCTTCGAAACTGCCGGATCAGGTTGGCGAGGCTCTGCATGTCCTCGCTGCGCTGGGCGGTGCGCTTGGTTTCGCCGGATGCTGCTGGTTTGCGAGGCTCTGGTTCGGATTCTGCCATTCCGCTGAGGTCGAAGCCTTGGGTGTCGGGCGAGAAGCTCTGGGTCCGCCAACGCTGAACGATATCCTCGAGCAATCCATCGTCCTCAACTTCCGAGAGCCAGCTGCCGGTAAACGAGGCGGACTGGCTCTGTGGCTGCTGATCGTCCGGCAGGATGTCAAACTTGATGCGGGTTGGAAGCCCCACGCCCTCACCGAAGGCAACGGCTTCGCCCGTTCCCATGGTGGGCATGAAGGCAAGAAGGCTTGCCGCCGAGTCCGAAACGCCGGCCCGCAGGATCTCCTGATCGCGCTCATTGGACAGGCGCGTGGCAAATATCGTGTTGCACTGAGAGAGGATGGTGGCGTCGAGTTCGCCCGGCCGCTGCGAGACCACGCAAAGCGAAATGCCGTATTTGCGGCCTTCCTTGGCGATGCGCGAAATGGCGCGCTTGGTAGGCTCAAAGCCCAGCGTCTGCGCGACCGGGACATAGCGGTGGGCTTCCTCGCAGACAAAGGTGAGGGGAATGCGGCCGCCGTTCCAGACACCGAAGTCGAAGGCCAGCCGCGCGAGGACCGACACCACGACATTGATGATCTCGGACGGCAGGCCGCCCAGTTCGACAATTGCAATCGGCTTGCCATTCACGGGAATGCGAAACAGCCTGGCCAGCACCTGGGGCATCGTATCCTGCACGGTGAGCGAACCGAACATGAAGGCATAGCGGGAATCCCGGTTGATCGACTCGAGCCGCGCCTTGAGGCGCTTGTAGGGCGCGAGTTCGCCACGCAATTCGAGCTTGCCAAGGTGCTCGTCGATCAGTCCGATCAGGTCGGAGGAGCGGTAAGGTATTGGGGTGTCGACGCCAACCGTCACGGCTTCGATCGACTCCCGGTAGCGTCCCCGCCCCGGCCGATCGCGGCGCTGGTTCTTCATGTATCTGAGCTTTGCGATAGGGATGAGTTCGCGCAGCACCTCGATGTCG
Organism: Aestuariivirga sp.; assembly: GCF_044238155.1. Classification (GTDB taxonomy): domain Bacteria; phylum Pseudomonadota; class Alphaproteobacteria; order Rhizobiales; family Aestuariivirgaceae; genus Aestuariivirga. The sequence continues at coordinate 15,203 of NZ_JBIIDX010000073.1, read as the reverse complement.
GGCTCGCGATTGGGCTGCTGGCCGATCAGGATCTCGACGATCTCCTCGAAGGTGAGAAGCCAGAACGGCAGGTTCATGTTGGCTGGCGTTATGACCTCTGCGATGTCCCGGAAGGCATGGGCATATTCGCGGTGTACGTCGAGCAGGAGGATATGCCCCATCGGATTGCGCTCGAGAATACGGCGCAGGATGAGTGCAACCGTGCAGGATTTGCCGGTGCCGGTGGTGCCCAGAATCGCGAAGTGCTTGCCCAGCAGATCGTCGATCCGGACCATGGCTGGAATGGTGGAGTCCTGCAGGATATGGCCGATGCGGATCGCCGCGTCTCCGCTGTAGGAGTAGGCTCTTTCTAGCTCCTGTCTGGTGGCGCGCTGCACGATGTCGCCGAGCGAGGGATACTGCGAGACACCCCGGCGGAAGGCGGCTGGCCTGCCTTGACTGTCCTTCGTCAGTTCGCCGAGGAACTCCACCTCGATGATGCGCAGCTCAGGCTCGTCTGCGGCATGAGTCGGCGTGGGCGCCGACAGCGCAGCGACGATGCACAGGGAGATGGTATGCGGCGTTTCAACTGCCAGCAGCGTTCCGATCTCGGGTGTCTTGGCGCTGATGTCGGCATCGTGGTCGATGAGAATGACGGCATGCGCTCCCGTGAGTGCCACAATGCGCCCCACCCGGGTTTTCCCCTTGGGTTGATCATGTTGGTCGAGATCAGTTGCGCCAGCTGGCATGGTCTTCGTCTCCCTGGTTTCAGCGCAAGGCAGCTTCAGCCGCGGCGGTGGCGAGTGGAAGTGTCAGGGTCACGCGTGTGCCATTACCCTTCTGCGAGGTGATCTGCAGATCACCGCCATGAAGCTTTGCAAGGGCATAGGCGATCGGCAGTCCGAGACCGGTTCCCTCGTGGCGCTTGCTGAAGCCGGTGTCGACCTGGCCGAATGGACGCAGTGCCGTTTGAACCTCCATCTGCGACATGCCGATGCCATTGTCCTCGACCACGACCCACGCAAAATCACCAGGAGCGGGGACGTCGGCATGCAGGCTGACGAGCCCATGCTCGGGCGTGAACTTCACTGCATTGCCCAGGAGATTGATCAGGATCTGCTTCAGACGCAGCGTGTCACCCATCACACGGGGCAAGTCATCCTGAACCTTGCAGCGAACGGTGACATGCTTCTCCCGGGCCTTCGCTTCAACGATCAGCAGGCAGGATGCCAGGATAGCGCGAAGATCGACCGGCTCGCGCTCTACCGAAAGCTTGCCGGCCTGTGCCTTTGAGATGTCGAGGATGCCGTTGATGAGTTCGAGCAGGTGTTCTGCCGCATGCTTGATGTAGCCGGAGTACTCGTGAACTTTTTCGGGGCTGGTTACAGTTTCGGTGTGAAGCATGTCCGAGAAGCCGATGATGGCATTGAGCGGCGTGCGCAGTTCATGGCTCATGTTGGCGATGAATTCGGATTTGGCCTTGGAGGCAAGCTCGGCATCCACCTTTGCCGCACGGAGTGCGGTGGCCTGTTTCTTCTGAAGTGTAGCGAGGCTCAGATGGTCGGAGAACTCGCTGATCAGCGAGCCTTTTCTCGGTCGTAGAGAAGCGAATCCACGCATCATACATCCATAAGTTTTAAATTAGTTTCAACTTCAACGTCTCAACGGCGGGTTAATGGCCAACGCCCGGGTTCTATTCATTTTTCTTTGAGGGTTCTGACTTGACCTGATAGACTTAACACAACGACATGTTTGAGGGAATGGCTGTTACGGCTCCGTCTTGCCGTCGAGCGCCGGCCGTTCCATGGAAGGATCGATCGTGGATGCGGCCAGCAGGCCGGGCCCTAGCCGGTCCCGGCGCAAGTCAGCAGGCAGCGGGCGTTTTGCCCGCAGGCCGACCGTGCCGCGGGAGCCGCCGCCCGGCGGGCTATATGGCGCTCTGGATCTTGGCACCAACAACTGCCGACTGTTGATTGCCACACCTGCAAGCCAGGGATTTGTGGTGGTGGATGCGTTTTCACGCATCGTTCGGCTGGGTGAACGACTGGGCCAGACAGGCCGGCTCAGCGACGAGGCTATGGCCCGTACCATCGAGGCCTTGCGCGTCTGCGCCAACAAATTGCGGTGGCGAAAGGTTGAAAAGGTAAGACTGGTTGCAACCGAGGCCTGTAGGCTTGCAGCCAATGGACCAGCATTCATCGTCCGGGTTCGCGAGGAGACTGGTCTTTCGCTCGAGATCATCGACCGAGAGACGGAGGCTGGGCTTGCGGCGGTTGGGGCTGAGCCGCTGGTTGATCGAGCAGCGGAGACGGCATTGGTCTTCGATATTGGAGGTGGATCGACCGAAATGCTGTGGATGCGCCGGGCAGGTGAAAGATTCGAGACGGTCGCCTGGACGTCGCTCAGTGCCGGGGTGGTGACGATCTCGGAGCAGTTCGGTGGTGGTGTCGATGTGACCCCGGCTTCTTTTGCCGCGATGCGTGCCCATCTCCGGCCGATGCTGCAGGACTTTGCCCGCAGGGTATCGGAACTGACGGGTCAATCCCAGCCTGTACCCTCGCATCTCCTGGGAACCTCCGGCACGGTTACCACCATTGCGGGAGTCCAGCTGGGTCTTGCCCGCTATGACCGATCGCGTGTTGACGGCTGCTGGTTGGACAGTGCCCAGACGGGCGTCGTCACCCAGCGGCTTCTCGACCTCACATATGACCAGCGTGCAGCCAACCCCTGCATTGGGCGCGAGCGTGCCGATCTCGTGCTGGCCGGATGCGCGATTCTCGAAGAAATCCGCTTGGCCTTCCCGGCCGGGCGGATCCGTGTTGCCGATCGGGGGTTGCGCGAAGGCATTCTGACCATGATGATGAAGCAGGATGGCGCCTATGGGAGATCGCCATGAGCCGTCCGGGCAGCGGCAAGAAGCCGGGCACCCGCCTCAAGGTGCGGGTCAAGACTGGCAAGGGCCGCACGGTGTCGCAGAAGATCTGGCTCGAGCGTCAGCTCAACGATCCCTATGTGCAGGAGGCGCGAAAGCTGGGCTTTCGCTCTCGCGCGGCGTTCAAGCTGATCGAGATTGATGACAAGTACCGCTTCCTGAAGCCTGGTGGCCGTGTCATCGACCTTGGCGCGGCGCCGGGTGGCTGGAGCCAGGTGGCGGTCAAGCGCGTGAAAGCCGAGGAAGGCCGTGGCAAGGTCATCGCCATCGACATGCACGGCATGGATCCGATTCCGGCCGTCACAATCTTCAAGAAGGATTTTCTCGAGGAGGACGCGCCGAACCTTCTGATCGCGGCGCTGGGCGGCGCGAAGGCCGATTGTGTGCTTTCCGACATGGCGGCGCACGCCACCGGCCACCGCCAGACCGATCACATCCAGATCATGGCGCTGGCCGAGGCTGGTTATGACTTCGCACGCCAGGTGCTGAAGCCGGGTGGGACTTATCTCGCCAAGGTGCTGCGCGGCGGCACCGAGGGCGAGATGCTGAAAACCATGAAGAAGGATTTCGCCACGGTGCGCCATGTGAAGCCGATGGCGAGCCGCGATGATTCAGCCGAACTGTTCGTTCTCGCCATGGGCTTCCGGGGTGGCGGGCAAGCTAGTCCTTAGTGGCCATGGGCTCATCGCTGCCGTCGCTGGCCTGGCGGGCTTTTTGCCGGAACGGCATCAAGAGCAGGCGTGGCAATCCGAGCTGGGCTGGCGAGCGCCACTCCGTAAGGCCCAGTTCGATGCCCAGTTGCCCTTTGGACGGCGCATGCAGCATGGTTCCGCACAGGCGGTCCCAGATGGAAAGAAAGAAACCATAATTGGAATTGGTTTCATGAATGATGGTCGAGTGATGGACGCGGTGCATGTCCGGTGTGCACACCGCATAGCGCAGATATCGGTCCAGCCTCTCGGGTAGCGCGATGTTGCCGTGGGTAAACACGGCGGCGCCATTCAGCACGGCTTCGAAGGCGATGACCACCCATGGATCGATCCCCAGCGCGGCCACGAGCGCCGCCTTGTAGATCATGGAAATGACGATCTCCAGCGGATGGAAACGGATGCCCGTCGTGAGATCGACATCGAGATCGGCGTGATGCACCTGGTGCAGGCGCCAGAAGGCCGGCAAGGCATGTGACATGACATGCTGGAGATAGATCGCGAAATCGAGAATGATGAACCCGACGACCGCTTCGAGCCACCACGGCCAGCCGAGATAGCCGAACAGCCCCCAGCCATGCTGCTGCGCGTAGACGGCCGTGGCGAACGCGGCCGCCCCCACCGTCAGGCGCTGCACCACGATGTTGATGGTCAGGATGCCAATATTCGTCAGCCAGCGGCCTTGCCAGCCATCAGCCTTCGGGCGCTTTGGCAGAACAATCTCAAGAACCGCAACAACAACGAACACGCCGAGAAATATGCCGAGGCGCAGGGCCGCTTCCATGATGCTACCACCGATTGGAGTAATCTGGCGCGGAGCCGTCTCCGCGCCAGCGTCAGGTTTGCTGTCAGTTGGCGCCCGTCACCAGCGGATATTTCTTGGCGTCGGCGCTCGACCAGTCCCACATCGAGCCCGCGTAGTTCCTGGCCTTGACGCCGGCGTTGGCCAGAACGGCGGTGACGAAGCCTGAGCGGATACCGCCGGTGCAGTAGGAAACGACTTCCGCATCGGGCGCGATGCCCAGTTCCGCAAGCTTCGCCTTCACCTGGCCGGGCGGCAGCACATCGCCGTTTGCATCGAGGAAATCCTTGTAGAAGATGTGCCGGGCGCCCGGCACATGGCCGCCTCTTGTCTCGCCATAGGGCGTTTCGCCGGCATATTCCCTCGGTTCGCGGGTATCGAGAATCACCACGTTCTTGTCGCCCAGCTTCTGGCGCAGCTCCTCCTTGGTGATCTCAAAATCGGCGATCCGCTTTACTTCGAAGTCGCCCTTGCCGCTGACAGGCGCGATGCCGGGGTCGCCATCACGGGTGAGAGCGGCGATGCCGCCGTCAACGAAGTAGGCAGCCTGATGCCCAAGAGTGCGGAGCGTCCACACGATGCGGCCGTCCTCGCCCCAGCCGTTGAGGGAATCGGCAACCACCACAACCGGCTTGCCGGACGACACGCCGAGGTCCTGGACGCGCCTGGTCAGTTCTGCGTCATCGTCAAGGAGCTGGCCTTTCTGGGCTTTGGAGTCCTTGGTGAAGTAGGGCCATTCGACCGCCACAGCGTTGGCCAGCGGCGCAGCCTTCTTGAGCTCGGCGCCCCGCACATCGAGGACGACGGCGCCGTCGGTGATCAGTTTGCGGGCATCAGCCGCCGGGATCACCCAGGCGCTGGCGTTGGGCTGTGAACTGGCCTGCTGCGCGGCCGCGGCGGGACGCAGAGCAAGCGGCGTTGCCACGACGGCGGCGGCGGCCATGGCCGATATCACGAAGCGGCGGCGGGAGTGTGAGACGCGGGCGATTGTCATGGTGTTCTCCTGTTGAGGCTGTGGCCGCCGCCGGATCGCCCCAGGCAAGACAGGGGATGTTTCACAACACGCGGCTCAATAGTCTATGCAACCGGTAGAGTATATGACTTTGCCGTTGAGGGGCATTGAGTCTTTTTCAGCCGCCGCTTTAGTTTTGTTGCGGATGCCGCCTTACCAATCGGCGTGATACCGGCGGTCGCGATGGGCTGATTGACCGCGCAGGCCTGTCTCCAGACGAGCGGTGAAATCTGCCGTGAACTCGTCCCGCGCCGCATCATTGCGCCGCTCGGGGGTAACGGCGTTTTCGAAGACGCTGTCAGCCATGCGATCCAGGCGATGGCGCATCTCGGCGAAGAAGTTCCGGCCTCTGGACATGAGACTTGTCATCTCAGGCTACCGCGAGTTGTGGCAGGTCGGAGGCCGCTTCTGTCCTAAGCCAGTCGATGAAATGCGAAACCTTGGGCAGGTTCAACTTGGCGCGTGGCGTGACGATGTAGTAGGCGAAATCGACCTTCACTTGCGACGGGAAGGGCTGAACCAGCCTTCCTTGCCGCAGGTCGCGCGCGGCGCGCGCGGTCTTCGCCAGACCGACGCCGCGGCCCAGAACGGCTGCTTCGATCACGAGGCTCGACTGGTTGAAGCGGGGCCCGCGCGCCGCATCGATGTGCCTGGCGCCAGCGGCCGTGAGCCACATTTCCCAGTTGGGGCAAGACGGGTCATTATCCGGACTGTCATCATGAAGCAGTGTCGCCTCAACGAGGTCGGAGGGCTTGTAGAAGGACCCATGCTCCCTGAGAAACTCTGGGCTACAAACAGGAACCAAGCTCTCAGTCATCAGTTTCTCAACGAAGACATCCGAGTAGCGTCCCGCACCATAGCGAATGGCGATGTCGACGCCATCCTTCACGAAGTCCGAGAGATCCATCGAGGCCGAGACATGCACGTCGATCTCAGGATGGGCCGACTGGAAGGCTCCGAGGCGCGGAAGAAGCCATTTTGCGGCAAATGAGGGCGCGACGCTGACGCTGAGGACGCCGGCCTCGCCAAGCGAGTCGATCGAGTCCATGGCGGCACACAGCCGGGCAAATCCGTCCCGAAGATCGCGCAACCCTGCGTTTCCTGCATCAGTGAGCGCTAGGCCACGCCCGCTGCGCACGAACAGCGGCAGACCCACGTGGTCTTCCAGAATGCGGATCTGGTGGCTGATGGCGGCAGGCGTGACGCGGAGTTCATTCGCTGCCAGCGAGATGCTCATGTGGCGCGCAGCCGTTTCGAAGGCCCTGAGGGCATTGAGAGGAGGAAGTCTACGTCGCATGACTATAAATCCTACAGAAAAGATAGATATTAATATCATTGGATAGTCTGCCTGGCAAGCGGTGGGACCAAAAAAATGGGCCGCAGGTCATCTGCAGCCCAAGTCTGAGGAGGAAGAAATTGCCATGCCAATCGTAACAAACAGCTAGGCAATGTTGACGGCATACCATGGAAACGGTGTGGCGATTGCTGAGAAGATCGGAAGCTCTAGACAAGAAATCCTCAAACGCACGAGCCCAACAAAAAAAGGGGCCCCTGATCAGGACCCCTTCTCGTGCAGGCTGGCTCGCGTCTGATCAGGCCGCCTTGAACTTGTCGGCATATTGCGTGCGGAGTTCGGCGAACCAGGACGGCTCCGGAGGTCGATGCCAGAGGTTTTTCAGCGAGTCGCCCGGATAGGCTTCCTGGAAGTTCTTCTTCGCGGCTTCCGAAAGGAACGCGTCGGCGCCGGTGACCACTGGGTTGTAGCCCGAACCTTCTGCAAGTGCCGCCGAGACCTCGGGCGTGTAGAGATATTCGATGAAGGCATAGACCTGATCGACGTTCTTTGCCGCCTTGGTGAGCGAGAGACCGTCAAGCCAGGTGATGGCGCCCTCGACTGGCGCCTGGTAGGCCACCGGCTTGCCGTCCTTCTTGAGCGAGAGGGCGGGGCCATCCCAGGTCTGGCCGATGATCACATCGTTCTCAAGCAGCCCCGACTTGGTGTTGTCGGCCGAATCCCAGAACTGCTTGATCCACGGCTTATGCTCGATCGCCACGGGAAGGATCTGGTCGTAGATCTTTTTGAAGCTGTCCGGATCCTTGAAGGCATCGAGCAGCCGGTTGGAGGGCAACTTGCCGGTATGGTCGAGCCAAAGGCCGATTCCGGTCAGGAGAGAGTGTGGCCGACCTTGCACGAAGCCCTTCACGTCGTCGGCCCAGAGATCGCCATAGGAGAGCTTGGCTGGATCGCCCTTCCATTTGTCGGTACGCCAGGAGATGGCCTCCGTGCCCCAGAGATGGGGCAAGTGATGGAGCCCGCCGTCCCAAGTCCAGATGCTTGAGGAGCTTTCGATGAAGCTCGGCTGAACAGCGGAAAGGTTCTTGATCCTGTTAGTGTCGAACGGCGCCAGCACGCCGAGGTCCTTGAACTGTGGGGCGCGGTCGCGGGTGGGCTGTACGAGGTCGAAGCCCTCGCCACCCGTTGCCTGGAGCTTGTTGATCTGCTCCTCGTTCTGCGAGAAGGGCGTGGAGTTGACCTTGATGCCAGTCGCCTTCTCGAAGTTCGGGATCACATCGCCTGGAAACTCGTCGGACCAGTTCAGCAGGTTGATCTCACCGGAAGATGAGCGCGCACTGCGGACATAGGCAGGACCCGCGATCAGGATTGCGCCTGCGCCTGCACCGGACTTGAGCAGGCCACGACGGGTGAGGCGGCGTGCCGCGAGGGCTGCCAGTCCGGCGTTCGATTTATTGTTTTTCATGGAGTTCTCCAGTTTCTTAGTTGATAGAAATAATAGAGTAATATCGCCTGTGTGGAGTACAATTGAGCAATTCTCAGCAGGGACGTGAGAGATCTATCCGGAGACCTGAGGTGGCGTCTCCTGTACAGCTCTAGCGGGCGCTCACCACGACGGGCCGTGACCGCTCGTGCTGGCGTTGCGGAGCGGGATCGATGCCGATGCCCTCGATGAAGCTTTCCACGAAGGGGGTGGCGGGGCGGTCGAGAATGTCCCGCGCGCTCCCCACCTGCACGATCTGTCCGAGATCGAGAATGGCGATGCGGTCGGCCAGTTCGAAGGCCTCGTCCTGGTCGTGCGTCACGAACAGCGTGGTGTGGCCGGTGCGCTGGTGCAGCTCCTTGAGCCACTTGCGCAGATCCTTGCGCACACGGGCATCGAGCGCGCCGAACGGCTCGTCCAGCAGCAGCACGCGCGGCTCGATGGCCAGCGCCCGGGCCAGGGCCACGCGCTGACGCTGGCCGCCCGAAAGCTGGGCCGGGTAGCGGCTCTCCAGCCCGTCAAGCTGCACGAGCGCCAGAAGTTCCAGCACCTTGAACCTGATGGCGGCCTCCGAAGGCCGCGCCGCGCGCGGCCTGGCCCTCAGTCCGAAGGCGATGTTATCGAACACGCTCATGTGCCGGAACAGCGCGTAATGCTGGAACACGAAGCCGATGCGGCGCTCGCGCAGGCTCAGCGTGCTGGCGTCGAGGCCGCCGAAAAACACCTGTCCCGCGTCCGGCTGCTCCAGCCCGGCAACGGCGCGCAACAGCGTGGTCTTGCCGGAGCCCGAGGGCCCCAGCAGCGCCACCAGTTCACCCGCCGCAACATCGAGCGACACGCCCTTGAGCGCCGGGTAACGGCCGAAGTTCTTCTCGAGGTTCCTGACGTGTACGGCAACGGACATGGTCTTCTCCCTGAAATCAGTGGCGGCGCCCGGCGGCGAGTTCGCCGGCGAAGCGCCATTCGAGCAGGCTCTTGGCAATGAGGGTGATCAGCGCGAGGCCCGCCAGCAGCGAGGCCACCGCGAAAGCGGCCACGAAATTGTATTCGTTGTAGAGAATCTCGACCTGCAGCGGCATGGTATTCGTCAGTCCACGGATATGTCCGGAGACGACGGAGACCGCGCCGAATTCTCCCATGGCGCGGGCGTTACAGAGCAGCACGCCATAGAGCAGGGCCCACTTCACGTTGGGCAGCGTCACGTGAAAGAAGGTATGCCAACCGGAAGCACCCAGCGTCAGCGCCGCCTCTTCCTCCGCCGTGCCCTGCGCCTGCATCAGCGGGATCAGTTCGCGCGCCACGAACGGGAAGGTGACGAGAATGGTGGCCAGCACGATGCCCGGCACCGCGAAGATGATCTCAATTCCATTCGCGGTGAGCCAGGGGCCCAGCCAGCCATGCGCGCCGAACAGCAGCACATAGACGAGGCCGGAGATGACGGGCGAGATCGAGAACGGCAGGTCGATCAGCGTCAACAGCAGATTTTTGCCGCGGAACGCGAACTTGGCGATGGCCCAGGAGGCGGCGAGGCCCACGATGGCATTCACCGGAACGGCAATCGCCGCCACCAGCAGCGTCAGGCGGATCGCCGCCTGGGTGTCCGGTTCCGCGAAGCTTGCGAGAAACACGACCGCGCCTTTCCGGAATGCTTCGGCAAAGACGGTGATGAGCGGCAGAAACAGGATCGCCACCAGAAACAGGATGGCGATTCCGATCAGCAGCAGCCGGGTGAGCGCCGTCTCGCTGGTGGCGCGCGCCGGCGCATGGGCAAGCGGCAGCAGGCGGTCAGACATTGCCATATTTCTTGCGGCTCCAGGCTTGCAACGCGTTGATGACGAACAGAAGCGCGAAGGAGATGGCCAGCATCACGGTGGCGATCACCGTGGCGCCGCCATAGTCGAACTCCTCGAGCTTGATAACGATGAGCAGCGGTGCAATTTCCGAGACCATCGGAATATTGCCGGCGATGAAGATCACCGATCCGTATTCGCCGACGCCGCGCGCGAAGGCCAGTGCGAAACCGGTCATCAGTGCCGGATAGACATGCGGCAGCACCACCTGGAACACCGTGCGGGCGCGCGAGGCGCCGAGCAGGGCGGCGGCCTCCTCGATTTCCTGCTCCACTTCCTCCAGCACCGGCTGCACAGTGCGCACCACGAACGGGAGCCCGATGAAGATCAGCGCGATGGTGATGCCGAGCGGCGTGTAGGCGATCTTGAACCCCAGCACCTGGGCGATGGAGCCAATGGGCCCGTTCGGCGCATAGATTGCAGCCATGGCGATGCCGGCGACGGCGGTGGGCAGCGCGAAGGGCAGGTCCACCGCTGCATCGATCAGGCGGCGGCCGGGAAAGCGGTAGCGCACCAGCACCCAGGCGATCAGCAACCCGAACACCGCATTGATGGCCGCTGCGAACAGCGCCGTGCCGAAGGAGAGCCGCAGCGCGGCAAGCGTGCGCGGATCGGTGGCGATCTCGAAGAACGCCTGAGGCCCCACCGCGATCGCGCGCAGCACGAGCGCTGCGAGCGGGATCAGCACGATGAGGCTCAGCGCGGTGAGCGTCAGCCCAAGCGCCAGCCCGAAACCGGGGATGACGCTTGGGCTCCGCAGCCTGGGGAGGAGTGCGGCAGGCATCAGTTGGTGGGCTTGTAGATCTGGTCGAACACGCCGCCGTCGGCGAAGTGGGTCTTCTGTGCCTTGGCCCAGCCGCCGAAGTCCTTGTCGATCGAAACCAGTTCGAGCTTCGGGAAGCGGGCGATGTCGGCCGGGTCGGCGGCGGACGGGTCGACCGGGCGGAAGAAGTGCCTGGCGGCGAGCTTCTGGCCGGTGGGCGAATAGAGGAACTGGAGATAGGCCTGGGCGGCCTCAAGATTGCCCTTGGCCCTGGCGTTGCCCTCGACCACCGCCACGGGTGGCTCTGCAAGGATCGACAGCGAGGGCACCACGATCTCGAAATTGTCGGCGCCAAATTCCTTCTGGACGAGGAAGGCCTCATTCTCCCAGCTGATGAACACATCGCCAATGCCGCGCTGGGCAAAGGTGGTGGTAGAGCCGCGCGCGCCCGTGTCGAGCACCGGCACGTTGCGGTAGAGATCGCCGATCCAGGTCTTGATCTTGGCCTCGTCGCCGCCGAGCGCCTTCGTGGCATAGGCCCAGGCGGCGAGATAATTCCAGCGCGCACCGCCGGAGGTCTTGGGGTTGGGCGTGATCACCTGTACGCCGTCCTTCACCAGATCGCCCCAGTCCTTGATGGCCTTGGGGTTGCCCTTCCGGACGATGAACACGATGGTCGAGGTATAGGGTGCGGAATTGTGGGGGAGCTTGGCGGCCCAGTCCTTCGGAAGCTTGTCGGTCTTGGCGGCGATCTGGTCGATGTCGCCGGCCAGCGCCAGGGTCACCACATCGGCGTCGAGCCCGTCGATCACCGCGCGGGCCTGCTTGCCCGAGCCGCCATGCGACTGGTTGATGGTGATCGTCTCGCCGGTCTTCGCCTTCCAGTCCGCGGCGAAGGTCTCGTTGAACTCCTTGTAGAACTCGCGGGTCGGGTCGTAGCTGACGTTGAGCAGCACCTTTTCGGCCTGGGCCGTGGCGGCAGTGAAGGCAAGTGACAGTGCGGCGGCAGCCAGAAGCAGGGAGCGGCGGGTCTGAACAAGCATGGGTGAACCTCCGTGTTGAGCTTGTAGACCTAATACTATACGGGAATGGTAGTGAATCAAGAAGAAAATGTTCTTTTTGCAGAACATTCCGTCCTGAATAATGGAATCAATCGCTTAGCAGCACATCTGCAACGGCCTTGTGGCTCGCATCCGTTGCCTCAGAGGCAGAGTTCATCACCTCGGCAAGCGTTGTCGTCTCCAGTGCTGAAAGATACTGCGCATAGGCCTTGGAAAAGGCGATCCGCAGTTCGCAATGCGCCTCGTCGCGGCAGTCGTCACAGCGCTTGTAGGCGGTGCGGGACAGGCATGGAAGCGGTGCTATGGGGCCATCGATCGCCCTCAGCAGGGGGCCGATCGCAATGGTATCCGGCGGCTTCAGCAGGTCATAGCCGCCATCCCGGCCACGGCGGCTGGTAAGGTATCCAGCCGCCTTGAGAGCCAGCAGGATCTGCTCCAGAAACTTGCGCGGCAGCTTTTCCTGTTCGCAAAGTTGGCGGATCTGCAGGCCCTCGCCCGGCTTGGCGCGAGCCAGGGCGACCATGGCCTTGAAGGCGTAGCGGGCGCGTTGCGAGATCATCCCGGTAGACATAATCGTTGATCGGGCATCAATGCAAGCGGGTGGGGGATTTCAGCGCTTGCCCCGGCCTTAATGCCAGTGTTATGGACGGTCGCCAATCCCACAGCGAGTCCCCTGACTTCGAGAGGTTGGCCCATGCCGCGCCCGATCCCCGAATATCTTACCTTCGACGACGTGCTGATGAAGCCTGGCGCATCTTCCGTGCTGCCCGCCCAGGTGAAGACGGCGACGCGCCTCACCAGATCGATCAGGCTCTCGATTCCCATCATCTCGGCGGCCATGGACACGGTGACGGAAGCCCGTCTCGCCATCGCCATGGCCCAGGCCGGCGGGCTTGGCATCATTCACAAGAACCTGGAGCCGCATGAGCAGGCCGAGCATGTCCGCCAGGTCAAGCGCTTTGAAACCGGTATGGTGGTGAACCCCATCACCATCGCGCCGGACGCCACGCTGGGCGATGTGCTGAAACTCAAGGAGAGGCACCGGATTTCGGGCATTCCGGTGGTCGATGCCGGAGGCCGGCTGGCGGGCATCATCACCAACCGCGATGTGCGCTTCGCCACCGACCTCAACATGAAAGTGGCGGATCTGATGACCAGCGACAATCTGGTCACCGTCAGGACCGGCGTCGATCGCGCCGAAGCCAAGCGCCTCCTGCACAAATACCGCATCGAGAAGCTCATCGTCGTCGACGACGACTACAAATGTGTGGGCCTCATCACCGTCAACGATATGGAGAAGGCGGCCGATCACCCGCTGGCGGCGAAGGACGAGCATGAGCGCCTGCTGGTGGGAGCCGCCACCGGCACCGGCGATGCCGGCTTCGAACGCGCCGCGATGCTGGTCGATGCCGGCGCGGATCTCATCGTGGTCGATACCGCGCATGGCCACTCGGAGAATGTCATCAGACAGGTTACGCGCCTCAAGAAGCTGTCGAACAAGGTGCAAATCGTGGCCGGCAATGTCGCCACGGCGGAAGCGGTGAAGGCGCTGATCGACGCCGGCGCGGATGCCGTGAAGATCGGCATCGGGCCTGGCTCTATCTGCACAACGCGCGTGGTGGCGGGTGTGGGCGTGCCGCAGCTCTCGGCGATCATGGAATGCGCCGAGGAGGGCGCCCGTCAGGACGTTCCGGTGATCGCCGATGGCGGCATCAAGCTCTCGGGCGATCTTGCCAAGGCGCTGGCGGCGGGTGCCGAGGTGGCGATGATCGGCTCGCTGCTGGCCGGCACCGATGAAAGCCCCGGCGAGGTCTATCTTTACAATGGCCGCAGCTACAAGGCCTATCGCGGCATGGGCTCGGTGGGGGCCATGGCGCGCGGCTCGGCCGACCGCTATTTCCAGCAGGAGGTGAAGGACAGCCTCAAGCTGGTGCCGGAGGGAATCGAAGGACAGGTGCCCTACAAGGGTCCGGTGGGCGCGGTGCTTCACCAGCTGGTTGGCGGCTTGCGCGCCGCCATGGGCTATGTCGGCGCCGCCGATCTGGCGGAACTCCGCGACAAGGCGCAGTTCATCCGCATCACCTCGGCGGGCATGCGCGAAAGCCATGTGCATGACGTGATGATCACCCGCGAAGCGCCCAACTATCAACGGCAGGGATAGAGAGACGTCATGACCATTGTGCAATGGCTGCTGCTGCCGGCGTTTCTCCACGTCGCATGGGTGATGGCGCTGGGCTTTCGCATGGGCCGCGCCCGCACTGCCGCAATTCGCGCCGGCCGCGCCCGGATCGCGGAGATCGCGCTCGACAATACCCGCTGGCCGGATGATGTGCGCAAGTTCGCCAACAACTATGACAATCAGTTCCAGGTGCCGATGCTGTTCTACGCGGTGCTGCCGCTGCTCATCATTACCCAGCTGGCCGATGCAATCTTGGTGGTGCTTGCCTGGGTCTTCTTGGCCGGACGCATCGCGCACAGCCTCGTTCACACCGGCAGCAACAATGTGATGCGGCGCTTCTACGGCTTTACGCTTGCGTTCGTGGCTGTTGCGGCGATGTGGGCCTGGTTCGCGTTGCGCCTCTATGTGACGGGCTAGATCATGCGCCTGGCGGGCCGGGTTTCGGCGGCCATCGACGTGCTGACCTCCATCACCGGGCGCCATCGCCCGGCGGCGGAGGCGCTGAAGGACTGGGGCAAGGCGCACCGCTTTGCCGGCTCCACCGACCGCCATGCCATCGGCACGCTGGTCTATGATGTGCTGCGGCGGCGCAACTCGCTGGCCTGGCGCATGGGGAGCGAGACGCCGCGCGTACTGGCCCTCGCCGCTTTGCTTGATGTGTGGGCCATCCCGGTAAACGCGATTGCCGTCATGGCCGAAGAGCCGCATGGGCCCGGCGCGCTTGCGCCCGAGGAACGCGCCGCACTGGAACGGTCATTGTCCGGCGATCTGCCGCTGCATGTGGCGGGCGATGTGCCGGAGTGGCTGGCGCCATCCTATTCCCGCGCTTTTGGCCCGCGCGCCGCGGAGGAGGGGGCTGCGCTGGCGGCGCGCGCGCCGGTCGATCTCCGCGTCAACACGCTGAAGGCCATGCGGCCCCAGGTGCTGGAGGCGCTCTCCCGCTTCGGCGCGGTGGAAGGCCCGTGGTCGCCGATCGCCGTGCGCATCGCCGCACCCGGGCCTGAGACCCGCAACACCAATGTCGAGGCGGAGCCCGCCCATGGCCTTGGCTGGTATGAGGTGCAGGACGCGGGCTCGCAGGTGGCGGCGCTGCTGTCCGGTGTTGCGCCTGGCATGGCGGTGGCCGACATCTGCGCCGGGG
>NZ_JBIIDX010000072.1:0-16660 GCF_044238155.1 Aestuariivirga sp. | reverse complement strand
CCAGCACGGACATCCTGCTGGCCATGATGGTCGTGTCCTCGGTGCTGCTTCTCGCCATTGCCATTATCTTTCTCCGCAATCAGATCCGACCGATCACCGATCTGGCGCGCGCCGCGCAGAGTTTCGGAACCGGCCGTGACGTTGGCGCGTTCAGGCCGCGCGGGGCGCGCGAGGTCAAGGCCGCGGGAGAGGCGTTCCTCGACATGCGCGATCGTATTGCCAGGCAGGTTGAACAGCGGACGACCATGCTGGCCGGCGTCAGCCATGACTTGCGGACCATCCTCACGCGCTTCAAGCTTGAACTCGCCGTGCTGGGTGAGGGACCGAAGGTGGCCCTTCTCAAGGAGGATGTCGCCGAAATGCAGCGCATGCTTGAGGCTTACATGGCCTTCGCGCGTGGCGATGCGGGCGAGGCATCGGAAGAAACTGATCTCGCAGTCATGGTGCAGGCAGCCGTCCGCTCTGTCGCCCGCGGCGATGGTGCGGTGGAAATCGACGTTCCCGAGAATACGATCGTGCGTGTGAAGCCCAACGCCTTTGGGCGGCTCCTGGCCAATATCATCGGAAATGCCGTGCGTTATGCCGGCAACGTCAAGATTACCGCTCGCGTCACTGATCATCTTCTCACGGTGCATGTCGATGATGATGGGCCCGGCATTCCGCCAGACAGGCGAGCCGACGCCTTCCGTCCCTTTGTTCGCCTCGACAATGCCCGGAACCTCGATGAAACGGGAACTGGCCTTGGCCTTGCGATTGCTCTCGACATCGCGCGCGCCCACGGCGGAGACCTGCGCCTTGAGGACAGTCCGCGCGGCGGACTGCGCGCCCTCGTCCATATCCCCGTATAGGTGGCTCATGATCGACTATCGGCTCGACCCGCTCTGGCTCAGGCTCAACACCATGAACGCCGAAGGGCTGGCGGCCTTTGCTCCCGTGCTCAGGACCTTGCAGGCGCACATGGGACAGAGTGCCGAAATGGCGCAGCGGACCATCGAGGAATACCGAAAGTTTCTGTTTCTGGCCATGCGTGCTGGTCATCAAGTGATTCCGCCCGGGCCGATCAACGACGCCTGGATGGCACATATCGAGACCATGCATCACTACTGGGAGGCTCTGGCGCAGATGATCAGCGAGCGTCCGCTGGTTCCGGGCGTCGACACGAAGTCCTTTGCGTCTGCCGCCGATGCCTGGACGGCGACGCTAGAGTCCTATGAGCGGATTTTTGGAACCAGGCCGCCCATGGATATCTGGGGCAACGGCCCGGCGCCACAGACGCCATGGCAGCAGGCCATGGCGCATTGGCGAAAGATGTTCGGGTTTGGCTGAGCGTGCGTGCCGCGCCGGTCGAGGCCCTCAGAACAGCCGCCCGCCGTTTGGCACCTGGCGTTCGACGGCGGCGAGCACCACATCGCCCTCGCCATCAGGAAAACCAAGTGTCAGCACCTCGGACATGAACGGGCCGATCTGCCGTGGCGGGAAATTGATCACCGCCGCGACCTGCCGTCCGATCAGGGTTTCGGCGGCATAGTATTTCGTCACCTGGGCCGAGGACTTCTTCACGCCGATCTCAGGGCCGAAGTCGATCTTCAGTTTCAGGGCGGGCTTGCGTGCCTCGGGGAAGGGGTCAACACCGACGATGGTTCCCACCCGGATGTCGACCTTCATGAAATCCTCGTAGCTGATGCTCATGCGCCCTCTCAGCTCGCCAGTTCGCGCGAGCGCCGGGTGGCGGCGGCGATCGCCCTGTCGAACAGGGGTTGCATGCCGTCGGCCGCCATCAGCACCTGGAGCGCCTCATGCGTCGTGCCCTTGGGCGAGGTCACGTTCTTGCGCAGGGTGGCTGCGTCGGTTCCGGACTGGCGCATCAGTTCGCCCGAGCCCGATACCGTGGCGCGCGCCAGCTGCATCGCCAGGTCCTTCGGCAGGCCCACTTTCTCGCCTGCTGCTGCGAGGCACTCGGTGAGATAGAACACATAGGCCGGTCCCGAGCCTGATACCGCCGTCACCGCATCGATCATCGCCTCATCCGCGACCGTCACAACCTCGCCCACTGCAGCCAGCAGGCTGCTCGCCATCGTCATCTGGGCAGGGGTCACGTTGCGGTTGGCGGCCATGGCGGTGATGCCGCGTCCAACGGCCGCCGGTGTGTTCGGAATTGTGCGGACGACTGCTGCATCGGCGCCAAAGTGACGCTCAAACGAGGCGATCGTCTTGCCCGCCGCAACGGAGAGCACAAGCGGCCTCGACGTCCCGAGGCGCGCGATGCCTGGCAGCACGTCCTCCATCACCTGCGGCTTGACCGCGATGACCAGCACCTCGGCATCGTTGATGGTGCCGAGATCCGGATTGAGCCTCATCCCGTGGCGGGCAACAGCGGACTTCACCTCATCGGGTGCGGCCGGATCGAGGATCACGATGCGCGAGGGATCCGCGCCGCCCTTCAGCCACCCCTCGAGCATCGCACCGCCCATCTTGCCGGCGCCGACCAGCACCAGCGTGCCCGACAGGATTAGCGTCATGCTTCGCCCCATGTGTCGATCATCGCCGCCTCGAGCGCCTCCGTCGCGCTCTGCCCGGCCCAGACCACGAACTGCACGGCCGGGAAATAGCGTTCGGCAGTTTCGAGCGCGAGGTGGATCAGTGCCTCGCACTGCGCGTCATTGGCCTCGGCGTGGCCATTCAGCAGCAGACTGTTGCGGAACAGCAGGCTGCCATCTGCATGCCACAGGTCGAAGTGGCCCACTAGCAGCTGTTCGTTGATGCGCGCCATGAGCCTGGCGACTTCATCGCGGCGGGCAGGCGGAACCTTCAGGTCGAGGCTCACCGCTACATGCAGCAGTTCGAACTCGTCGCGCCAGTTGATCGACACCGTCATGTCGCCCCAGCCGCCAGTCACCTCCATGGTCACTTCCCGCGCATTGGTTCGCGCGAAGGCCCATTGATAGGTTTCTGCGATACGCTCCACCCGGTCCAGCGGGTTGGCAGCTTCGTCACTTTCAAGGGCCTCGAGGGCCATCCGTCATTCCTCCGCGGGCTGACGACTCAATCGTCACGCCATGGGAAGGAAACTGCCCACGCCTCCGAGTCGCTGCAAGGGAAGCAAGATGCAAAGAAATGATTCCTCCACAGGGAATCACTTCGGCAAGCTCTGCCTCAGACGGTTCGCGAATCAGATGCAGCGCCGGCCCGCGCTTCAAGCGCCGCGATTCGCGCCGCCAGCGCGTCGTTTTCCTCGCGGGCCTTCTGCGCCATGGCCTTCACGGCTTCGAACTCCTCGCGCTTCACGAGCTCCATGTTGTTCAGCACGCGTTCCATTTGGGCCTGGACCAGCGTGTCGAACTCGCGCCGCACGCCCTGAGCGGCGCCGGCCGCGTTGGTCATCAGCTTGGCGAGCTCGTCGAAAAAGCGGTTCTGGGTGGTGTTCATGTTGCAACCCTTTCTGGACCATTAGCTATGGGCTTCCCGGCAAGACTTCAAGGCTTGACGGCTGACCCCGGATGCGACCAGTGTCCGCCGCCATGACAGGTCTGGCCGCTACTCTCGCTGCCTTGCAGGCTCCCGCCATTGATCCGGTGATCTTCGAGATCGGCCCCTTTGCGGTTCGCTGGTATGCTTTGGCATACATCGCCGGACTGGTTTTTGCTTCTTGGTATATGAAGCGGCTGGTGCGAACGCCGGCACTGTGGGGTGGCCGTGAGCCGTCCATGACGCCGGCTCAGGTGGACGATTTCTTCATCTGGTCGGTTCTGGGCGTCGTGCTTGGTGGCCGGCTCGGCTATGTTCTGTTCTACAAGCCTGCCTACTACGCCGCCCACCCTCTCGATATCCTGAGGATGTGGGATGGCGGCATGTCGTTCCATGGTGGGTTCCTCGGCGTGGTTATCGTCTGCATCGTGTATGGTCGGCGGATCGGCACGAGTCTCGACCGCATGCTCGACCTCGGTGCTGCATCCGTGCCGGTGGGCCTTGGGCTTGGCCGCCTCGCCAACTTCATCAATGGTGAGTTGTGGGGGCGGGCCTCGGATGTCTCCTGGGCCGTTGTCTTTCCGCTCGACGGCTTGCAGCTGCCCCGGCATCCCAGCCAGCTCTACGAGGCAGGGCTGGAGGGCCTCGGCTTGTTTCTCGCCGTGCGCATCGCCACCCACCGTTATGGAGCGTTGCAGCATCCGGGCCGGGCATCCGGGATCTTTGCGCTGGGTTATGGGTTCTCGCGCATTCTGGTGGAGTTCGTCCGGGAGCCCGACCCGTTCCTCGGCTATTTTGCAGGCTGGCTGACCATGGGCATGATCCTGTCCCTGCCGCTCTGCGCGGTTGGCATCTGGCTGCTTCTGAGATCGCGCCGTGAACCGGCTTGAGGCGGTGCTGGGTCGTCTCATCGCGGAGGAGGGCCCGCTGCCCATCGACCGCTACATGGGGCTGTGTCTTGGCCACCCCCAGTTCGGCTACTACATGACGCGCGATCCACTGGGCGAAAAGGGAGATTTCCTCACGGCGCCAGAGGTCTCGCAGGTTTTCGGTGAGTTGATCGGCGTCTGGTGTGCGGCCGTTTGGGCCTCGATGGGCAGGCCCCGTCACATCAATCTGGTCGAACTCGGCCCAGGCCGGGGCACGCTGATGGCGGATGTGCGCCGGGCGATCGGGCAGACTGCCCCGGCGCTTGCACAGGCGCTGTCCATTCATCTGGTCGAGACGAGCCCCGTGCTGCGCGCCGCCCAGCGCGAGCGGCTTGATGGCGTGGTCGAGTGGCATGCGAGCCTGGCAGATGTTCCGGATGGGCCCATGCTCTGTCTCGCCAATGAATTCTTTGACGCCATTCCCGTCCGGCAGATCGAAAGACGTGGTGGGCGCTGGCATGAGCGGGTGGTGGGGCTGACTGACAGTGGCTTGACGCTGGGCCTCGGGCTGGAGGTCGAGCAGCCTGGTGGAGAAGAGGGCGATGTCGCCGAGTTGTCGCCCGCCCGAGAGGAGATTGCGCGCAGCCTCGGCCGGCGCCTGGCCGGCCATGGCGGAGCGGCGCTGATCATTGACTATGGTCATCTCGGCGCTGGTCCTGGCGACACGCTGCAGGCAATGCGCGGCCACCGCTTCGTTCCGGTCACCCATGCGCCAGGTGAGAGCGACCTGACCGCCCACGTTGACTTTGCCGCCCTCGGCCGTGCGCTTGCGGCCGGTGGCGCGGTGGTTCGTCCAGCACTCACCCAGCGCCAATTCCTGCTGGCCATGGGGCTTGAAACGCGCTTCTCCCGGCTTGCGGCGGGCGCTGATGCCGCAGCGGCCGCGCAACTGGCCCGGCAGCAGGCGCGACTTGCGGAAGAGGCGCAAATGGGTAACCTGTTCAAGGTGCTGGCTGCGACCATGCCCACCCTGCCAACCCCCTATCCGTTTGGACCCTGATGATTTGTTCGGACGCGCTCAGGCTTGACGGCATCAGCCATGGCTTCTTTACCCGCCAGGGTGGCCATTCCACGGGTCTGTTCTCATCTCTGAATTGCGGCCTCGGCTCGGGTGATGACCGCGCTGCCGTGTTGCAGAACCGCGCGCTGGTAGCCGAGCGTCTGGCGGTAGCCCCGGGCGCGCTCCTGTCGGCCTATCAGGTGCACAGCGCCGATGCCGCCCTCGTGACCGGCCCGTGGCGCGGCGAGGACCGGCCCCAGGTCGATGCCCTTGTCACGGCAACGCCCGGCGTGGCGCTTGGCGTTCTCACGGCCGACTGTGGTCCCGTTCTCTTCGCTGATCCGGTGGCGCGCGTTGTGGCGGCGGCCCATGCCGGCTGGAAGGGTGCGCTGTCGGGCATCACGACCAGCACCCTTGCGCTGATGGAGGCGCAGGGAGCCGACCGCCGCCGAGTGACCGCCGTGATCGGCCCGACAATTTCCCGCCAGGCCTATGAGGTGGGCCCTGAATTTGTTGCCCGGTTCATCGCGGCTGATCCAGGCAACCAGCGCTATTTCACCTCGTCCGGGCGCGCCGGGCATTCCATGTTCGATCTTCCGGCCTATCTCGCGGATCGGCTGCGTACCGAGGGGGTGGGCCTCGTCGTCGACCTGTCTCTCTGTACCTATGCCGATGAGGCGCGTTTCTTCAGTTTCCGTCGCGCCACTCACCGGGTGGAACAGGATTATGGCCGTCTGATCTCAGCCATCGCAGTCGTGTGAGGAGAAGCCCAATGGCCCTGCATTTTGCCCGTGCCGAATATGACCGGCGCATCGCCGCAACCTGTCAGGCCATGGCCAGGCAAGGTCTGGATGGTCTGCTGATGTTTCAGCAGGAAAGCATGTACTATCTCACGGGCTACGACACCTTCGGCTTTTGCTTCTTCCAGTGCCTCTATCTGGGTGCTGATGGCCGGTTGGCGCTGCTCACCCGTTCCGCCGATCTGCGCCAGGCCGAGCACACCTCGATCCTGACTGACATCCGCATCTGGACCGATGCGGCCGGCGCCAATCCGGCGCGCGATCTGCGCGCCATGCTGGAAAGTCTTGGCTGCAAGGGCAAGCGGCTTGGTATCGAGACCCAGTCCTACGGCCTGACGCATTTCAATGGCCGTCGCGTTGATCAGGCGCTTGAGGGGTTTGTGCGGACGTCAGACGCCAGTGATCTCGTCAACACCATTCGGGTGGTCAAGTCGCCTGCCGAATTGCGCTATGTGCGCAAGGCGGGTGAACTGGGGGATGCGGCGTTGAAGGCAGCGGTCCGAAAGACCCGGGCAGGGGCTGACGAGGGCGACATCCTTGCGGCCCAGCAGGCAGCCGTGTTCGCGGGTGGGGGTGACTACCCGGCCAATGAATTCATCATCGGCTCGGGGCGGGATGCGCTGCTCTGCCGCTACAAGGCGGGTCGCCGCAAGCTCGCCAAGCGCGATCAACTGACGCTCGAATGGGCCGGCGTCTACCGTCACTATCACGCAGCCTTCATGCGCACTCTGGTGATCGGCGCTCCACGCAGGGAACATCGTGCCATGGACCTTGCCTGCCGCGAGGCCCTTGCTGCCGTCGAAGAGCAACTGATACCGGGCCGGACTGCCGGGGATGTGTTCGCCGCCCATGCCCGCGTCATGGACGGGCACGGCATGGGTGAGCACAGGTTGAATGCCTGCGGATACTCGCTGGGCGCAAAGTTCACCCCAAGCTGGATGGACATGCCGATGTTCTACAGGGATAATCCGATTGTGATCGGCTCTGGCATGGTGTTTTTCGCCCACATGATCCTGATGAATTCAAAGGCTGGCGCGGCCTACTGCCTTGGCCGCACCTATATCATTGGGGAAAAGCGCCCCGAACCGGTTTCAAAGGCCCCCCTCGAGATGATAATCCGATAAAATGGGCTTGTGGGGGAACATTCGCCGGGACCTGGGCGCGCGGATGACATCCGCAGCGCTGCTGGCGGCCGTGTCCCTCGTGCTGGCCGCCTGTTCCGCCGGGTCGATATTGCTGGATTCAGCGGCTCCGCCCGGTGATCCGAAGGGCAAGCCAGTCCCGCCGGTGGCCATCGTGCAGATTGCAGGCATACCGCCGGACCGGCTTGCGAGCCTCACCACGGCGCTGGCGGCGGCGGGCGCCACCCACGACATCGGCTTCGTCAGGAGCGATGCGGTCGCAGGCGCCTTCAACTTCAGTGGCGCCATGCAGGCGCAGTCCGAGAGTGCCGGTGTTCGCGTGAGTTATGAGTGGTTGCTGCGCGATGCCGACGGGGTCATCGTCAGCACCATTTCGGGTGAGGAAAATGCCGGCATCAATACCGGTTCCGATCCGTGGGCCGGTGTGTCGGCGACCATCCTCGACCGCATTGCGCGGCGCACGGCCGAACAGATTGCCCAGAAACTCGCCGCCATGGGCTATGCGACACGGCTTGCGGGCCTGATTTCGCCGCCATCGGCGTTCTTTGCCAAGGCCGGCGCCGGCGCTGACCGCGAGATTGATTTCGAGACTGTGCACGGTCCCGGCCTTGCGGCGCTGGGCACCATTCCGCTGCAGGGCGCCGATATCGTGGTCGAACACGAGGACATCGCCCCTACCGTGGCCTTCGTCTATCCGATCCCGGGGGAGGGAACACTCCCGAAGGTCGAGGTTGCCGAGGCTGGCCTCGCCGCGGCGCCTCCCGCTCCTGAATGGGCCGAGGCGGAGGAGGCTGTCGCCAGGGCGGCGGCTGATGCATCGGCAGTTCCCGTCAGGGCCGAGCCTGGCCAGCAGGCGATCCGGGCGGTGGCGGTGGTACCCGTCAAGGGTTCTCCTGGAACTGGCGACGCCGAACTCACCGCAGCCATGCGCAGGGTGCTGTCCGGCGCCGGCTGGCCGGTGGTGAGCAAGCCACAGCCTGATGCGCTCACGCTCGAAGGCCACGTGACGCTTGCCGACAAGGGCGCGAAGCTGGAGACCGTGTCCATTCGCTGGCTGGTCAAGGCTCCGGGCGGCAAGCTGCTGGGCGATGTCAAGCAGGCCAACGATGTGCCCAGGGGTTCGCTTGACGCGGGCTGGGGTGGTGCGGCACAGGCAGTGGCGGAAGCGGCTGCGGCAGGCATCTTCGACGTGGTCAAGCGCTACCGCTAGCGCGTGGTGCTGGCGGATGGGCAGCCGCTGCGGAATCGGGCTTTGCAGCCGGTCACGCGATTGTTATAGAGCCGCGCAGTGGGGCTGATCGGGGGATTTCGCACATGATGAAGATCGTGGCAGGCAACAGCAACCGGCCACTGGCGGAAGCCATCTGTTCCTACCTGAACACGCCCATGACGAAAGCAGTCGTCAGGCGCTTCAACGACATGGAGATCTTCGTCGAGATCCAGGAGAATGTCCGCGGCCAGGACATGTTCGTCGTACAGTCGACCAGCTTTCCGGCCAATGACCACCTGATGGAACTGCTGATCATCATCGACGCGCTGAAACGGGCCTCGGCCCGCCGCGTGACGGCGGTCATTCCCTATTTCGGCTATGCCAGGCAGGACCGCAAGCCCGGGCCACGCACGCCGATTTCGGCCAAGCTGGTGGCCAACCTGATCACGCGCGCCGGTGCGGACCGCGTGCTGGCGATGGATCTTCACGCCGGTCAGATTCAGGGCTTCTTTGACATACCGACCGACAATCTGTTCGCCGGTCCCGTAATGGTGCGGGATATCAAGAACCACATGGACGTCTCGAACACCGTGGTTGTTTCGCCTGACGTGGGCGGCGTGGTCCGCGCCCGGGCGCTTGCCAAGAGGCTGGATACGCCACTCGCCATCGTCGACAAGAGGCGCGAGCGGGCTGGCGAGTCGGAGGTGATGAACATCATCGGCGACGTGGCGGGCAAGTCCTGCATCCTGATCGACGACATCGTCGATTCAGGCGGTACGCTCGTCAATGCTGCCGAAGCGCTGCTCCTGACGGGAGCGCGTGACGTGACCGCCTACATCACCCATGGCGTGCTGTCGGGGGGTGCTGTTTCGCGGATCACCAACTCCAAGCTCAAGGAACTGGTCATCACAGACTCGATCCAGCCCACCGAGGCAGTCAAGATTGCCCGGAACATTCGCACCATGCCGATCGCGTCTCTCCTTGGCGAGGCCATCGGTCGCACCAATCGCGAGGAAAGCGTCTCAAGCCTGTTCGAATAGACGGCTGGCCCCGGCGGGCGGAGCGGGTTGCGCTCAGGCTGGCCTTCCGCTATAGGCGCGCGGTCCGTCTGGCATCGTTCACCCCTGGAGGAAGGCCGGCCGGCATTTTCTGATTAGGAGTAGACCATGTCAAAGATCGTGCAGCTCAAGGCCGCGTCGCGCGCCCGGGCCGGCAAGGGGGCCGCCCGCGCAGTTCGCCGTGAAGGCCTCATTCCCGGTGTCGTTTACGGCGACAAGCGGGAGCCCCAGCTTGTATCCCTCACCTACGGCGACGTTCTCCCCCATGTCGAGACCGGCCGTTTTCTCTCGACCCTGATCGACCTCGAGGTCGACGGCAAGACAGTGCGCGCGATACCGCGCGACGTGCAGTTCGAGCCGGTGCGGGATTTCATCGTTCACATCGACTTCCTGCGGCTTGGCAAGGACGCCCGCATCCGCGTGAATGTTCCGGTCCACTTCCGTGGCCAGGAAGTGTCTCCCGGCATCAAGCAGGGTGGTGCGCTCAACATCGTGTCGCACACGGTGGCGCTCAACTGCTCCGCCAACATCATCCCCGAAGAGATCGCTGTCGATGTCTCGGGCCTGCAGATTGGCCAGTCGGTCCACCTTTCCGACATCAAGCTGCCCGACGGCGTGAAGTCCGCCGTGTCCGACGACGTGACGCTCTGCGCCATCAGCGCCCAGCAGAAGGAAGAGGAAGCGCCAGCCGAGGCTACGCCAGCCGAAGTTCCCGCCACAGCCCAGAAGGCGCCGGCGGCGGCTGCGGCGCCAGCTGCAGGTGGCAAGGCGGCGGCGCCTGCCAAGGGAGCGGCCGCAGCCGCTCCGGCGGCAGCACCGGCCAAGAAGAAGTAAACGTCCGGCGCAGAGGGCCAGATGCACCTCATCGTGGGGCTCGGCAATCCGGGCCCCAAATATCAGGGCAACCGGCACAATATCGGCTTCATGGCGGTGGACGAGATCGTCCGCCGCCATGGCTTTTCACCATGGCGCAAGCGCTTCCAGGGCGAGACCGCCGAGGGCATGCTGGCCGGCGTCAAGGTGCTGGCGCTGAAGCCGATGACCTACATGAACGAGAGCGGCCGGGCGGTCGGCGAGGCGATGCGCTTTTTCAACATCGATCCTGCCCAGCTCATCGTTCTCTACGACGAGCTTGATCTCGAGCCCGGCAGGCTGCGCATCAAGCTCGGCGGGGGAGCCGCTGGTCACAATGGCATCCGCTCGCTGATTGCCCATTGCGGGCCGCACTTCGTGCGAGTCCGGCTTGGCATCGGGCATCCCGGCGACAAGGCTTTGGTGCAGCCCCACGTGCTGAGTGACTTTGCCAAGTCAGACCGGACCTGGCTCGATCCGCTCGTCGCCGCCGTTGCCGATCACATGCCGCTACTCGTCCAGGGCGAGGAGGGCTCATTCCAGAACAAGGTGCATCTGGCGCTTCACCCCGTGCCGGACAAGCCTGCAAAGAAGGGTCAAGACTGATGGGTTTCAAATGCGGCATCGTCGGCCTGCCGAATGTCGGCAAGTCCACTCTGTTCAATGCGCTGACGCAGACAGCGGCGGCGCAGGCGGCGAACTATCCCTTCTGCACCATCGAGCCAAATGTCGGCGACGTCGCGGTGCCCGATCCCCGGCTCGATGTTCTGGCGAAGATCGCGGGCTCGGCGCAGATCATCCCCACCCGCCTCACCTTCGTCGATATCGCGGGGCTGGTGCGCGGTGCTTCGAAGGGGGAGGGGCTTGGCAATCAGTTCCTGGCCAACATCCGCGAGGTTGATGCCATCGCCCATGTGGTGCGTTGCTTTGAAGATGGCGACATTACCCATGTCGAGGGCAAGATCGATCCCATCGCCGATATCGAGACGATCGAGACGGAATTGATGCTTGCCGATCTCGATTCGCTTGAGAAGCGCCTGGTGAACATCGAGAAGAAGGCCAAGCAGGGCGACAAGGACTCGAAGGAACTCGCCAGCCTGATGACCCGCGCGCTCGATCTCTTGCGGGAGGGAAAGCCCGCGCGCCTCGTCGAGCGCACGCCAGAGGAGGAAAAGGTCTTCCGTGGACTGGGCCTGCTCTCCTCGAAGCCGGTGCTCTATGTCTGCAACGTCGAAGAGGGCTCCGCCGACAAGGGCAATCAGTTCTCCGCCCGCGTATTCGCGCGCGCAGCCGGGGAGAATGCGGTTGCCGTTGTCGTCTCGGCCAAGATCGAGTCCGAGATTGCCGTCATGGCGCCGCAGGACCAGAAGGATTTTCTCGACGCCGTGGGCCTGTCGGAGCCCGGTCTCAACCGGGTCATTCGCGCTGGCTATGACCTGCTGCATCTCGTCACCTATTTCACCGTCGGCCCCAAGGAGGCGCGCGCCTGGACCATCACCCAGGGCACGAAGGGGCCGCAGGCGGCAGGCGTCATTCACACCGATTTCGAGAAGGGTTACATCCGCGCCGAAACCATCGCCTATGATGACTATGTCTCCGGCAAGGGTGAAGCGGGAGCGCGCGAAGCCGGCAAGTTCCGGCTTGAGGGCAAGGACTATGTCGTGAAGGATGGCGACGTCATGCACTTCCGCTTCAATACCTGAGAGGACGCAGCGCAGGGTAGCATGGCGGAGCTTCTTCACTATGAGGATTTTCCCGAGGGTCTGGTCATTCCCTTTGGCGAATATCACCTGTCCGCGGAGGAGGTGACGGCCTTCGCCGCCGCCTGGGACCCGCAGCCCTTCCACCTCGACGAGGCCGCCGCAAAGCGCTCCGTGCTCGGAGGATTGGCGGCCTCCGGCTGGCAGGCAAGCGCCATTCTGGTCAGGCTGGCGGTCGAGGCCTTTGCCAACCAGTCGGCGGCCATGGCATCCAACGGCATGGAAGAGGTGAAGTGGCTGAAGCCGGTCTATGCCGGCGAGACCCTCACCGGCAGGGCAAGCGTTCTCTCGCGCCGGGTTTCGGCAAAGCGCCCGGAGATGGGCATTCTGCGCATGAAGTTCGAGCTGCTCGGCACGGATGGCGAACTCAAGACCGAGATGGTGGGCGTGCAGTTCATGCGGGTGCGCAATCCATGATCGGCCTCAGCCTGGAGGACATCGAGGTTGGCCTGGTCATTGAGCTGGGCAGCCATCATTTCCCCCGCGAGGAGATCCTCGCCTTTGCCAGGGCCTATGATCCCCAGCCCTTCCACCTTGATGACGAGGCGGCCCGCACAGGCCCCTTCGGCGTGCTCTCGGCGTCGGGCTGGCACACGGCTGCAGCCTGGATGAAATGCTATGTCGCAACCAATCAGAAGGCAGAGCGGCAGATGCGCGCCGCAGGACAGACGCCCGCCGAGGTGGGGCCATCACCCGGGCTTGAGCAGTTGCGCTGGCTGAGGCCGGTCACGCCGGGGGACACATTGAGTTTCCGCACGACCATCACAGGAAAGCGCGAGCTGAAATCACGCCCTGGTTGGGGCCTGGTGTTCTCTCACAACGAGGGCTTCAACCAGAGGGGTGAGCTGGTGTTCTGTTTCGACGGCAAGGTGATGACACCGGCCCGGGCATGAATCGGAGCTTGCGCTAATGCCCCTCGAAGCCGACCAGCGTATGCACCTTCACACCTTTTGCCCTCAGCTTCGCTGCCCCGCCCAGGTCGGGCAGGTCGATCACAAAGGCGGCCGACACGACCTCGCCGCCTGACTTGCGGATCAGATCGATGGCCGCGCCCGCGGTTCCGCCGGTGGCGATCAGATCATCGACCAGCAGCACCCGGTCACCCTTCTGGATGGCGTCGGCATGAATCTCGATCGTGTCCACGCCATATTCGAGCTGATATTCCTGGCCGATGACGCGCGAGGGCAGCTTGCCCTTCTTGCGGATCGGGATGAAGCCGCGGCCGAGATTGTGTGCGACCGCGCCGCCGAGGATGAATCCCCGCGCCTCGATTCCCGCCACATAATCGATTTCGCCCTTGAGGAACGGCCAGGCCAGCTCATCCACCGCCGCCCGGAAGCCATGCAGGTTGGAGAGCAGGGTGGTGATGTCCCTGAACATGATGCCCGGTTTCGGATAGTCCGGAATGGTGCGGATGTAGCGCTTGATGTCGAAGCCGTTACGGAGGTCCATGGGCATTGTCCGGTGTTTCAGGGCCATTTTACCGCAGGCGGCATGGAGGACAGGATCGAGTCCACGTTTCCGCCAGTCTTCAGTCCGAAGATGGTGCCGCGGTCATAGAGCAGATTGTACTCGACATAGCGGCCACGGCGGACGAGTTGCTCCTCGCGATCATCATCAGTATACGGAGTATCCATGTTGCGCCGGACCAGATTGGGGTAGACGCCGAGAAAGGCGAGGCCCACCTCGCGCGTGAAGGCGAAGTCCTTGTCCCAGTCGCCGGAGTTGAAGTGGTCATAGAAGATGCCACCGATGCCGCGCGGTTCGTTGCGGTGGGGCAGGAAGAAATATTCGTCGCACCACGCCTTGAAGCGTGGATAGTCGGCCACCGCATGGGCCTCGCAGGCCGCCTGCATGGCGGCATGGAAATCGCGCGAGTCCGGATGGTCCTGGGTGCGGTGGCGGTTCAGGACGGGGGTCAGGTCTGCGCCGCCGCCGAACCATGTCCTGGTGGTCACGATGAAGCGGGTGTTCATGTGCACCGCCGGCACATGCGGGTTCCAGGGATGCACGATGAGCGAAATGCCCGATGCCCAGAAGCGGGGATCCTCCTCCGCGCCGGGGATCTGCTTGCGAAACTCGGGCGAGAATTCGCCATGCACCGTCGAGGTGTGAACGCCCGCCTTCTCGAACACCTTGCCATGCAGCATGGACATGATGCCGCCGCCGCCATCCGGTCGCTGCCAGGGCGACCGTTCGAATCGGCTGCCGCCCTCGATCGCCTCGAGGGCAGAGCAGATACGGTCTCTCAACTCTTCGAACCAGTGACGGGCGGCACTCTGGCGGGTGGCAAGGGCATCAGTCATGGCTGCACATCTAGCGCATTGGGCGCGCAGGAGGAAAGCCTCGCCAGAACCGACATCCGCCGCACTGCAGCGCAAGCGTGCAAGGTGATCAAACTTCAACCATTGATAGATTAACGTTAATTTCCCGCAACGGGAAACCATGATGCCCGGTCCACCCTGTACATTTGCTCGAGAAAAGACTATCTCAAGTAGTGCATTGGGAGAATGGTGTCATGGCCCTCAGAAATCTGCGAGCTTTCATCGCAGACCGGACGGGCGCGGTGGCCGTTACTGTCGCGCTGGCCTCGGTCGTGCTGTTTGTGGTGGCGGGCGTCGCCGTGGACATGGCGCGCGCCTACCGCGCCCAGCACGCCTTGCAGATCAACGTTGACCAGGCGGCGATCGCCGCCGCGGCGGTGGCCTACAGCGAGGTGCCCGGGTCTAACCCGAACATCGAACTGATGAAACAGGTGGCAGCCAATTACTTCAGCACCAACAACGCGCTGAGCACTGATCTGGTGGCGGTGACCGAGCCCCCGCAGTTCACGTATGTCGGCGAGGAGAACAACCTGGTCATTTCGGTGCCGGCCAGGCTTGAAACCACCTTCCTTCGGATCGTTGACATCAACGAAATCAGGTTCACCGTCTCCTCGCAGGTGGCGAGGCCCGAATGGGGCCCGCTCGAACTGGTTCTGGCGCTCGACAACACCTACTCCATGTCGGAGAGCCTCAACGGCACGCCGAAATACCAGACGCTGCAGACCGCGGCGAAGGACTTGGTGAACGAGGTGTTGACCAATCCCGATGTCGATTCCAATACCGCCATCGGCATCGTTCCCTTCGCGACCTATCTCAGGGTGGAACCAAGGTACTGGCAGGAAGACTGGCTCCGGGTACCCTCCGCCTGGTCATCAGCCGGCAACCGCTGCACCTACCCTCACAAGAGGGGCTGCAGGATGATGCCGGGCGGCAGCATTCCCTGTGTGATCGATGGCGTGTCGACCACCTGCCCCTATGATCCCTATGAAACCTGCACCGACTGGGGCCAGCCCTTCTGCTTTAACGATCCGGGTCAGATCTACACTTTCGGGGGTTGTTTTTCCTCCCGCCCGGGGTCGCTTGATCGGATTGATCGGCTGCCTGGTCCCTATCAGGGGCGCTCACCCTTCTGGGACTATGCTTACCAACGCCCCTGCGCGCAGGTTCCGATGCTTGACCTGACGAAGTCCGGCGGGCGCACCGCGCTGCTGGCTCGCATCGACGCCCTGACGCCCGCCCCGAATAACGACACGGTGACCGACACCTACACGTCCGGTGGTCTGGAATTTGCCTGGCAGATGCTGACGCCCGGCTTGCCCTTCGACACCACCATGGACGCGGCCGACGCCGAAACGATTGGCCTCACCAAGGCGGTCGTGTTGATGACCGACGGGGTGAACAATTCCAAGCCCTATCTCCCGACTTGTTCGCCCAACTGCCCAGGCCTGCCAACGGATCCGCTGCGTGATAACCAGCTGCTCTGGCAAGTCAGCAGTTGCCGCGGCAACATGTGTGCGCGAATGGAGCCTCGAAAATCTGCCGATGATGCCACGAAGAGCCTGTGCACCAAGATCAAGGGCGATGGCATCCTGATCTTTACCGTGGCCCTGAACATCAATGATGTTGACGCCAGAGACATGCTGCGCACCTGCGCCAGCAAGCCTGAGTATTTTTTCGAGGCCGGTTCGAGAACGGCGTTGCTCGACGCCTTCAAGCGCATCGGCGCCCAGTTGCGCAATATTCGCATCGTGAATTGAGTTGATCATGGGAGCCATTCACAACAGCCTTGTTCGACTGTGGTCCTTCACGAAGGACTGCTCCGGCGCGGTGGCCGTCACCGTCGCGCTGGCCTCGGTCGTGCTGTTTGTGGTGGCGGGCGTCGCCGTGGACATGGCGCGCGCCTACCGCGCCCAGCACGCCTTGCAGATCAACGTTGACCAGGCGGCGATTGCAGCCGCGGCGGTGGCCTATTCGGAATCGGCCGCGTCGAACCCCAACGATGATCGGATGAAGCAGGTGGCTGCGAACTATTTCTCTGCCAACAACATGCTCAGCCCGAATCTGGTGCTCGTGGTCGAGCCGCCGCAGTTTAGCTATGACAGAGGTAACAACGACCTGAT
>NZ_JBIIDX010000071.1:0-16669 GCF_044238155.1 Aestuariivirga sp. | reverse complement strand
GTGCAGCAGACACCTCGGGGCTGGGCGACGAACTGCCGGTCGCCAAGGCAGCACCCGAAACAAGAGCCGCCCCGTCGGTGGTTGTTTCCGGGGGCGGCGGGAGGGTGTTGGTACTGGACTGGATGTCAGCGGCAGCCGCTGGCTCCGGAGGGGCGGTAGCCCCCTGCTCAGGAGGCGCCGAAGCCGCCGCCACCTGTGTGCCTGCCCCAGGC
The DNA here is from genome assembly GCF_044238155.1 of Aestuariivirga sp. Classification (GTDB taxonomy): domain Bacteria; phylum Pseudomonadota; class Alphaproteobacteria; order Rhizobiales; family Aestuariivirgaceae; genus Aestuariivirga. Next base: position 16,457 of record NZ_JBIIDX010000071.1, on the reverse strand, counting down.
GCTAGGTTGCCCTCCTGACCGGACCCTGGGGGTGGCAAAGGCAGGGGCGGTGGAGGCTCTACCTCCGGAAGCCCCTGGCCGGTCGACTGATCGGCAGCATCCGGCGCGGGAATCTCCCCAGCACCGGCGGCTGGCGGCGGCTGCGGAACCTGCTCTGCCGCAGGAACATCAGCTGGCGGCAAGGGCGTTTCTTCCGTAGGCAACACCTGACCGCCTAGAACTTCCTGCTCGCCGACGATCCGGTCATATATCTGTTTTTTCTGTGCTGAAGGCGTACTGGCATCTCCGGGAGCTGCCGCCTCCGGTGTAACCTTCGACGGATCGGCAGGTGCATCAACCACCGGAACGGACTCTGTGCCCGATACAGCGCCGCCGACGCCGTTCGCAAGGTTGCGAACGGTGTCGCTGTAGAACCAAACCACTGCGCCCGTTGCGATTGCAGCAACCAGCAGGGCCAGAAGAAGCAGCCAAGGACCACTAGAGCGGCGCGGCTCCTCCATGAAGAATTCATCACCCTGCTGATAGGCAGATTGATAATCCACCGCTGTGGGCCTGGGCCGCAGCGGTGTTTCATCCTCGAACACCTGATCATGATCATCAGGCGGAGACGAGCGGACAGTCCGGCCGGGATAGCTGCTGGCTGTCTCATCGGTCAGGCTGCTGTCGCGAGGCTCGGGCCGGCGAGCAAAGAGATCGACCGATGAGGACCGTCGTGCGGCAACGCGTGTTGACGAAAAACCAGTCCCAGACAATCGCGGAGCGGAGCCGGATCCAAGGTCCCCGGACCGGTACGATGTCAGGCTGCGGGACGGAGGTGCGCCGCTTCCCGCTGCGGATGGCCTCAGGAATGGAGGCTGTCCGCGCTCCACACCGAGGGCAGGCCGAGGCGGCGCAAGCGCGCTGCCGCGCCCCTCATCGGCAAAACTGAACTTTGGACGCGATCCGGGAGCGGCAGCGGAACCAGGCCGCGTAGCAGGGGCGGGAGGCGCCTTCGGCCTCGACGAACGCGGCGGCGGAGACGCCGGCACGGTTTTGCCTTCTGCTTTCTGCCGAGCCGCTAGCACACGTTGTTCGGCAAGTCGTTCGGCAGCAGCGCGCTGCGCCCGGAGTTTCTCCGCCAACGCATCCTGCATGGCATTGTCCGGAACCTTGGGCGTTGCGCGGGATGCACCGGCGACGGTCCGATCCATGGATGGAGCGGCGGCAACAGCCGCGACAGGAGGAGGAACAGCGGGAGAAGCCTGAACAGCGGGAGCGGGTTGAGCCGTCGTTTCAGGAGCTTTCCGCGGCACGCGCGGCGCCATAGGAGCGGGGTTGGTAACCGGTTGTGGTGTTCGCGGCACGTCCTTCTGTTCGGCCACAGCCGGTGGGGCAGCCTCGCGAAACTCGTCTGACAGTTTCGGAAGTTCCTGCGCGCCGATGCCAAGCCGCTCGCGCCAATTGCGCGTGTCTGGCCCGGTCCCGCTGCTCGAATCCTGCACCATTTAACCTCAACGTCTCTACATTTCTTCGGCGGGGATCACCCCAAGGATCCGAAGACCGTTGCCCAATACATACCTGATCGCCCGCAAGAATGCGACACGTGCAAGGGTGAGTTCAATATCTTCTTTCAAAATAAAACGCAAATGCGGCAGATCCTTGCCCTTGTTCCATAGGGAATGAAAATCACCTGCCAGATCATATAGATAGAAGGCAATCCTGTGGGGCTCGTGAGCCACTGCGGCTAACTCCACCTGGCGAGGAAACTCGGCCAGCCGCCTGGTAAGAGCCATTTCGGCCTCATCGCTCAGGCGGGAGAAATCGACCCTGCCTCGAGGCTCATGCCCCAGTTCTGCAGCGTTCCGAATGACCGAACAGGTCCGTGCGTGCGCATATTGGACGTAAAACACGGGGTTGTCTTTTGACTGCTCGGTCACCTTGGCAAAATCGAAGTCCAACGGGGCCTCGTTCTTGCGAAAGAGCATCATGAAGCGCACCACGTCTGGGCCGACCTCGTCGACGACATCTCGCAGGGTCACGAATTCCCCCGCCCTCTTGGACATGCGCACGGGTTCACCCGCACGATACAGCTTTACCAGCTGGCAGAGCCGCACGATGACGTCGACCTTGCCGCTGCCAGCCAGCGCCCGGGCAATCGCCTCAAGTCTCTTGACGTAACCGCCATGATCCGCGCCAAGAACATAGATAAGCTCATCATAGCCACGCGATATCTTGTTGCGGCTATAGGCGACATCAGAAGCAAAATATGTGTAGCTTCCGTCAGACTTCAGCAGTGGACGGTCAACATCATCACCGAACTGCGTTGCACGAAACAGCGTCTGCTCACGATCTTCCCAGTCATCCGGTATCTCTCCCTTGGGAGGCGGCAAGGTGCCCTGATAGACGAGTCCCTTGGCCCTCAAGTCTGCTATTGTCTCCGCCACTGATCCGGACTCGTGCAGCGACTTTTCCGAGAAGAATATCTCTTGCCTGATGTTAAGCGCTGCAAGATCCTCCCGGATCAAGGCCATCATCATGTCCATGGTGAGCCCGCGAACAATTGGCAACCAAGACGCTTCAGCCTTGCCACGCAAACTGTCTCCGTACTCCCCGGCCAGCGCTTCGCCAACGGGCTTCAGGTAAGCTCCCGGGTAAAGACCTGCGGGTATCTCGCCAATCTCATCTCCAAGCGCTTCGAGATACCGAAGGTACGCAGACCTTGCCAGCACATCAACCTGAGCGCCGGCGTCGTTGATATAGTACTCTCTGGTGACGCTATAACCCGTCTCAACCAGTAGACCGGCCAAGGCATCGCCAAATACTGCGCCTCGCACATGGCCGACATGAAGCGGTCCGGTCGGGTTGGCCGACACATATTCGACATTTGCCTTCCGGCCATGACCGATCGATGATCGACCAAAAGACGCCCCCTGCTCCATCACTGCGTCCAGCACCTTTGGCCAAACCGAGAGAGCGAGGCGGAGGTTTATGAACCCCGGACCTGCGATTACAACTTCAGCGACCTCTGGGTGAATGCGAAGCCTATGGGCGATGGCCTCGGCTAGCTGCAGGGGCGCGAGGCCAAACGCCTTGTTGAGAACCATTGCCGCATTCGTCGCGATGTCGCCATGCGCGCGGTCGCGCGGGGGCTCTGCTGTAACGCGGGACAGATCAAGAGGCACGGCTAATCCCTGCGCGGCCGCCACGTCGGAGACAGCCCCGCGGATCACCTGCAGGAACTCAGCAAACAGATTCATGTCAGTACTTGAATAATCGAAACAATTGGTCTCGGGCCCTAGCGGAAAAGTGGATCAACGTCAAACAGCTGTTTATGCTGGGTCAACGCATAGCGGTCGGTCATGCCAGCAATGAAGTCGCAGACCTGCCGTGCACGGAGATCGTCAGCATGTTCCCGGGAGAGTTCGCGCCATGGAACCGGCAGCAAACCGGGATCGTGCAGATATGCTTCGAACAGGTCACGCACAACTCTGCGCGCCCGAACCATGATATCCTCAACACGCGCATGACGGTACATTTTCTCGTTCAGGAACGACTGCAGGACCCGGTTGTTTTCGATCATCTGCCGGCTGAAATCGACCAGTGGAACTGCCAAGTCTCTGACCTGCTGAGCCGAGCCAGGACCATAGAGCGCTGCCCGGCGCTGAGTTTCAGAAATCACGTCGTGGATCATCGCGGAGAGAACCCGTCGAACGGTTTCGTGCACGATGCGATCGGCCTCGAGATTGGGATGCTCGCGTAAAACCGTCGCAAGCGCCTCACCAACCAGAGGAACATCCCCAAGATCGATCAGATCGAACAGTCCAGCCCGAAGCCCATCGTCAATGTCGTGCGAGTTATACGCAATATCGTCAGACAGCGCGGCAACCTGAGCCTCAGCCGAGGCAAAAGACGCCAACTCAAGGTCGTGGCCTGATACGTAATCAACAATTGCCTCGGGCAATCCGCGTTCGCGATAGCGCCCGACGGGATCCCCCTCACGACTGACCAAGGGGCCATTGTGCTTGACAAGGCCCTCAAGCGTTTCCCACGTCAGATTGAGTCCATCGAAACCAGCGTAACGCCGCTCCAGTCGGGTCAGTATCCGAAGCGATTGCGCATTGTGGTCGAACCCACCAAATGGTCGCATCAGCGCATCAAGTTCGCGCTCGCCTGCATGACCGAACGGAGTGTGCCCAAGATCATGGGCCAGTGCCAGCGCTTCTGCAAGATCTTCATCGAGGCCCAGGGCGCGTGCGATTGAACGGGCAACCTGTGCCACCTCGATCGTATGGGTGAGCCGTGTGCGGTAGTGGTCACCCTCATGGTAAACAAAAACCTGCGTCTTGTGCTTGAGGCGGCGAAAGGCCTGGCAATGGATGATGCGATCGCGGTCGCGCGCGAATGGAGTTCGGAAGTCCTCCTCCGTCTCGGGGAAAACCCGCCCTCGGCTTTGCGCGGGCAGGCTGGCATAGGGAGCGGAAAACCGCTGCATGAGAGAATCCATTGACAACCTTGCTGGAAGAACCAACATACACGATTATGAGCGGTTCTATCATACTCACGGATCGGGCGGCGGCACGCATCCGCCAGATACTGTCCGGCAAACCCGGAAAGACCGCCCTCAGGGTGGCTGTCAATGGTGGCGGATGCTCCGGATTCCAATATGATTTCCAATTGGTCGATTCGGCCGCGGTTGATGACCTCATCATCGAGCACGGGGGAGCCAGGGCGCTGATCGACCCCGTCAGTCAGGGGTTCTTGAATGGCGCAGAGATCGATTTTGTCGATGATCTGATGGGGCAATCCTTCAAGATCCGAAATCCAAACGCCACCTCTTCCTGCGGGTGCGGAACCAGCTTCTCCGTCTGACGGCCCTTGCAGGACGGGCGGTCCACCGCCATCATGGGGCGATGAAGATTGCGACCTGGAACGTTAACTCCGTAAAGGCCCGTCTTGAGAATGCCGTGGCGTGGCTCTCAGATGCCAAGCCGGATGTCGTTTGCCTTCAAGAGCTGAAATGCGAGGATGGGGCCTTCCCCGCATCCGCGTTCGAAGAATTGGGCTACACCTGCCTTGTTCACGGCCAGAAGACATATAATGGAGTGGCCATCCTCTCTCGCACAAGGCCAGATGATGTGCTGCGGGGTCTGCCCGGAGACGAGAACGATCAACAAGCACGCTACATCGAAGCGGTCTACTCCCACGCCAAGGGTACTGTTAGAATTGCTTCAATCTACCTTCCGAATGGAAACCCCATCGGGTCGGATAAGTTCAGCTACAAGCTGTCGTGGATGGACCGTTTGATCGCACATGCGCGAGGCCTGCTGAAGAACGAGGAGCCACTGGTGCTGGCAGGAGACTACAACGTCATTCCGACCCCGCGCGATGCCAAGCACCCCGATGCGTGGCAATCTGACGCTCTATTCCAACCCGGTCCACGCGCCCGATTCCGACAGCTTCAGAATCTGGGTTTTGTGGATGCGATTCGGCAATGCCACGGCGAGACCGATGGGCTTTTCACCTTCTGGGACTACCAAGCACTCGCCTGGCAGCGAAATAATGGAATCAGGATTGACCATCTGCTGCTTTCGCCGCAGGCGGCAGACCTGCTGGCTGACGCACAGATCATGCGGGATGTAAGATCGCAGGAACGTCCCTCTGATCATGTACCAGTGATGATCACCCTCAGATGAAAAAGCCCGCTGACATCATGGCCAGCGGGCTACTTTTTCGGACTGCCGAGCGAAGGTGCGAAGTTTACTTCGGCGACTTGACGCTGAACGACGACATCGATGCCTCGAAAGGCTTGTAAGCCTCTTTTGCCGTGCTGAGGAACAGCTCATTCATCTTTGTCATCTGAGCTACGAACTGCTCATAGCTCTCCTTGGCAAAGGTCTGTTGAGCCTCGACCGCCTTGTCAAACGACTTCACAGAGGCCAGCCTCTCAAACGCCGCAGTACCCTTCTCGAAGGACTTGCGCGAGAATTCGGCAGCCTCCTGAGCCATTGTCTGGAACCCCTTGTTCAGGGCGCTGGACGAGGCGACACAGGCCTCAAAACCATCCTTGCCGAAGGACTGAAATTCTTCGAAAGACTTCATCATGGGTCACTCTCCATTCGTGATGGTCCTATTTATATGCGCCGCAGCATGAATGTCAAGGGAATTGTTGCGCCGCACAAATCCCGGTATGTTTGGTTTAGATTTACCCAACCGTAACCGCTCCGCGGCAACTGTCAGGCAGGGGCTTTCCGCAAGAGTCGCAGAAGCACGGTCGATATGATAAACGCGGCGCTTTCCTGGATGCTGCAGGACAGGAGATACAATGAAATTTGGCAGAATTTCATCGGAGCCACTTTTCGGAGTTCGTAGGGTGATCCGGATGAAGCCGATTTTGTTTGGTTTTCTTCTTGCCCTTACGTCAATGATGTTTGTCGTCCAGGCCACGGCGAACCCCAAGTTCGCAGCCGTGACCGTTGACGCCCGAACCGGCAGCGTTCTCTTTGCAGAAAACATGGACGAGACCCGCTACCCCGCCTCCCTGACAAAGATGATGACGCTCTACCTGCTCTTCGAGGAAATGAACGCGGGCAGGCTGAAACTCAACTCCCCCATCAAGATGTCGGCGCGGGCAGCCGGAATGGCCCCCTCCAAGCTTGGGGTAAAGCCTGGAGGAAGCATCACGGTGGAGACCGCAATCAAAGCGCTGGTGGTCAAATCTGCCAATGACGTCGCTGCAGCAGTCGCGGAGCGCATTTCAGGGTCTGAGAAGGCCTTCGCGCAGCGCATGACCAGCACGGCGCGCGCACTCGGCATGTCACGGACGACTTTCGCAAACGCGTCGGGGCTGCCAAATCCACGGCAGGTCACCACCGCAAGGGATATGGCCACTCTGGGCCTGCGCCTGATGCGCGATTTTCCACAATACTACCCCTATTTCCGGACGCGCAGCTTTGTATACGCTGGGCGCACGATCACTGGCCACAACCGTCTGCTTGGCAGCTATGATGGTACAGACGGCATAAAGACAGGATTCATCAACGCCTCTGGCTTCAATCTGGTGTCTTCGGTGCGGCGCGGCGACAAAAGACTCGTGGGGGTCGTCATGGGGGGGCGCACCGGTGCGTCGCGTGACGCCTACATGAAGAAAATGCTGAGCCGATACTTCAGCAAGGCAAAAGGCGGAAAGACGATTGCCGCCGTGGCCGGTTCTGCCAAGGGTGGCCTCAACATCGAAGAGCCACAGTCCGGAAAAACTCCGAATACGGCTTCAGCCGGCGCAGCAGGCCAGCCGAAGCCACCCAAGCCACTTTTCAAGAAAAAATCAGAACAAGCCGCGGCGGCGGATAGCGCCCAGCCTGAGCCGGACACTGCCCTCCAGGGCAGCGGGTCAGATCCTATCGGCGAGTTGGCCGCAGAGGTCAGCGCACCTGAAACACCTGCGGCGCAAAACGACGCCAGAGCCCAGCCAGCAACTGAGCAGGTAGAAACCGTGCCCAAGCCATCGGCCGAGCCGCAGTCCACCGATCCTGCCAACGTGCCATTTGAGGTGAAGACACCTGCCGAGCAGCTCGCAGATCAGTCTCAGGTAGCCTCGATCACGCCCACAACCGATCCGGGCTGGATGATCACGTTGGGTGATTATGCGACAAAGAACGATGCTCAGGCAGTCATTCAGCTGATGCGAAAGCGGGCTCCGGAGGCCGTGGACGGCAAAACCGCTCAGACAGTCATGGTGGAGAAGGACGGCAACGTTACATTTCGTGCTCGGTTCACGGGCTTCGACGAGACCACCGCCGCTGCTGCCTGCAAGCGCATCAAGCGGCAGAATACACCGTGTCAGGCCGTGGGCCCGTCCTGAAGCAGAAAGGCCTTTGCCTCGTTGATCTTTGCGGCAAGATAGTCCGACCCACCAAGGTCGGGATGGACTGTCTTCATCAGCCGCCGATGAGCTGATCGAATATCTGCAGGAGTCGCGCCGTCTTGCAGGCCAAGAATGGCCAGCGCCTCGGGTCGCGTCATCTTTTGTGCGGATACCGCTGCGCGACCTTCACTGGCGCCACCAGACCATTGTGAGCGCCAATCGGAACGATTGCGATGAATCCACGCCTCAAGCAATGCAAGGCTCTGGTCGCCCGAGCGCGCACATTCGCCGTGCAGGGCCTGGGCCTCCGACAGCGACAGGCTGGACAGCTGCCGACCCTTGAATGTACCGAGCAGGACCTGGCCCTCCATCTGTCCGGAATCATGATCCAGCTCCATGCGCAACATCCTCGTTGCAACCTGCGAGCGTTGCCCCGGACTCTTGCGCTGCCATGGCATGCCAGTTGGAAAAGCCATCTGCTGTCCAAACAGACCAAGACCAAGCAGGAACAAGGGCATGGCGAGATTCAGCTGCCCGCGCAGCGCCATCAGGCCCGCAAAGGCGATAATCGCTCCGCCTCCGATCTGGCGCACCAGACCGCGAACCTTGGCCGGCTGCGCATTGGCAAAGGCCTTCACTAGCCACCAGCCGCCGACAACGATCACCAAACCTACAAGGAAGCTTGCCATAATGGCGGACTCACTCGAGTTGCTTCAGAAGTCTCGTGGCAGTTCCACCGCGAGATGACGAATGGGCCTCCAGCGCCGCCAAGCCACCAGCAGCGTAGACGGCAACAGCAGACAGGAGATCCTTTAGAATATCGGCCGAGTCAGCCCCAAATCGAAAATATGCACCGCGGGTCAGTCGTGCAATTTCTCGAAATCCCGTCTCTGCGATCTCATCCTCCCCTTCCTGGAACGCAAAGACCGGAACCCCGAGAAGCCCAATCTCGCCAGCCACGGAGGCGAGGCTGTCAATGGATTCTTCAAGCGCATCTCCGATGTAGATGCAGGCATTGACCTTGCCGCTCGCTGCCTCGCTACGAAGGTGCTTGAGCACACGGAGCACTTGTGTGTGCCCTCCAGCACATCTGATGCCCGCCATGAGCCGCGCGAGCGATGCGGTGTCAGGCGTCCACTTCGACGCGCGACATTCGCGAAAGCCTCTGAAATACACAAGTTGCACGGCCAGCCCTCCGACGCGTCCGGCCTCGGCAAACATGTTTGCCTGGATGGCAAGCGCCGTATCCCAGCTATGCTGACGGCTCATGGTCGCATCCATCGCGAGGACAAGACGCCCGGCCGGCTGACCCTGACTTCGGACAGGCACGTCCTTCAGACTGTCAAGAAAGGCCTCGACATCTCGATCTCCGGTCGTGGGCTTGAGCTTGTTCATCATTCTCAGGGGCACGTTCCCGGTTCGAGCAATGTCAGATCCGTCAGGGTACCCTTCAGAGCAAAATCACCATAATCAAGAACGAGGCCAGTTGCGACGCCGTTGTCGTAAAGATCAAAGCTGACCTGATATTCCGGGATTTCGCTCTCGCCCTCAAGAGGATAGTAGCTGACCGTCATGGGCCAGGCTTGATTGCCGGACAGGGGCACGGCGGCAGGGTTGGACGCGTCACGTGCGATGCTGCCAGCTGGCCGTAACTTGCCAACAAAGGAGATCGCACGATAGGCCGTGGGCCCATCCGAGCCATCGAACAGCACGCTGGAGTCACGTCCGCCCCCGGCTTCCCCCAAGGCTATCAATTTGAATTGGTGCTGCATCGGCAGCACTGCACCAGCAGGAATGCTGAACGGCTCTTCCGGCTTGCTCGACAACTCTCCAGAGCCTTCGGCCGACGGAGACGCCCGGCTCATTCGAAGCCTGACATTCTCACGCATCGATCCGTCTACCACTTCCTTGGAATGATGCCGAAGCTCCGTTGCATCGCCGCTCTCAAAAGTCGTGGTTGTAGTATCGATCAAGGTCGGAGCACCCTCAGCAGGGCGGTAGCGGGTCGCCATACGAAAATTGACCGTATAGCCATCACAGCTTGACCCGTCGATCTCATAGGCCAGCCGGCCGGAGGCAGTCTGCAGGGCAGACCCCTCGCTCGCCCGCAACAACGACAGGTCATAGATGGCCCGGTGAGGAGCCACGGTTGCGGCCTGGGCCGTACCGGCCAAAATGATGAAACCCAACATGAAAAGGACGGTTTTCAACCTTGAAACTCCCTCGCGGCGATGATCCAATACCATCTGACCGCCGATCAATATAATCATTCGGAGCGCGGAGACAAAGATGCCCAAAGAGTCGCCTGGCAAACCCCGTATTCTGGCCACCCGTCGTATGATGCCAGACGTCGAGCACCGAATGAAATCGATTTTTCAAGCGACCCTCAACGAAGAAGATCGGCCAATGGATCGGAGTGAGATCCTGGAGAGGGCCGCCCGACATGATGGTCTCTTGGTCACCTCCTTCGACAAGCTTGGCCCCGACTTCATTCAGAACCTTCCCGCCTCCATCCGGATCATCGCCACCCATTCCGTCGGATATGATCACCTCTCAATCCCTCAAGCCGAAGCCAGGGGCATCGCGGTCACCAATACTCCCGGCGTACTCACAGAGGCTACAGCTGATATCGCCATGCTGCTGATGCTGGGAGCCGCCCGGGGAGCGTCTTGGGGAGATCGAATGGTCCGGGAGAACCGTTGGGGAGAAACCACGCTCACCAGTCCAATGGGACATGACGTATCGGGGCAGCGCCTTGGCATTCTCGGCATGGGTCGCATCGGGCAGGCTGTTGCCCGGCGCGCACGCGCCTTCGGAATGAGCGTGCGCTATCACGCACGCCAACAACTACCCACCGACCAGACGCACGGTGCACGATATTTCAAGAGACTCGAGGATATGCTCCCCGACTGTGATTTCCTCTCGATCAACTGTGCCTCGACCCCGGAAACACGCGGAATGCTGAATGCAAGCATGCTTTCGTTGCTCCCGACCGGGGCCATACTGGTCAATACGGCCAGAGGAGACATTGTCGAGGACGAGGCTGTCATCCAGGCTTTGAAAACAGGTCAACTCGCGGCGGCCGGCCTTGACGTTTTCCGGAATGAGCCAAACATTGATCCTCGCTACCGGCAGATGGACAATGTGTTCCTGCTTCCGCACCTTGGCAGCGCCACGCCAGCGACACGAAGCGCCATGGGGCACAAATGCATTGACAATCTGGAGCAGTATTTTCGTGGAGAAAGACCAACCGATCTCCTGACAACCCCGCGAGAGACATGCCTTGACCTACACACCGCATAAGGTCAGTCAGTCATCCAGTTTGAAACACTCGACTTAGAGGACAATGCAGAATGGGACGGATCGACACACGACTTCAGGAACTCAATATCACTCTTCCGGCAGCAGCAAAGCCTGTCGCTAACTATGTTCCGTGGACGCGCACCGGGCAATTGGTGTTTATTTCCGGTCAGGGCCCCATTTCCGATGGCAAGGTTCTTTATCCCGGGCAGCTTGGAAACTCTGTCTCGCTGGAGGACGGCATAAGGTCTGCCAGATTGTGTGGCATCAATGTGATCGCACAGCTAAGAGATGCCTGCAGTGGAAATCTCGACCGAGTACGGCGCATCGTCAAGCTCGTGGGTTTTGTAAACGCCACGCCGGATTTCACAGAACACCCGAAGGTGATAAATGGCGCTTCCGACTTGATGGTTGAAGTATTTGGCGATGCTGGCCGTCATGCCCGTTCCGCAGTTGCTTCTCCGTCGTTACCGATGGGTATCTCGACAGAAGTCGAAGCTGTCGTCGAGATCGAATGACTGTCATGGCCAACCCTCATGAGCGTCATCTGGAGTTCTTGACCTCGCGACCCATTGCACATCGAGGCCTTCATGATGACAAGCAGGGACGCCTCGAGAACACCAAATCAGCCTTTACAGCGGCGATCAAACATGGCTACGCAATAGAGTGCGATCTCCAGCTGTCGGGCGACCGCGAGGCTGTCGTATTTCATGACGAGACGCTCGATCGCCTGACCCTTTCAACCGGTAAGGTGTCAGAACTCACGGCAGACGAGTTGAAATCAATTCCTCTCCGCGGCACCGATGATCGGATTCTTGGACTGGACGAGTTGCTATCGGTGGTAAATGGTCGCGTTCCACTGGTCATTGAACTCAAGTCCCTATGGGACGGAAATACCGGATTGGTCGAACGAACTCTCGAAAAGATGCGGCACTATACTGGCCCCTACTGCATCATGTCATTTGATCCCGATGTGGTTGGCGAACTCCGTCGACGCTCGCCCAGCACCATACGTGGAATTGTCGCCGATTGCGGCTTTGATCCCTACTACGACAGCCTACCTGCTCTGCGCCGCCGCGACCTCCGCACTCTTGCTCATCTGGAGTGGACCGCACCAGATTTCCTATCGGTCAATTGGGAAGATCTGCCGTGGGCGCCGGTCGCTGCACTTCGGGCGAGCGGTCGTCCAGTCATCACATGGACGATCCGCAGCCGGGACGAAGCGAGGCAGGCCATGAAACACAGCGACCAGATCACCTTCGAGGGGTTTGTGCCCTGACATGCTAAGGACAGTCAGCAGTATTCTCGACATTTCACGCGATGACTGGAATCGGCTAGCCAATCCATCAGGCCAAGAGTTCAACCCCCTCGTTTCTCACGATTTCTTTCGCTGTCTTGAGGCATCACAATGTGCCTCCAACACAAGCGGTTGGACGCCACGGCATGTCAGCAGCACTGATTCATCAGGTCAACTGATCGGCATCGCCCCCTGCTATCTCAAGCACCATTCCTATGGAGAATATGTCTTTGATCACGCATGGGCCGATGCAATCACTCGCGCAGGAGGACGATACTACCCCAAATTGCAGGTAAGTGTTCCATTCACGCCAGTTACCGGACCCCGCCTCCTGGCAAGCACCGACCAGGACAGAAGCATGCTTGCAACAGGTCTCGTCGAACTATGTAAAACCGAAAACTGCTCCTCAGTTCACATCACATTTCTTCCGGAGACAGACTGGCTTTTGCTCACGGGCCCCGCCTGGCTACCGCGAACCGATATACAATTCCATTGGCACAACCAAACCTACGCGTCTTTTCAAGACTTTCTCGATAGTCTGACATCTGCAAAACGAAAGAACATTCGCAAGGAACGACAGTCCATCTCTGAGTCTGGCATAACAATGCGCCTCCTTACTGGGCGGGACATAAAGGAACATCACTGGGATGCCTTCTACAGTTTCTACATGGACACAGGCACCCGCAAATGGGGCACGCCATATCTAAATCGCCTGTTCTTCAGCCTGATTGGAGAGGCCATGGCCGACCACATCCTGCTTGTCATGGCAGAACGTTCGGGCAGGATGATTGCAGGAGCCCTGAATTTCATAGGGTCCCACGCTCTATACGGGCGCAACTGGGGCGCCATTGAGTATCACGACAACCTGCATTTTGAAACCTGCTACTATCAGGCAATTGACTTTGCAATTGCTCACCGGCTCGACCGTGTCGAAGCTGGAGCACAGGGTCCGCACAAACTCGCCAGAGGTTACATGCCCGCAAAGACATACAGCCTTCATCATCTTGCCCACCCTGGTCTGCAACGCGCCGTGGCCAACTATCTGGAGTTGGAGCGCCGAGGTATAGACCAGGAGCAACATGCTCTTGCAGCTCACGCTCCATTCCGCCAGGAACAAGACAACTGAACAGGTGCGCCAATGACCTATGATCCCAACAACATCTTCGCAAAAATACTTGCGGGGAACTTGCCCTGCCACCGAGTTTATGAAGACGAACACAACCTGGCCTTCATGGATGTCATGCCGCAGGCAGACGGACACACACTCGTGATTCCCAAACGAGGCTCACGCAACATTCTGGACGCTGACCCGGAGGTCATCGGCAGTTTGATGGCAGTGGTTCAGAAAATCGCCCGGGCGAGTCAAAAAGCGTTTGCAGCCGATGGGGTTATGATCCAGCAATTCAACGAGGCTGCGGCTGGCCAAACGGTTTTTCATCTGCACATCCATGTGCTTCCGCGGATGACTGGAGTACCGCTTCGGCCACACACGGGCAAGATGGCGGATCAGACCGTTCTAGCCCGGCATGCCGAGATGATTCGATCTGTCCTGTAGAATTGATTGGAGCTGCTCAGGATGTATACGCTCTATAACGTCAAGGCCTGGGGCTCGCTTGTGGTCGATTGCCTGCTCGCCGAACTCGACGCTCGCTACACGATTGTGTGGATGACGGCCGAGCAGGTTAAAACGCCTGAATTTCGAAAGCTGAACCCTCTCGGCCTCATCCCGGCTCTTGGTCTGGCCGACGGCCGCACGCTCTATGAATCAGCCGCCATCGTGTCTTATCTGGTCGCCGCACATCCGGAGAAGCGCATGTCGCCACCCCTCGGGTCCGGCGCCTATGGCGAGTTCATGAGTGTGCTGCACCTCATGAGCACGGAGTTATACCCCACCATCAGCCTGTGCTTCAGCGGCAGCGGCTATGCCGAAACGCCTGAGCACGAGGCCTTTCTCACGGCCAGAGCGCGCGAAAGGTCGGACGGTTACTGGCGTATTCTGGAGCAGCGCATGTCAGCCGCCGGACCATGGCTGATGGGACAGGACTTTTCGGCGCTCGATCTCTATGCCTTCATGCTCTCGGTCTGGGGCCGACCCAGCGAACAAGAATTTAACCACCGCTTTCCAGCGGTGGCGAAACTGGCGAGCCAGGTGCGGGCAAGACCCAGACTCCAACCCGTGCTGCAGGCGCATGGCGTCATGAGCCTCGGCGGTTACGGCTCTTAGAGAAGCGGTGGCGCCTGGGAAAAGTAGATCGGCACCACCGAAGCGATCAGCAGCACGCCAAGCACGATATTGAAGGCGCGCATGCGGCCCGGCGTGCTGAGGAAGCGCGCGAGCAGTGTCCCGAACCCCGCCCATGTGAGGCTTGACGCGAACCCCGCAGCAGTGAAGGCGGCGACGATGCCCGCCACCTCGGCGGCATATGCTGACGCCGTCGTGTAGGCGGCGATTGCCCCCGTCGCCATCACCCAGGCCTTGGGGTTGACCCACTGGAAGAGCGCTGCCTCGGTGAAGCTCAGCGGCTTGCCGGCATCGCCCTGCTCGACAGAACCACCGGCCATGATGATCTTCCAGCTCAGATACAACAGATAGGCGGCGCCAAGAATGTTAAGCACATCGTGCAGCACCGGCAGCGCCTGGAACACCGCCCCGAGAAACATCGCGACGATGGCGACCATCAGCGGAAAACCGAGCGCAACTCCCCAGATATGACGCCAGCTGCGCGCCAGCCCGAACTTGGCGCCCGATGTCACCAGCATGAGATTATTTGGCCCCGGCGAGAAGCACGTCGAGATCGCAAACATGACAACAGCGATTGTCCAGGCACTGGTGCTCACCAGCGGCGGCATAAACCATTCCTGCCGCAGCGGAAAGCAAAAAGGCCCGGTACGAGCCGGGCCTTTCGCAGCTTGTTCTCTGCAGGCGCTTACTCAGCCGCCGGCGGCAGCTCCGAGGCCTTGGCCTGCTCATCGAGGATCAGCTGGTCGCGCTTGTCGGCCACCTGGCGGAGCCTTGTGAGCATGCCGCCGGTTCCCGCCGGGATCAGGCGGCCCACGATGACGTTCTCCTTCAGGCCCTCGAGAGTGTCGACTTTGCCGATGATCGAGGCCTCGGTCAGAACACGAGTCGTCTCCTGGAAGGATGCCGCCGATATGAACGACCTGGTCTGAAGCGACGCCTTGGTAATTCCAAGCAGCACCGGCTTACCAACCGCTGGCCGGAGGCCTTCCGCCGCGAGCTTCGCGTTCTCGTGATCGAGTTCCTCACGATCCACCTGCTCGCCCACGAGCAGCGTGGATTCGCCCGAATCCGTGATCTCGACCTTCTGAAGCATCTGGCGGACAATAACTTCGATGTGCTTGTCGTTGATGTTGACGCCCTGCAACCGGTAGACTTCCTGGATCTCATTCACCAAGTAGGACGCCAATTCCTCAACACCCTTGATGTCCAGAATGTCGTGGGGTGCAGGATTGCCGTCCATGATGAACTCGCCCTTCTCGATGAAGTCCCCCTCCTGTACGGGCAGATGCTTGCCCTTCGGGATGAGGTACTCCACGGCCTCGGCACCATCCTCCTGTGGAACGATGCGGATGCGGCGCTTGTTCTTGTAGTCACGCCCAAACTCAACGCGGCCGGAGATCTCCGCGATGATCGCGTGATCCTTTGGCCGGCGGGCCTCGAACAGCTCCGCCACCCGCGGCAAGCCGCCAGTGATGTCGCGGGTCTTGGCGCTCTCCAGCGGAATGCGGGCCAACACGTCACCCGCGGTCACCTTCGCTCCCGGATCCACCGACAGAACGGCATCGACCGAAAGAAGATAACGCGCTTCGCCGCCGCGGGCGAGTTTCATAACCTTGCCATCCTTGCCCTTGATGACCATCGCAGGCTTCAGGGCTGATCCACGCTGGTTTGAACGCCAATCGATGATGACACGGTTGGTGATGCCAGTCGCCTCATCAGCTACCTCATTGACCGATACGCCCTCAACCACGTCCTCGAACTCGACGGTGCCCTCGGCC
>NZ_JBIIDX010000070.1:0-16907 GCF_044238155.1 Aestuariivirga sp. | reverse complement strand
CAGTCCTCATCCCCCCTGAGGTGCTGGAATTTGTTGCAAATCGCATCGTAGGGTCGGGGCGTGAACTGGAAGGTGCGCTGAACCGCATCGCTGCATATCAGCAGTTCAATCAGGCGGCGGTGACACTCGATCTGGCTTCTCTGGTCCTGCGGGATATGCAGGCTGCCCCCGATGGCTCACGCATCAGGATCGACGATATTCTGAAGGTGGTGGGCCGTCACTTCAATGTGGGACGTACAGATCTTCTGTCCCCGCGGCGCGCCCGGAGTGTCGTCGTCCCACGCCAGATTGGCATGTATTTGGCAAAGAAGATGACTGCACGCTCGCTGCCGGAAATAGGCCGCAGGTTTGGTGGGCGTGATCACTCGACTGTGCTGCACGCTGTGCGGAAAATTGAGGATCAGATCAAGACAGATGACCGCCTTGCCCGCGAGGTGGCCTTGCTGATCCGCCTTGTGGAACAAGGATAAAACTGGAATCTTCCCCTTGAACTTCATGTTCAACCGGGCCAAAGTTTACGGCCCGGCAGGCGGCCGGGCAGTCCAATGAGGGATTATCCGGCTATGCGCGTTACGATCGAAAGGTCAGCCTTCCTCAAGGCACTCACGCATGTTCAGAGTGTGGTGGAGCGTCGCAATACAATCCCCATACTCTCGAATGTCCTGTTGCAGGCTGCGCAAGGTCGCCTGAAGTTGACCGCGACTGATCTCGATATAGAAATCGTCGAAAGCGTGCCCGCCGACGTAAGCCGTGGTGGTGCGGCGACGGTACCCGCCCACATGCTCTATGATATTGTGCGAAAGCTTCCTGATGGCGCCCAGCTCGAGCTTGAGCATGCCAAAGACGGTCAGCGCATGTCGATCTTTGCCGGCCGTTCCCGTTTCTCCCTGCAGGCCCTGCCGCATGAGGACTTCCCCGATCTTGCAGCGGGCGATTTTCCCAATAGCTTTGCAGTCACGGCGGTTGATCTGCTGGGTTTGATCGAGAAAACCCGGTTTGCTATTTCCTCGGAGGAGACGCGCTACTATCTCAACGGCATATATCTCCATGAAGTTCCCGCCGGGGGCTTGCTCCGGGCCGTTGCGACTGACGGCCACCGTCTTGCTCAGGCGCAGATTGTGCGGCCAGAAGGCGCGAAAGGCATGGCGGGTGTGATTGTGCCGCGGAAGACCGTTCTGGAGGTCGTCAAGCTCTTCGAGGGCATCGACGGAGCTGTCGATGTGGCGCTCTCTGCTGCAAAAATACGATTTTCGGCGGGTGATCTCGTGCTCACCTCCAAGCTCATTGATGGTACTTTCCCCGATTATGAACGTGTGATCCCGCGTAACAACGACAAGACATTGACGCTCGACACAGCGTCCTTTGCTGCTGCCGTTGATCGGGTCTCCACCATCTCCATGGAAAAGAGCCGTGCCGTAAAGCTGCAGATTGGTGGCAACAAGGTGGTGTTGGCCGTCAACAATCCTGACTCAGGTTCAGCTGAGGAGGAGGTCGTCTGTGACTATGGAGCAGGACCGATCGATATCGGCTTCAATGCCCGCTACCTGATGGATGTGGCCGGCCAGATGAAGTCCGACAAGATGGAGTTCCATCTGGCGGATTCTGGCTCTCCCACCATCATCCGTGATCCTGCGGATGAGCAGGCCCTCTATGTGCTCATGCCCATGCGGGTATAAGCCTGTTAGTGACCGGGTCTCCTCTACGCGCAATCCGCCGGTTAACCCTGACGGGCTTCCGGAACTATGCCGCGCTGCGGATTGAAACGTCGGCGCAGCTGGTGGCTCTGGCGGGAGCAAATGGAGCAGGCAAGACCAATATCCTTGAGGCTATTTCTTTGCTCGTACCCGGCCGGGGGCTGCGCGGTGCGGGCTTCGAGGAACTGGCCAGGCAGGGCGCTGCGCCCAGTTGGGCAATCGCCGCCGGCGTGGAGACCGAATCGGGTCTAGCTGCAATAGGGACTGGCTGGAGCGGCCAGTCGGAAGCTGGCGATGGCGGCGGACGAATCGTGGTCATGGATGGAGTGGTCCAGAAAAGCCTGACAGCCCTCGCGGGCGCCATGCGCCTGATCTGGCTGACGCCTGCCCAGGACAGGCTGTTTGCTGGGCCCGCCTCGGAGCGTCGCCGCTTCCTGGACCGCCTGGTAGCGGCCTGTGACCCTGAACATGCAGCCCGGGCCTCTGTCTTTGAGCGGCTGATGCGGGAGCGCAATCTTCTGCTCGAGGAGAAGCAGCCCGACACGGCCTGGCTGGGCAGTCTCGAAGCACAGATGGCGGAGGCAGCCGTGGCAATTGCGGCCGCCCGGCTGGTTGGATTGGAGGCGCTGAAGGCCCATATCACAGAGGCCCGGTCTGAGAGTTCCTTCCCGTGGGCGGAGTTAGCCCTCCAGGGCGAACTGGAGGCGCTGGTGGCGCAAAAGCCTGCCGTGCAAGTGGAAGACGAATATCGTAGAATCCTGAGCGATTCGCGTGGGCTGGATCGCGCCGCGGGCCGGACCCTGAGGGGCCCTCACCGCAGCGATCTGGAGGTGCAGCACGGCCCAAAGGCGATGCCGGCCGGGCAGTGCTCCACCGGTGAGCAGAAGGCGCTGCTCATTGGTCTGGTTCTGGCCCAGGCGCGAGCTGTTCGGGCGGTGGCCGGCGTGCCGCCCATCCTGCTGCTCGACGAGGTGGCCGCCCATCTCGACCGGTTGCGGCGGAGGAGTTTGCTGGAGGCTCTGGCGGCACTTGGGTCCCAGAGCTGGATGACGGGAACGGACGCCCAGCTGTTCGAGGCGATTGGTGAGACGGGAGTGGTCTTCCATGTGGAGGACGGCGAGGTCAGGGAAGCGATGGACGAGTGATGTCAGAAACAGATAATGCTGCCAGTGGCAATTATGGTGCAGATGCGATCAAGGTCCTTAAGGGGCTCGATGCAGTGCGCAAACGCCCAGGCATGTACATCGGTGACACCGATGACGGTTCGGGTCTTCATCACATGGTCTACGAGGTGGTGGATAATGCCATCGACGAGGCCCTCGCCGGACATGCAACGCGTGTCACGGTCACGCTGAATGCGGATGGCTCCTGCACAGTCACCGACAATGGCCGGGGCATTCCCACCGACATCCATCCAAGCGAAGGTGTCTCTGCCGCAGAGGTCATCATGACCCAGCTGCATGCTGGCGGAAAATTCGACCAGAATTCCTACAAGGTCTCCGGTGGACTGCATGGTGTCGGCGTCTCCGTCGTCAACGCCCTCTCCACCAAGCTGAAGCTCACGATCTTCCGTAACGACCAGGAACATTTCATGAGCTTCACCCATGGTGAAGCCGATGCCCCGCTCAAGATCGTCGGTAAAGCGCCCGGCAGGCGTGGCACCGAAGTGACATTCCTGCCCTCTCCGCAGACCTTCACCAAGACCGAGTTCGACTTTGCGACGCTCGAACACCGGCTCCGTGAACTTGCCTTCCTCAATTCGGGTGTCCGTATCCTGCTCGCAGACAAGCGGGGAGTAGAGCCGCGCGACGTCGAGTTGTTCTATGAAGGTGGGATCGCTGCCTTCGTTCGGTATCTCGACCGCACCAAGCAGGCCGTTCTGCCCGATCCGATCATGATTCATGGCGAAAAGGATGGAATAACAGTTGATTGTGCGCTGTGGTGGAACGACAGCTATCATGAGAATGTACTGTGTTTCACCAACAACATCCCGCAGCGCGACGGTGGAACCCATCTTGCCGGATTCAGGGGCGCTTTGACCCGCGTGGTCAACAACTATGCCAATGACAGCGGCATCGCCAAGAAGGAGAAAGTACAGCTCACCGGCGATGATGCGCGAGAAGCGCTTACCTGCGTCTTGTCGGTCAAGGTGCCTGATCCGAAGTTTTCATCTCAAACGAAAGACAAGCTGGTGTCTTCGGAAGTACGGCCCGTAGTCGAAGGCCTTGTCAATGATCAGCTTGGCGCCTGGTTCGAAGAGCATCCAGGCGAGGCCAGGGCAATCGTGTCCAAGGTTGTGGAGGCCGCTGCCGCTCGTGAAGCGGCACGCAAAGCCCGCGAGTTGACCCGCCGCAAGGGAGCGCTTGATGTCTCTTCGCTGCCTGGTAAGCTTGCCGACTGTCAGGAACGTGACCCGGCGAAGTCGGAGCTGTTCATCGTCGAGGGCGACTCGGCTGGTGGTTCCGCCAAGCAGGCGCGACAGCGTGAAAACCAGGCAGTCCTCCCGCTGCGGGGCAAGATCCTCAATGTCGAGCGTGCACGCTTCGACAAGATGCTGTCATCTGCAGAAATTGGAACACTCATCACTGCGCTTGGCACCGGTATTGGCCGTGAAGAATTCAATATCGAGAAGCTTCGTTATCACAAGATCGTCATCATGACGGATGCTGATGTCGATGGTGCGCATATCCGCACTCTATTGCTCACGTTCTTCTATCGCCAGATGCCGGAGGTGATCGAGCGTGGACACCTGTTCATCGCCCAACCACCGCTCTACAAAGTGAAGCGTGGTTCTTCGGAGCAGTATCTCAAGGATTCAAAGGCTCTCGAGTCTTATCTCATTGATACCGGACTCGAAAATACCACGCTTGTTCTGGCTGATGGCACCGAGCGTGCAGGAGCGGATCTCCGTACAATCGTCGAAGAAGCTCTTGGAGTGCGTGCGGCTCTTGACGCGCTTCATTCCCGCTATCCGCGGCCACTGATTGAGCAGGCCGCGATTGCCGGCGTACTCAATCCGGAGGTTTTGGCAAGCCCCGAGCAGGCGGCTGCCGCCGCCTCCTACATCGCCCGCCGGCTTGATGCCATTGCCGAGGAAACGGAACGAGGCTGGATTGGTGAGCCCACATCTGATGGGGGCCTGAGCTTCGCCCGCGAAGTGCGCGGTGTGAAGGAAAGCTGGATGCTCGATGGCAAGCTTATCGGCTCGGCCGATGCACTCCGGCTTGACCGCAGGGCGGATCATCTTCAGGAGATCTATGGCAAGCCCGCGCGGCTTCGGCGCAAGGATGGCGAGACCATCATCCATGGCCCGACTGGTCTTCTGGATGCCATATTTGCCGTTGGCCGCAAAGGCATCACCATGCAGCGCTACAAAGGCCTTGGCGAAATGAACCCCGAACAATTGTGGGAAACGACCCTCGACCCGAATGTACGCACGCTATTGCGTGTCAAGGTATCAGAGCTTGATGTAGCTGACGATATCTTCACCAAGCTGATGGGAGATGTGGTGGAGCCCCGGCGTGATTTCATTCGCGAAAACGCTCTCAGCGTCGCCAACCTTGATGTCTAGAAAATTTTTTAACGCGTCGTTCAGAACTGCCATCTAGACTCTTGCATTGCGGAAGCCGGGCTATGATTGGCCCGCGGGCATGATGCCGCCGCTTGCATTGCCCCAACCCTTGTCCGACAGGCGCTTCAGTCTCGCACAGGGTTGTGGGGTCAGCATGTATGTTCCAGATTGAAAGGTTTAGCCGGGACGCAAGACGCGTGCGTCCGTAGGGGAGCTCCTCTGATGTCGATCGTTTCCTCTCTGTCCACGCGGCAGATCGCATCGCTCAGCACCACCGCCATCCAGTCGCTCTCCGTGACCGACGTCCAGGCATTGAGCAGTAGTCAGGTCGGAGCCTTGACGGCAACTCAGATCAACGCGATGGAGACAACGGATCTCTCCGCACTTGATACAACACAAATTCAGGCGATCTCGACCGCAGCAATCCGGTCGCTTCTTGCAACAACCATCATCAATCTGGAAGACACTCAGGCCGCTGCGCTGACGTCGACGCAGATTGGCGTACTTCAGGCCTACGCCGTGGAAGCACTGGAAACAACCGACATCCAGGCCTGGACAACCACTCAGCTGGCTGCTCTGACAACGCGGCAGATCGCCGGACTCAGCACAACTGCCATCAGTGACTTCGCAGAGTCCCAGATTGGCCTGCTCACCACAACTCAGGTCCGCGGGCTCACCGTTACCCAACTCAACAATCTTGGCGCCACACAGCTCAACGCCGTAAACATCGCGAATCTTACCACAACCCAGATCCGCGGTCTCAATGCAACGGCTGCTGCAGCCCTGTCCACCACACAGGCGCAATCACTATCTGCTGCCCAGATCGGCGTTCTGGCAACGGCAAGCATTGACGCCCTGAGCTCCGAGGAAATCCAGGGCTGGTCAACTACGCAACTTGCCGCTCTCACCTCGCGTCAGCTCGCAGGTCTTTCGACAACGGCGCTGGCAGACCTTTCAGAGACCCAACTAGGCCAGCTTACGACAACCCAGCTGCGTGGGCTGACCACAACGCAGCTGAATAGTCTTGGCACGGTTCAGCTAAATGCCATTAATGCGGCAGACCTATCTGTGAATCAGATTCGAGGCATGAATGCCACTGCACTTGATGCGCTAACCACCGCCCAGGCCCAATCGCTGACAGCCACGCAGATCACAGCTCTGACCGCAACTGGCCTCGGAGCCCTGGCCTCGGACGAAATTCAGGGTTGGTCCACAACCCAGCTTGGCGCGATTACGTCTCAGCAGCTCAGCGCACTTTCGACCACTCAGCTCGCAGACTTCTCTGACACCCAGCTTGGCCAGCTGACAACGACCCAGCTTCGCGGCCTGACAGCGACGCAGTTGAACAATCTTGCATCCACGCAACTCAATGCTCTCAACATCGTGGATCTCTCGGCCAACCAGTTTGCTGGCCTCAATGCCACTGCCATTGATGCGCTCACCTCAACCCAGGCCCGTGCCATCAGCGTAACCCAGATCACCGCCATGACTGCAACTGCCCTGGCGGCGATTGACTCCACTGATCTTCAGGTCTGGAGCACAACCCAGCTCGCGGCCATCACCACTCGTCAGTTGTCACTTTTGAGCACGACGGCACTGGCAAACTTTTCTGATACGCAGCTTGGCCTTCTCTCCACTACGCAGCTTCGGGGCCTCACCACGGTCCAGCTCAATAATCTGGCCACCACGCAACTTAACGCTCTCAACGCTCCTGATCTTTCTACCGCACAGATACGCGGCATGACCGTAACCGCGCTTGATGCTCTCTCAACCGCTCAGGTTCAGGCGCTCGCTGCACCTCAGATTGCCGTGCTCGCCGCAACCGGTCTCGCCGCATTGAGTTCTGACGAAATTCAGGGATGGTCTACCACTCAGCTCGCAGCGCTGACGTCGCAGCAGCTTGTTGGACTTTCGGCGACGGAGATAGGTGATTTCTCGACGACCCAGTTTTCAAACCTGACGTCATCACAGCTGCGGGGACTCACGGCAGCACAGCTCAACGCCATCGACTCGTCTTATCTTGAAGTCCTCGAACTGACCAAGCTCAGCACCCAGCAGGTGGCAGGGCTCAATGCCACCGCCGCAGGCAATCTGACAGGCACGCAGGTCCAGACTCTTGCAGCAACTCAACTCGCATCCCTGTCTGCAACTGCCTTGGCTGCCCTGTCCTCTACGGACATACAACAGTGGACAACCACACAGCTCGCAGCCATTACATCCTCACAGCTGGGGCTTCTCAGCACAGCGGCGATTTCTGACTTCTCCGATACCCAGCTTGGCCAGTTCACATCAACCCAGCTACGCGGCCTGAGCACAACCCAGCTCAACGATCTTGACACGGCGCAGATCACGATGCTTGCGGCGTCATCTTTCTCGACACTGCAGGTCGCTGGCCTGACATCAACGAGCCTTACGCGTCTTACCGAAACCCAGATTGGTTCTCTTGACGCCAATCAGTTCCGCGCCATCCAGCCGAGCGCCCTCAACAGCCTTGGAACGACCATATTCGCGGCGCTTACCACAACTCAGGCCGGAGCGCTTACGGCGACCCAGCTTACAGCTCTCAGCACAACGAACTTTTCCGCACTGACTGAGACGAGCGGAATTCCTTCACTCGCAACAGCGAGTATCAGCGGCATTACGACCAGCCAGATTGCTGAATTGACGAGTGCGCAGGCGAATGCCTTCACCACTTCTCAGCTTGGCTTGATGAATACTGAACAGATTGCCGCCTTGATCCTCATCAGCAACAGCTAAACAGGGATAAATCATCGCCTTGCAGCCCTCGATCGCCGAGCTGTTCCGTGAGGCCGAGTGCCTCGAAGCAACCCAATCTGCTGCGGCAGCCGCTGTCCTCTACAGTCGCTGGATTGCGCTTAATCCAGATGATCCGCACCTTGCTGCAGCCTATTTCAATATGGCGGTAGTATTGCAGCGCAGTGGAGACCAATATGGCGCTATAAATGCTCTGCGTGAGGCAATCCGGATCAATCCGGACTTTCATCCTCCCTACATCAATCTTGGCCGGCTGCTGGAAGAAAGTGGTCAGCCTGGCTTGGCCGTCCAGCAGTGGCTGGCACTTGCTTCAAGAACAGGCGTTATAACCGGGTCGGCCTTGCGGCACAAGCTGATGGCGCTGTTGCAGGCTGGGCGTGTGCTGGAGACGAATCACCTTGAAGCGGCGGCTGAGGATACGTTGCGGCAGGTTATCGATCTGTCGCCAGATCAGTCACAAGCCGTGCAGCATTGGATTGCATTGCGGCAGAAACAATGTAAATGGCCTGCCATTAACGGATGGGATGGCGTGGAAAGCCGGCGCTTGCTTGCAAGTATCTCGCCACTGTCTGCTGCCGTCCTGTTTGATGACCCGGTATTCCAACTCGCGCGCTCGGCTGTCTATGCAAAACTGAACGTTGCCCGCCCAAAGACTGCGACGCCTGATCATACCACTCGCATGGCTCAGCGCCCCCCTCGTCTGAAGGTGGGGTATGTCTCTTCTGATCTTCGCGAGCATGCGGTGGGTTTTGGGATTTCGGAGGTCATGGAACTGCATGACGCTGATCAGTTTGACATTCATGCCTATTATTGCGGCATTGAGCGAGAGGATGAGACCAAGGCGCGTATTCGCTCGGCTGTCAAAAGCTGGACTGATATCGCAGCGTTATCGGACGATGAAGCAGCAGCCAAAGTGGCTGCAGACCAGATCGACATTCTGGTGGATCTCAATGGCTACACGCGTGATGCCCGGACAGGTGTATTTGCCCGGCAACCAGCCCCGATCCAGGTCAATTGGTATGGATTTCCCGGCAGCATGGGAACAGCCTATCACCATTACATCATTGCCGATGCTCATATTGTGCCTCAGGCAAACGAGATCTATTTCTCCGAGAAGGTTGTCCGGCTTTCCTGTTATCAGCCAAATGACAGGAATCGCCGAATTGCGACAGAGCTGCCGCAGCGCAGGGCAGAAGGACTTCCCGACACCGGGTT
Organism: Aestuariivirga sp.; assembly: GCF_044238155.1. GTDB lineage: Bacteria > Pseudomonadota > Alphaproteobacteria > Rhizobiales > Aestuariivirgaceae > Aestuariivirga. The sequence continues at coordinate 7,652 of NZ_JBIIDX010000070.1, read as the reverse complement.
TGTATTCTGCTGCCTGAACGGCACGCAGAAGATCACGCCCCAGGTCTTCGCCGCCTGGATGAAGATCCTGTCGGGCGTTGCTGGCAGCGTCCTCTGGCTGCTCCAGTCGTCGCCTGAGACCGACGCGCGGCTGCGTCAAATGGCTGCAGCTGCCGGCATTGCGCCTGAACGCATCTGTTTTGCACCAAAGCGGCCAAATCCCCAGCATCTTGCCCGCTATGTTCTGGCTGATCTCTTTCTGGATACCTTCCCCTATGGTGCGCATACCACCGCTTCTGACGCAATGTGGATGGGAACACCGGTTGTCACCCTCGAGGGCCGTGGCTTCGCTGCGCGTGTCTGTGCCGGGCTGGTCCGGTCGGCGGGGCTGTCAGAACTCGTCTGCGAGAATCTTGACGACTATGTAGCCCGCGCAACAACTCTTGCCATGACTCCTGGTGCAATCGCTGGGTTGCGCCAGCGACTGACAGAGGCAAGAACTGCCGCCCCGTTGTTTGATACCCCCCGGCTCGTCAGAGAACTTGAAGTCCTTTATGATCGAATGTGGGGCGAATTCCAGACCGGAACGTTGCCTCAACCCAACTTGGCCAATCTTGCCTGCTACGAAGAAGTTGGCATCGATTTGCTCCTTGATCGCGAGGGTGAGAGCATAGATCCTGCCAGTTATACTGACGCCTTTCTGCGGTGGAGTTCATTTCAACCGCTGCCACCCGACAATCGCCTGTGGCCGCCACCGTCCCATCAACCCAGGCCAATCAAGTATATCGCTGCCTGAACGTCAATCGACCTTGTGGAGGCCTCTGCAGGAAAGGCCTGCCGTGACCTGTTTCAATCTGGCCGGAATCTGCTTTAGTCTGTGGCAATCAGTGCAGGCAGGAGCAGCATGGGCGACAAATCTCCAGAGGCAAGCCTCGCCAATTGGCGACAGCATCCCCACAGTATCTGGGGTTTTACCCATGTGCACGAGTTTTTGCCCGTAGCGCCAATCTCCGGGGCTGTCAGTGGTGGCATGTTGCCGATGGGCGCAGCACTCGATCTCGCGGACGTTCCAGTGCGGTGGCAGGGTGAGGTTCTGTCAGCCGAGACTGTGCTTGGGCTCACGCATACCGATGGTTTGATGGTTCTCCAGGATGGTGCGCGCATCGTTGAGCGCTACCTTAATCAGTCGCCTGAGGCTCGCCATATCGTGTTCTCCGTCAGCAAGTCGATATCTGCCATGCTTGCCGGTGTGCTGGTCGAGCAGGGTCTTCTCGATCCCGACGCCCCTGTCACGCGCTATGTCCCTGAGGCCGGTCATTCAGCCTATGGTGATTGTACGGTACGTCATGTCCTCGACATGACCGTCAGCATTCGTTTCACGGAAGACTATCTTGATCCCCTGGGTGATGTTGCTCGCTACCGGGTTGCCATGGGCTGGAATCCTCCTGGCGCTGTGTCTGATGTTGAGGGCCTCCAAGCCTTCGTGGCGGGTTTGCCAAAAGCGATGTACGAACATGGGCACCGCTTTCATTATGTTTCGCCCAATACCGATATGCTGGGCTGGATTCTTGAGCGTGCGGGTGGCGCACCTTTTGCTACGCTACTCTCGCGTGCCATCTGGCAACCTGCGGGAATGGCAACAGGTGCCATCATCACGCTTGATCGGTTCGGTGCTCCGCGGACTGCGGGCGGGATTTGTACGACGCTCTCCGATCTTGCCCGATTTGGCGAGTTGATAAGGTCTGACGGCAACCACGGCGGCAACCAAGTCGTACCAAAGAAATGGATTGATGACATTCGTCACAATGGGGATGCGCTCGCCTGGTCTCGTGGCGAAATGGCCAGCCTCTTTCCACGTGGTCGCTACAGGTCCAAGTGGTATGTGCCGCAGCCATCTGGTGAGGTGATCTGTGCCATCGGTATTCATGGACAGTGGATCTATATTGATTCAGGCGCAAACGTGGTTGTGGTGAAACAGTCTTCGCAGCCAATCCCGGCGGATGATCATCTTGACCGGCTGACGCTCGCCATGTTTGAGGCCATTGCCGGAGCGTTGAAAAAATGAGTGGGGTTTTTCCAGAGCGCGACGAAGCCTGGCTTAAACAGGCAGTACTTGGGAATTATGCCGAACGGCCCTTCGCCGAAGCACCGCGCGAGCCTCGTATCTGGAGTTACACCAGCAGGTTATCCTACAAGGCTGGAGATCTCGTTAAGGTGAGTACGTGTACAAATCAATCCAGCTATGCGGTCGAGGTAATCCGTGACGGGCACATGCGGCAATCCATGCTTCGTTTCGATGGACTGCGCGGAACCTGGCGCGATACGCCGTCGGATTGCTCGGTTGTCGGTTGTGGCTGGCCGGTGTCGCTCGAGTTTTCGATTGGTGCCGACTGGCCGTCAGGTGGCTATATTCTTCGCAGCCATGCTGGCGCTGATGTTCATGAACACGTCTTCATCGTCAGGCCAGGGCAGCGGAATATGCGGCATAAGCGTTTGTTGTTGATTGCGGCCACTGCGACCTGGACAGCTTATAATGATTGGGGCGGCTCGAACCATTACCAGGGCTATTGCGGCCCGGAGGGCAATCGCTTTTCTCCCATCCTCAGCATCGAGCGCCCGCTAGCCCGCGGTTTTGCCAGCTTGCCACCGGAGGCGCCGCGTGCCGTGCTGACCGAGGACCCCCCACTCATGTCGGAGCCACGCTATCCACATATGGAGTGGGCCTATGCCAATGGCTATTCCAAGAAATACATGTCGGCCGGCTGGGCCAGTTTCGAAAGCCACTTTGTACGCTGGGCGGAGGGAGCAGGCTATCAACCCGACATCATCAGTCAGACTGATCTTCATCTTGATCCGGATCTGATCGACGGATACCCGTGTATTGCCCTCGTTGGGCATGATGAGTACTGGTCCTGGGAGATGCGTGACGCTGTTGATGCCTACGTCATGCGCGGTGGTCGCGTTGCCCGGTTCGCAGGAAATTTCATGTGGCAGATCCGGCTTGAAGAAGAAGGTCGGCGGCAGGTCTGCTACAAATACTTGGCCCGCGCCGAGGATCCACTGATGGTGACCGGTCCGCGTCATTTGGTCACTGAGTCGTGGGAAGCGCCAGAAATTGGCAGGCCTGGCGCAGCAAGTTTCGGTCTCAATGCCACGCACGGCCTTTATGCCTCATGGTCGGGTTGCTCGCCCCGTGGTGCAAAAGGCTTTCCAGTTTACCGACCGGAACATTGGGCCTTTGCTGGTACCGGGCTTTATTATGGTGACATACTCGGTGCCCGGTCATGCATCTTTGGCTATGAGGTCGACGGCTTGCCTTATGAAATCCGGGGCGGCCTTCCGTATCCGGCCGATCCTTCCCGGGCACCGGACGGCATCTCGATACTCGCACTGGGCCTGTCTGCAACACTGGAGGAAGGTCCGACGATCCGCCCTGGCCATAGCTTTCTCGGTAGCGAGGATGCGGAGTATGTTGCATCAGTACTCACTGGTCGGAGCGATGCTGCCGCCGTCGAGGCCACCAAGCGTGGCTGCGGCATGATTGTCAGTTTTGCCAAGGGCAGGGGTGAGGTCTTTCATGCTGGTACCTGTGACTGGGTCATGGGCCTGGCCCGCGGGGACGCAGCGGTCATTCAGGTCACCCGGAATGTACTGGACCGATTTCTAGGCTGACAATTCTTTGGCCTTGGCCATATTTTGCCAAGTCCCGTGACAGCCTCGTGCACCTGAAACAAGAAATTGACGTGCCATCTTGTGCAGCGGCAGATCTCAAACCGGGCATATTGCATGGTGATCCTGCATGGCCGCGCCTTACGGAACTTGCAAAACCGCAAGAACCCGGCCCCTGGCCTGGGTTGGCATGGAGGATGCCCATGGTGATGTGGCCAAAGCGGAGTGTTTCGCGCTGCCTTTGCAAGAAGCCAGACCGACAACTGGTTCAAGGGCACAGAATGCACCCTTGCGCATGTCGCGGGGCTTGCATGACAAACTCTCTGCTGCTGTGTCGCCAAGGCGCACCGCGACAGTCATGACAGGTCGGTCTCCTGAAAGTTGAAATCGCCAGGATCAGATCAGGTTCTTACCGACCTAAGGCGCTCTAGGCGCGATAGAGCGTCTTTCCTCTCTTGATGGTTTCAACCACCTTGATCTCCCTGATCATGTCTGGAGGAACAGTAAGGGGATTGGCGTCAATGATCACGAGGTCGGCGGACTTGCCTGCGGTAATCGTACCCTTCGAGGTCTCTTCGCGATAGCTGTAGGCGACATTCCGGGTTGCTGCAAGCAGTGCAGCATATGGACTGATCTGCTCTTCCGGTCCCAGCACCTGCCCGGAGAGTGTCTTCCGGCTTACGGCAGTCCAGATGGCTTCCATCATGTTTGGAGAAGCAGACGGGCAATCACAGTGCAGCATTGTCCGCAGGCCAAGCTTCGAAGCAGAGGCCAGAGGTGACTCGAGGCTCGCCCGTTCCGGTCCCAGCAGCTTCATCTGAAGGTCGCCATAGATCATCATGTGAGGTGGCATCATGGATGCCCCAATGTCGAGGGCCTTATAGATCTCCAACTGGTCTGGCCTCACGAAATACGAGTGTGCGATACTGGTTCGCCGGTCATCGGCTCGTCCTGTCGCTGCAATTGCTTTCTGAATGGCTGCAAGACTTAGATCAATTCCCGCGTCGCCGTTGCTGTAGACGAAGAGTTGAATGCCATTTTCGTAAGCATAGCCCACCCAATGCTCGACTATCTCCTGCGGCAACAGAATGCCTTTCCAGCCGTCAGGAAACCCAGTGGTATCCAGATAGGGCTTGCTGAAAGCTGCCAGTCGAAGCTGGGGAGCCGCATCGGTTGCAACCTGATATCCCGGAATTTTCAGGCCCCGGCCATCATGGCTGTAGGCGCCCCACGTCCAGTCAGCGTTCTTGACCATCTCTCCTGTCGCAGCGTCCGATATGGAAGGCATTCCTATGACATCGAGGGATATAGAGCCCCGGTCAAAGGCTGTCCGCAGATCCTTCACCTCCTGAGGTGTCAGCTGATAGCTCTGAACCGTCGTATAACCCTGCTGAGCCAGCAAAGCCTCAGCAGCCGCGAAAGTCCTGAGCGTCTGTTCCTCGGAGTAGGATCCGACTGCCGCCTCCCGTGCTGCAAGAAAGGGTGTGAACGTCAGCTCGCCGGTGAGCTTCCCGGTCTCTGGATCCTTGACGATTTCGCCAGGCTTTGTGACTTCGGTCTGGGCTGTGAGACCCAACTTGGCAATCCCGGCGCTGTTGACCTGACCTGTCAAGGTCGAGAGAGTACAGATCATCACTGGCGTTTCTGGAAATGCCGAATCGAGATCTGCCAGGCTGAGTGGTCCATCCGACAGCAGGGCTGCAATATAGCCATAACCGATGATCCAGCCATTGAACGGTACTGCTTGCTTCAGCGCCTTGATGACATCAGCCTTGTCACGCGGAGGAGTGGGGCTGAAGTAAGCAAGATTGACGCCAAGGGTCTGCTGTGCAAGGAGCGTGAAGTGCCCCCACGAATCAATGAAGCCCGGCAGCATTGTATGGCCCTGAAGGTCGATCTGCGTGGCTTCCGGTACAGTCGCAATGGCTCCTTCCATCGGTCCTGCAAAGGCAATTTTCCCATCCTTGATCGCTACGGCTTCCACATAGTCTGGTGTATCTCCCTCCATGGTAAGAATATTGCCGTTGTGGAAGATGGCTGGTAGTTGGTGCTCGATAGATGGTGAGGATGAGTCCTGTGCCATGGCTGGCCCCACATCGACCGATGCCACTGCAGAAAAGGCGGCTGCTCCCGCTTTCATGAAATCGCGACGGTCAATCTTGCTGGTCATCTAAGTATTTCCTCGCTTGCTGGAACGGAGTTTGACTTTGTTTCGGCAGAATGCAACGATTCATGCCCATTCACTCGATCATTCAGAAGAAAACTGGTAGAGCCAGTCTTGTGCATGATCATTTGGTCCAATAGATCAATTCGGCTATCCGGCCTGTCGAAGGTCGCTTCGGAGTAGCGATTGTCTCAAGGGTTAAGAGGGAAGCGGGAGTTCGATGCGACTTGAGAAACGCCGGAATCACCGGTTGTAAATTCCCTGAAATTTGGAAAATATCAACTGGTCACCCGAAAGACCTCTTGCCGTTATCGTAGAGCTGCCTGTTCATGCGGCAGAACGTGAGCCTCGGCAACTCCAAGGCAGAGGCTGTTACATGAGCATCGCCCAATCACTATCTGCCCATCTGAAATCCAAGTGTCGTTTGCGAAAGTTTTTAATCGAGCTGCCCTGCGTCGAGGAAAGCATCACAGAATATCCTTGCCAGACCAGCATGCTGCCTTGGCTGGGGTGAAAAGCGGTCATTGGACGATCTGATGTCGACAGCAATTATGGTGTCGTTGGAGTCACTGATGAAGGTAATGAAACAGAATCTGCAACAAAGAGTCAGCATGGACATATTACTTAGACTGTGCAGCAGGACTGGTCTGCAAACATTAGTTCCCGCCCAAGATTCTAGAAGCAAGGGAGAACGCAATCTGCGATGAAGAATCAACTATTCAGAAGTTCGCGCACTATCCTGTATGACCGCAACGCCATGCATGCGCCGGCCTTGACGTATTGCGGAACCAAGTGCAACTTGACAAACGCATTGATCAGAGTTCCCTAAAAGCCATGTACCACATATCGGTTGTTGAGCCTCAAGGTTACATACACTCCCGAGTATTTGATGAGCTTGTAAGCCTGGTCAAATTTTCAATCCTACAAATGGGAAAGTCATGCTCCGTAGGTACAAATACGCTTGTTAACAACCGTACGAACATCATCGTTGGATGCCATCTGATTCCTGACGGCGTGAATCTGGACTTTCCAGCCTCGTCTATTTTTCTGAACACCGAGCCACTTTTTTCCCAGAACAACATCAAATGGTCGAGGCGAGTGGTAGCCTATGCAAAGCAATTTCGCGTGTGGGACTATAACGCGAAGAATGTCAATACGCTCACAATGCTTGGTGCTAGGGATGCGCGCCTTCTGAGGGTTGGCTATCAGCCGGAACTAGCGGTTATTCCTAAGTCACCTTCACTTGACATTGACGTTCTATTCTATGGCAGCCGCAATAAGAGGCGTCTTGCAGTCCTTCAGGATATCCAAGCGCGTGGAATGAAAGTTGTGGCACTGCTTGGTGTATACGGAAAGGCGCGTGATGATCTCATCGCCCGTTCCAAGGTGGTGCTCAACATGCAGTATTTTGATCAGCGGAATTTTGAGATTATTCGCGTCTTTTATCTGATGACGAACGCAAAGGCGGTTGTGACTGAACTGGGACCCAATACCCTTGTCGAGCGGCGGTTTCTGTCTGGTCTAAAAGCGGTGCCTTATGATTCACTGCTCACAACATGTGAAAGGCTGGTTGCGGATCATGCTGAGCGGCAGGCACTCGAATCAGCTGCGCTCAGAACCATTATGGCTTATCCTCAGGTAGAATTTATGTCTCCCTTGCTTGAGGGAGACAGGAAAAATTAGGTCGCCGGCGTAGGGCATGCATGACTCCGGCATGTAAGCGTCAAATGAATGGTGAACGTAGCCTTGAGCGACTCTGAACTTGTTTATTGTGATGGGAGGAACGATTGCGTCGTTGAAATTGTGAAGATCATTGTCAGTCTCTGCCAAGAATCGCAAT
>NZ_JBIIDX010000069.1:0-17163 GCF_044238155.1 Aestuariivirga sp. | reverse complement strand
GCACCATGCGGTTATCATGCGGGTTTACCTCCGGCTGATCTACCAACTGGCGGTAAAAGGTCAGCACTTGGTCTTCGTAGCGAAGGGCCGCATAGGCTTGGCCCAGGACCGAAAAACCGTCCTGATCCGGCAGCAAAAGGAGCGAGCCTGGCCGGTCAGCCGGTGCCCATAAGGGCTGGGAGGTATAGCCGACAGCTCCAAATTTGAGGATATCGCCGATCCATCCGGTCTCATAGCCGACCCAACCGCCGATCGCCCATGCTGCTGGGTTGCTATCCCCATTGTTGTACATGTCGAAGAGATAGCTCCGCATGTGGAGCGTAAAAGTTGCGTCGTCAAAAAAGGCAGCGCGGATCGGATCAATCTCCAGAGCGGGGAGATCGGCTGCTTGAACCTTGTCGATCGAGCCGAAGCTTGCTCCACTGGCCAGGAGTAAGCCACAAAGAAGGCCTCGCGTTCTCTGACTGGTGCTAATGCCCCAGTTCTGGGCGATCCAAGGTCGTATCGATTTGCCGCAGAACCGCATCCTACCTCATGTCACAGTCAGAAACCCATCCCAATCCCGCAGGCAAATACTGCGACAGGGCCAAAGGCGCTTCAAGCGCTCCGTAAATTGGATCAAAATCCAATGATTAGTCCCTGTCGAGTGGCGCTCCCATCGCGGCAGCTGCCTCCTGCGCCTTGGCTGGTCCCCTGAGGAAACGCGCCGTCAGGACAGCACCAATCACGCCAAGCAGCGAACCCACGGGATAAACCCAGTAGGTTGACAGGTCTCCTCTGGCGAAGTCAGGGCCGAAGGCACGTGCGGGATTGAATGCGGCACCGTCATAGGGTCCGCCCATGGTACCGGCGGCCATTACATAGGCTCCAACAGCGAGCGGCACGAAGGGTCCAACAAGCTTCGGTCCGTTGGCCATGCTGAGAACAACCAGCACCATTCCGAAGGTGAGAATGCCCTCAAACACCACAGCCTGCCAGTATTCGCCAGGCTGGGGCATGGTTGCCGCGAGGTTGCCACCATAGCCGAAAAGCGCCGCCGCAACCAGGGAACCGGCAGCTGCAGCGAACAGCTGCACAAACACATAGGCTATGGCCATGGGCCAGCCCATGTCGCCACGCAAGGTGAATGCAACGGTCATTGCCGGGTTGAAGTGAGCAGAGATGTCACCCAGACAATAGACGGCCGCCACGAGCCACAATGCTGCCACCGCAGACAGGGTGAATGCGTATTGGAAACTTGCCAGCTGCGCACCGCCGTGGCTGGCCAGAATTGCCGCGCCGCCAGACAGGACAAAGGTCAGCCCAAAGGTGCCGATGAATTCCGAGACCAGACGCCGCGCACGGTGATCAGCACTCTTCCAGTCGGCAGAAAAGCGCGGACCAACCTGGTCGGCAAGTGCGAACCGGCCATGGGCTGCTTCGCCTGAACCAGCGCGATGATGATCAGGCGACATAGCAGGACACCATTTTCCGGGGATCGACCACCTTGTCGAACTCCGCCTCGGTGACAAAGCCCAGTTTCAGAGCCGCGTCCTTCAGCGTCAGGTCATTATCGAGGGCATAATGGGCAATTTTTGATGCCTTGTCGTAGCCAATGACCGGTGACAATGCAGTGACCAGCATCAGCGATCGTTCGACGAACTGGCCTATTTGCTTGAGGTTGGGTTTCGTGCCCTCCACAAGGAAGGTACGGAAGTTGGTGCAGCTGTCAGTCATCAGCGAGATCGAATGCGTGATATTGTATATGATGAGCGGTTTGTAAACGTTCATCTCCAGATAGCCACTCGCGCCACCGAAGCTCACGGCCATGTCATTGGCCATGACCTGGACAGCCACCATTGCCATGGCTTCGCACTGGGTCGGGTTGACCTTGCCCGGCATGATGGAAGAACCCGGTTCGTTGGCGGGAATTGAAAGTTCGGCAAAGCCCGCACGCGGGCCACAGGACATGAGCCGAATATCGTTGGCGATCTTGTAAAGCGACGTCGCCAGCGTCTTCATCGCTCCCGAAAGCGCAACAAGAGCATTATGTGCACCCTGAACGGTGAACTTGTTCGGCGCAGTCACGAAGGGCAGTCCGGTCAGCGTGGCAATTTCTTGCGCCGCAGCTTCAGCAAACCCAGGCGCCGAGTTGAGACCTGTGCCAACAGCCGTACCGCCAAGCGCAAGCTTATAGACCGATTTCAGTGACGAATTCACATCGTCGAGATTGTCGGTCAGCATGCCTGCATAGCCAGACCATTCCTGACCAAGGGTCAGCGGGGTTGCATCCTGCATGTGCGTACGCCCGATCTTCACAATATCCTTCCACTCAGTTGCCTTTTTCGCAATCGAGTCGCGCAGAGCGGTCACCGCTGGAAGAAGATTCTTGGTCGTTGCGATGGCAGACGCGATGTACATTGCTGAGGGGAACGAGTCGTTGGATGACTGCGCCATGTTGACGTGATCATTCGGATGAACCGGGGCCTTGCTGCCGAGGGGCGTGCCTGCAAGCTGGCAGCAACGGTTCGAAATCACCTCGTTGACATTCATGTTGAACTGCGTGCCACTGCCGGTCATCCACACGTGGAGAGGAAACATGTCCTGGTGCTGACCCGCCAGTATCTCATCGCAAACCTGAACGATGAGCTTGTATTGCTGGTCCTGCAGGCGGCCACCCTTATGGTTCGCAATAGCGGCGCCTTTCTTCAGGATTGCATAGGCACCAATCATTTCGCGCGGCATTAGATCCTTGCCAATGCTGAAATGCTGCAACGACCGCTGGGTCTGCGCGCCCCACAGCTTGTCTGCCGGAACTTGGACTGCACCAAGACTGTCGGTTTCGGTTCTCATCTGCGCGCTCATTCAACCCTCCTGTATGGCAACGGTTTATTGCCTTGGTCGCTGAGTAACACTTTCCTTCGAACCTTTTCAATGTCCGACTGAAATGAAGACTTGATGGAACAGATGACCAATAAAGACCTCATTATATTTGAATTGTTGGGTCACAATATTGTACAACTAGAGTTAGATCTATGGCCTGATGACGTCAGTCTGAGCTGACCCCAACGGTGGTCCGGGCTGAAATTTATTGTGCAGGCGGCCTTGGCGATGACGTGGGTAGCGAAATCGGCAACGCTTGACTCTGCCTTCACGCTCCGTGCTCTATCCAGTGTGTGCGGGGACCATCTCGCAAATCGCCGCAATGACCGGACCAAGCTCTATCGCGTCTTGGGACAACGCTTCCAAGGAGAGTTCGCCACGTTCCCGACCCGCCATGCAGAGTCGGGCAGCTAGATGCGGAGCCTCAAAAGACTGCCGTGAGGTCTGTGCCAAACATGTGTGTGGAGCCATGAGGGCAATTAGGAAGAGTGCTCGTCGGAGTTGGAACAGGTCCTCGCATAAGCCCATTCTCGCAGGGCGGTTTGGATGAAGGGTTGGGCTTTTCCTTTGGTTTTGGGCGTATGGGGTCTGCTCCTGACTTGGCGAACGTTGAGGCGCCTGCAGGCTTTCGCGAAATCACGGAATTTGTAGCAGGAGCCATTGTTGGCCATCACCCGGTCATGGTGACGCCGAGGCCGTTGTCGTATGCGACAGCGGCCTTGAGAAAGGAAATGGCTCCGGGGGATTTCTCATCAGGCTTGAACTCGCCGAAGCTGATGCGGGAGTTGTTGTTGATGGCGACATGGACGAAGTCCAAGCCCGCACGGGCTCCTCTTGGGTCGGCTTGCGGAGCGGTCCTTGAGACTGTCCATGCCTTTAGTCTTGAAGTGGCGGATTCATTTGCGCACGATTCGCGGGCAGAAGCTCTATGTCTCGCGCGGCGACCTCCGGCGTCTGCCCGCTCAGCACCTCCAGAACGACCTACTCTCGACCAAAACGCGTCAATCGTGGATTCTCGTGGATGTTTATTCGGACCTCTTGGAAAGATACCGTCTTGTTACAAGAACAGTTCCTCCGTCCGATCCGGATAGACGGCCTACTGAAAGGTCACAGCTCGGGCATTGATACGCCAGCGAAAACCGTCGATCCACTTTTGATTTCAATGAATCACTACAGTAGTTTTTAAATGGTACCGCCTCCCCGGCTCGAACGGGGGACCCCTAGATCCACAATCTAGTGCTCTAACCAACTGAGCTAAGGCGGCTTCCCAAGAAACGGGTTCCTAGCTCCAGTCGGAGCCGAATTCAAGCGAACAAGACGAGCCCTGGCGCACGGCAGACCGAGGGCCCTCCTGCTTCCTGTCGGATCAGGCCGAAATCCCCCGGGACAGGGTCGCAACCGATTTTGTTACTGAGTCCTGGACCGGCTTCAACGTTTCGCGGGCGAGCGCCACCGACAAGTCATTGAGCTCCTTGACCTGCATCTGCAGGATTTCGGCCTGTGCCTTCAGGAAATCCTGCTGCAGCAAGATCGCCTCGCCACCGTCGCGGACGGAAAATAGCTCTCGGACAAATGCAAAGCCAGTGTTGACGTTGACCTGCGCAAATTCCATCGCCTTGAGCTGTATATCCGTCAGGCGGTTCTTGTAGGCATTCGCCGCCGCGTCCATCATCTGGACATTGCCATGGGCCAGTTCATTCACCTTTTCGAAGGCAGCCTGAGCCTGATCCACAGTGGTTTGCGCGAAACTCGTCACCTTGTCGGCAGCGGGGGCGATAGCCTTGACCTGGCTTCCAGCTGCCCCCGATTTTGCCTTCTTGACCGTCATCGCATGATCTCCTCTTTGCTGGTCCGCTGGTCAAAATTTCAATCTGAAGCGGATATTAGCTGCATATATTGTGCGATGCAATAATTTGTTGCGACGCACCATGTCGCTCTGGCCGCCTTTGCGAGCAGGAAGGATGGACGGCAGAGGGCGTTATCGTCTATTTCTTGGTTAAGCCTTCGTAAACGCAAGGTGGCAGATGGAAAGGTAGCGGTTTGGCCGACCTCGCGACACCGACTTTGGAGGATCTGAGGGACGTCCCGGAGGCTGCCTGGCTGTGGGATGGCGTCCGGGCACGTATCGTCTGGGCCAATGCAGCTGGCATCGCCTATTTCGATGGAGGCACGCTGTTTGACCTCATCGATCGCCCGTTTGACGTGCTTGAACCCGGGGTGGCGCAAGTGATTGGCCTGTCAAAGCGCCTCCAGCGTGGACAGGTTGAACCCGCCCTGCTGCATTTCCCCTCCACGGGCGCCGCGTCGGCACTGGCCTGCCGTTGCATGATCCACGCGCTGGCAGATGGCCGGCCCGGTGTTCTCGTTGTAGCGCAGGCCTCGGCATCTACCGAAAACGGCAAGGTCTCCGCTGACATCATGGCCGCGTTCGACCTTTTGCCATCAGCCGCCATGCTGGCCGGTGCCGACGGCGCAATCCGACACCTTAATGCCGCAGCGCTTGTTCTGCTCAATGCCGGGCAAAGGGCAAGCCTTGCCGGGTTGCTTGGAGGCAAGGACCCTGCTGAAGAACTGCTTGCGAGGCTCGCAGCAGCTGGAACAATCGTAGTCAACAAGGCTCTGCAAGTACGTCTGGGTGCGCGCGACATCCGCATCACCGCCCGGCGGCTTAACCGCCCTGACGAAACTGCGGCCTACGCGCTGCTGCTTCTGGACGATGTCACGGAGCGGCGCGCCCTTGAACTGAAATATGCTGGTGGCGGACAGGATGCTGGCCCACGGCCGGACGCTGCACAGACGGAGGCGCCTCGCCCGGGCAATGCTCTTTCGCCAGCCGATGCGGCCGCGTTCGAGAATCTGGGAAAGACCCTGCAGGAAGGGCTTGAGCGTGACACACCCACAACGCCGAAACAGGTGACAGCGCCTGTGGAAAAACAGTTGCGCCGCACGATGCCCGCTATCCCCGAACAGGTACGTTTGCCCCTCGATCACCGCAGTGAAGCCGTGCTGGTCGCCAAGGACGGCGAGTTGTGCTTCGCAAATCCGGCTGCGGCCCAGCTATTCGGTTATGGCTGTGGCGAAGACGTCATCAATGACGAGGGCCTGGCTGGCCGCTTTGCCCAGCTGGGCCAATCGATCCCGCGATGTGAGTTCCTCACGACCAGCGGCGAAAAGGTTGAAGCCGGCGTCCAGATGAGCATCATCCCTTGGGTCGGCGGGCCGGCACGGCAATTCGTTTTGGCGAAGGCCGAAACACCGGCCGAGGAAAAGGCACCACGGCCGTCAGCCACCGTCATTCCCTTGCCGTCCAGACCTCAGGCATCAGAAGCCGACCAGGAGCTACGCGCCATTCTGGACACGGCCGCCGATGGCATCATCACGCTCGATGCTGAGGCCCGCATTCATACCTTCAGCGCCGGTGCGGAAGCAATTTTTGGCTACCGCATCGCAGACGTGGCCGGCAGGCCCTTTGCTGAGCTTCTGACGCCAGAGAGCGGCAGCGTCGTCCGGGACTATCTGGCCGCCCTGCAAGGCCCCGGCCTGGCTGCCGTCTTCAATGATGGCCGCGAAGTGATCGCAAAGGTGAGGCAGGGTGGCAAGGTGCCGCTGTTCCTGACTATCGGCAAGCTCGAGGCGCCACGTTCCCAGGCGGCTTTCTGTGCTGTGGTCCGTGATATCACTCAATGGAAAAAGACAGAGGAAGAGCTGCGGGAGGCCAAGGAGCGCGCAGAGGCTACAAGCCGCCAGAAGTCGGAATTTCTTGCCAGCGTCAGCCATGAACTGCGGACGCCGCTCAACGCCATCATGGGCTTTTCCGAAGTGATGCGGCTTGGCCGCTTTGGAGAGATCGGCAATGAGAAATACCGTGGCTACGTGCAGGACATACACGCAAGTGGAGCACATCTCCTCTCACTGATCGACGACCTGCTTGATCTTTCAAAAGTCGAGGCCGGCAGGCTTGAGCTTAACTTTACTGCCGTGAACCTTGGCGACGTCGCCGAGTATGCGGTAAAGTTGTTGCAGGAAGAGGCAACTGGGTCGCGGGTGCTGCTGCGGAAGTCAATGCCTGAGGATCTGCCGAGTGTCGTGGCTGATCTCCGGTCGATGCGTCAAGTCATGATAAATCTGTTGTCGAACGCCATCAAGTTCACCGATCCTGGCGGGCAGGTGGTCATCTCGGCACAACTCCAGTCAACTGGCGAACTGACCCTCCGTGTAAGAGACACGGGCATCGGGATGAACGAAGACCAGCTGAAGGGAGCTCTCGAGCCCTTTGTTAGGGTGGCCACCGAGGGCCGCGCAGCTCAGGGCACGGGACTTGGGCTGCCACTGACAAAAGCACTGGTCGAGGCCAACCGCGCCAGTCTTACATTGTCGAGCGAGCCTGGCAAAGGCACGCTCGCTGACATCACCTTTCCAACCCCCCGCGTTCTGGCCGATTAGGCACAGCATGAGCAGCACTGGTTCTGGAGCCATCATGAGGGGCACACCACGCCCCATCGGCGAACGGCTGCTCAGCCTGGCGGCACTGGTGACCGGACTGGCACTGGCCTTGCCAGTGATTACGATCATCCTTCTGGCTTTCGCACCCACCGAAAACATCTGGCCGCATCTCATCGAAACCGTGCTGCCCGGCTATGTGCTGCGCACAGTCCTGCTCCTGCTCGGTGTTGGCCTCATCACGTTCGTGGTCGGTACAGGTGTTGCCTGGCTTGTCACCATGTGCCGGTTTCCACTGAGACCATTGTTTCTCTGGGCATCATTGCTGCCACTTGCCATGCCCGGCTACATCGTCGCCTACGCCTATGTCGACTTTCTGAGCTATGCTGGCCCATTGCAATCCTGGCTGCGTGAGCTGTTTGGCTGGACAAGCCCGGCAGACTACTGGTTCCCGGAGATCCGATCGCTGGGCGGGGCGGTGTTCATTCTCTCCATGGTCCTCTACCCTTATGTCTTCCTCACGGCGCGGGCGAGCTTCATTCGCCAGCCCGCCACTCAGCTCGAAGTGGCCCGCGCTCTGGGCCGGACACCTTGGGGTGCCTTCCGCGCCGTCGCATTGCCTCTGGCACGGCCTGGCATTGCCGTCGGCGTGTCGCTTGCGCTGATGGAATGCCTCAACGACATTGGTGCGGCAGGGTTCTTCGGGGTCCGGACCCTGACACTCGGCGTCTATACGACGTGGCTCTCGCAGGGCAACCTTGGGGGCGCGGCTCAGATTTCTGCTGTCATGCTCCTGTTCATTTTCATGCTGGTCTGGTTCGAGCGCACGGCACGGCGAAAACAGTCCTTCGTACTGCCAGCCCAGCGCCCGCGTCAGCCAGACAGGATTCGACTGAATGGCTGGCAGAGAGCCCTGGCGGTGCTGGCGTGTGGCCTGCCCATTGTGATTGGATTCGTGGTGCCAGCGCTCGTACTGCTGAACTTTGCCGCAAGTCGGTGGCAAGATGCGCTGTCCACTGCCTATCTCAATGCCGTGTCTCACTCCCTGCTGCTGGCGGCCCTCGCCGCGGCCGTGGCGGTGGTGCTGGGACTGATCCTCGGCTATGCAAACCGCATCATGCGCAAGGGCTTCACGAGACGGGTGATCCGGCTCGCCGCCCTCGGGTATGCCATACCTGGCACTGTACTCGGAATTGGCGTACTTATTCCCCTTGCGGCTTTCGACAACACGCTCGATTCATTCCTGCGGGAACAGTTTGGGTTCTCGACTGGGCTGTTGCTGTCCGGCTCGATCGCTGCCGTGGTGTTCGCCTATGTGGTTCGATTCCTCGCCGTGTCTTTTGGCGCGATTGAAACGGGCCTCCAAAAGGTAACGCCCAATGTTGCCGCTGCTGCGCGAACCCTTGGCCGGGGGCCAATCCGCGCCTTCCTAGAAGTTCACCTGCCGTTGCTGCGGCCAGCGTTGGTTTCAGCTGCCCTGCTCGTCTTTGTCGACTGCATGAAAGAATTGCCTGCAACACTCATTCTCCGGCCTTTCGACTTCGAGACCCTGGCAACCACAGTATTCATGCTGGCGTCACTCGACCAGCTGGAAGAGAGCGCACTTCCCGCACTCACGATTGTTGTCGTCGGGCTTCTTCCAGTCATTCTACTCGCACGTACACTGCACGAACCGCACATCACGTCCTGAGTTCTGGCACATCACGAAAAAGATCAAGCGCCTCCGGATTGGCCAGCGCCTCCTGGTTCTTCACGGCGCGGCCGTGCACTACGTCACGAACCGCGAGTTCGGTGATCTTTCCAGACTTGGTGCGTGGAATATCCGAGACTGATACGATTCGCGCCGGTACATGTCGCGGCGATGCACCATGCCGGATCTGTGTCTTTATCTTGCCAATCAATTCATCATCCAGCAGCACACCTGTCCGCAGCCTTACGAACAGCACAACACGTACGTCATTATCCCAGTCCTGTCCGATGGCCAGCGCCTCGATCACCTCAGGTATCTGCTCGACTTGAGCATAAAGTTCAGCCGTTCCTATACGAACCCCGCCGGGATTGAGGGTGGCATCCGAACGGCCATGAATAATCATGCCGCCATGGGGCGTGAGCTCCGCAAAATCACCATGGCACCAAACATTCGGAAAACGCCCAAAATAAGCATTATGGTACTTCGCGCCATCCGGGTCGTTCCAGAACATCACCGGCATGGACGGGAAGGGCTTGGTGCAGACCAACTCGCCCTTCTGGCCACGCAGGGGTTTGCCGGCCTCATCAAACACGTCAACCGCCATGCCCAGCATGGCCCCCTGAATTTCACTACGCCATACAGGCGATAGCGGATTGCCCCCAACAAAACAGCCACAGATATCTGTTCCGCCCGAGATAGATGCTAATTGAACGTCGGCCTTGATGCCTGAATAGACAAAGTCAAAGCTTTCCGCACTCAGCGGCGATCCCGTAGAGAGAATGCTTCGCAGAGCCGTGAGCTTGTGAGTATTGCGCGGCAGCATGCCGCTCTTCTTGACCGCATCGATGTATTTGGCCGAGGTTCCGAAGATCGTGATGCCCTCCTCATCCGCATAGTCAAACAGTGCGCGTTCAGAGGGGTGAAAGGGTGATCCATCGTACAGAAGCAGCGTGGCGCCAGCCGCGAGACCTGAAACAAGCCAGTTCCACATCATCCAGCCACACGTCGAGAAGTAGAAAAGTCGATCAGTTGACCGCGTATCCGTGTTTAGAACGTGTTCACACAGATGCTTGAGCAGAATTCCACCTGCTGAATGCACGATGCATTTTGGTATTCCAGTGGTGCCCGAGGAATACAGGATGTAAAGCGGGTGATCGAACGGAAGCTGGGCAAAACTGATTGGCGCATCGCTATGTGATGCTGAAAAATGCGCAAGCGTCTCGCCATGAGGCAGCTCGGCGGCGACGCGATCAGCGTTTCCTGCATAATTTATGACAAGCGTTGTGTGGACGCTTGGAAGATCATTCAGAACATTGCGAACCTTTTCGGCAAGGTCAATCGTCTTGCCTGCATAGAAATATCCATCACTGGTCACCAGAAGCTTCGGGCCGATTTGGCCAAAGCGATCAAGGATGCCGCGCTCGCCAAAGTCTGGCGAGCAAGATGACCAGATGGCACCGAGCGAGGCGGCGGCTAGAAAGCATATGATGGCCTCCGGCATGTTGGGCACAATGGCGCAGATGCGGTCACCAGGCCCAATGCCTCGCGCAACCAAGGCGCGATGAAGCCTTGCCACGGCCTGACCGAGCTCGCCCCAGCTCATGCGTCGGGCGACCTTGTCTTCTCCGCGAAAAACAAGTGCATCCGTTTCATCTGACTTGCGCAGCAAATTCTCGGCGTAGTTGAGACGTGCATCCGGAAAGAACTTGGCACCTGGCATTCTTGTCTCATTGACAAGCACATCTGTGCCGCGGCGCTCCGCCTTAACCTTGCAGAAATCCCAAAGGTCCCGCCAGAACACTTCAGGCTGATCAATCGAATGTCGGAGAACCTCGTCAAAGGACTGGAAACCCCGAGGCTCCATGAAACGCCAGAGATTGGACTGAGCCACACGTTCCGGGCTGGGGATCCATAGAGGACGATCAGACATGGGGGCACTCCTTCAGCCAGCCTTCCTTAGCTCATCGTTTGATCGGGGGAAATCCCGGAAGACAGGGAAGAAATCGAGCCGCGGACAGCTTGGGCTCAACTTTTTGCTCGCAGGCGCCAGAGCAAGAACTGGCCGGAGGAATTTCGCGGCTTAGCCAGGAAGATGGCGAGCAGCGGGCTGGGGCCTGGTTGAACCATCCGACACCGCCGCCGCGCGGATTGCCTCGGTCCTCCGGGGTCCGGTGGCGGCAGGCGTCCGGTTTGCCGCGATCAGCAGCGCTGCGGCCGAACGGCACTGTTTCACTCGGGTCGGTTCTTGCTCTAGACTGCTCCGCTTGGTTTGGTCCATTGATGCTGTAAGCATGCCGCAAACGGCAGGATAGAAGTCCCGGAGTTGATGATGCGCGAACGACAAGTGCTTGCCGGCGGTGCCGCAGTTATCGTCTTCGTATTGCTGGTGACAGCTTATGTGGTTATCGCACCCTATTGGGTTGCAGGCCGCGTCGGCGACTTTGCCAGTCAATCCATGGGCCGTGGTGTCTCGGTGGCGGGTGGCAGCCATCTTGACATGTCACCACTGTCCATTCGCCTTGAGGACGTGAAACTGTCCGTGCCGGGAGAAAGCGCAGATAGTTTCATATCCGCCAAGTCGGTTGTAGTACCGGTCTCCCTGCATCAGCTTCTGTCACGTCAACCGGATTTTTCCAGCATGACCCTGCGTGATGCAGAGATTGCGTTACTGATCGATGAACGCGGCCAGGCGAGCTGGGAGATGCCACCAGGCATCTTGACTCAGGCAATCACGATCACGCTCGAACGCGCCTCACTGCGCTACTTCGACGCGAGAAACAATCAGTCCCTTGCACTCGATCGCCTGGAGGGGCTCTTGGAGATCCAACCTGATGGCAGCCTGAGCTTCGATGGCTCGGTCGTTGTTGACGCTCAGGTCATGCGACTCAACGCAAGCCTGAAGTCGATCACCCGTGTAAATCAAGATGGTTCACCGCTGGATCTCGCGCTTGCCGGTGAGAGTACATCGCTTACTTTCAGCGGGCGCCTGTCTACGGCTAGGGTTCTGAGCCTGTCAGGCCCTGTCAGCGCATCAGGCACGCGGCTCCTGCAATTTCTGGGTCTTGGTGACAGTTCCGCTCCCACCTCCATTGATGGCGCGCTTGACACTGCCGGCCGCGCATTTGCGCTCCGGACGGCAAACCTGACAACCGGCAGTTTTGCCGCAAAGGGCGATCTGGCCGTCGATTTGCGTGGGGTAAGACCACGGATCCAGGCCAAGCTGGCTTTCGACACCTTACCACTCGATCTTCTCGTGCCCGCTGCAGGGGCCTCGCCTGGTGAGTGGGGCCGCAATCAAATTCCCTTCGTCCTGCTGCGCAATTTTGACGCCGATATGACCATGGCTGCAAGAGCCGCACGTTATGGAGTCTTATCAATGTCAGAGGCGCAACTTGTGCTGAAACTAGCGGATGGAAAGTTAAGCATGTCTGCCCGGTGTCAAGTAACGAATGGGGGAAGCCTTACCGGCAGCGCGACGATCGACACAGCGGTTTTACCTCCCCAGTTGACGAGCTCGATCGAAGCCAAGGGCGCCGAAGTCCATTCCGTTCTGACGGCGATCTTTGGCCTGACGAGGCTAAGCGGCATTGGCGACATCTCGGCAAGTCTCAGCGCTTCGGGCACGACCCAGGAAGAAATGATCGGAACACTCAAGGGTGAGGCACAGGCGTCAATCAGCCCGGGAGAGATCACAGGAAGCGACTTGCCTGCGCTGCTTGCAGCGGCCGCCAGAAGCCCGGCGGTTGGATGGGGACCAGAGGCTGGGGCAACTGCCTTCACATCTCTTGTTGGTCAGGTTTCAATTGCAGACGGAGTGGCGTCGGTTGGTTCCCTCGTCATGTCGGCGGGTTCGGCGACAATTAATGTATCGGGGTTTTCTGATCTTCTTCGGCGTGCCGTTGACTTGAGCATGACATTGACGACAACTGACGGATCAATCCAACCCATTGCCGTGAGCGTAGCCGGCAAGTGGGCTTCACCTGCCATCTCCCGGACAGCGGGCAAAGAAGCCGACCCGGCACAGCCGGCTTCAGGCAATTGAATATTCATCCCAGCAGGCGCATGTTATCGTCATGATCCGCGTTCAGAAGGAAGCTTTCGATCCGGCAAAAGAACTCGCCGCACTCCGTCAGGGACGTCAGGCCATCGGAGCAACAGTCATGTTCATTGGCTCCGTGCGTGAGGTGTCAGAGGGCAGAGAAGTCAGCGCCATGACACTGGAACACTATCCTGGCATGACCGAAAAATCGCTCGCGGCAATCGAGGCGGAGGCCTTGCGGCGCTGGCCAATTGAGGCTTCGCTCATCGTGCACCGCTATGGGCGGCTTCAAGCGGGCGATGACATCGTGCTGGTGATCACAGCATCAGCCCACCGCGCTGCAGCCTTTGATGCCTGTAGTTTTCTCATGGACTGGCTCAAGACCAAGGCTCCGTTCTGGAAACTTGAGGAAGGCAGTTCAGGTGAAAGCTGGGTGGATGCCAAGCACAGCGACGATGACGCAACGGCACGCTGGGACCGGACCTGAGCAGGGTCTTGAAAAGTGGGCAGGGCCTTCCACAAGGCAACGCGGGAGTACGATTCTGCCAAGCCAGCTTGGGCTTGCTGGATACTTGGACCATTTCTCTTTGATCTTATTGTTCAGCAAGTACGCGAAAACCATTGGCTTCAAAAATCAACCTAGCCTCGGTTGACTGCAGATAGTTTGCGAATTCCATACTTTTAGGATTTTTTGACGACCGAACGACTGCAACCGGATAGATAATAGGCGAATGGGAGTTATCCGGGAAAATGCCGATCACACGCACCCTTGGCTCGGCCAGCGCGTCAGTTTGGTATACAATTCCGGCTGCTGCTTCGCCCGCCGCAACAAGCATGAGTGCAGCTCGGACGTTCTCTGCCTGTGCAACCCTGCTTTTTACACTGTCCCAAACCTGAAGGTTTTCGAGCGCTTGCTTGCCATATCTGCCGGCAGGAACTGAATTAACCTCGGCCATGGCAAGCCATCCACCGTCAAGAAATCCTGAGAGATCGAAGCCGGGCACTATAGTTGTCGTCTCTACAGAGTCCGCCGGCGCCACAAGAACCAGAACGTTTCCGAGGAGACGAGCGATGCTGTCAGCCCTAACGAGGTTTCGCTCCGCAAGATAACCCATCCAATCCTGATCAGCCGAAACATAGACATCTGCGGGTGCCCCTGCCTCAATCTGCTTGGCCAATGCCGAACTGGCTCCATAGACATTGACGATTTGTTCACCTGTTTTCGTCGTCCAAGAGACGGCAATCGAATCAAGCACGTTCTTGAGGCTTGCGGCAGCGAAGACCGTCAGTCTTTCGGAGGCGAGAGCCTGTTGTGAACAGACGACGCTCCAGAGGATCAGTCCCAGCACAAGGAACAGTCTGCTGCAGAATACTTTTCGGCTGCGACAAGTCATCGGGGGCCTACAAGATCAGGTATCTGGTTTAACTCCGTAATATTCAGTGGAATATAACGGTGATTGGATTAGTGTCAAGACTGCAGCTCAAAACCACTTGCTCAACAACAGTTCGCGTTTCAGAAAGCTCCTGAATTGCCCGATTTGTCAGCTGGAGTGGGAAGTTCGGTCCCTGTACCGACTGCGGGGTGCTGCTTGCTGAATAGCCGTTCAATAGAATACTCGACCGTTCCATAGAGAACTGTATCGAGAGCCGCGAGGACAATCGAAAACGACGCAGCGGTTGACGCGTCACCGGTACCCCCGAGGGCATTACCGATCGCGAAACTTCGCAAGATGCTTATGGCACGATAGGTCGCGCTTTTTGCTACGATCAGTTCGGGATCAGTTGGCGACGTGCCTGGAGGCGTGAAGTAATTCCAGAAATACTCATGCGCAACATAGACAACCGTTGATGTCGTCAAGCTCAGAATGAAGACACCACCGAGTGTGGAGGCAGCGCCACCATAAAATGCAACGAACAATCCTGCCTCAAGCGCCGATGAAAAAATTTCGAAGGCAGCCGCTTTTGTAATGATCCGTACCAAGTCACTGGGTTGTTCGACCAGTTTTCCCTCGTGGTTCGCTATTGCGCTGCGCAACGTTACGAACGCTGCTGATGAGCTGTCGTAAAAAGGTAAGATAATGCGATCTGAGATGGTCGGGGTTGTTTCTGCTGAACCAAGACTCTCTTCGGTCCATTTGCTTGACTGACCATGACCATTGCCTGCGAAGGAAGTTGAGGCCATTACGGCAAATCCAATACAGGCTGCCATGATCGATAGCTTTGGATGATTGGACATCCATGACATCTAGCGGCAGGGTTATTTCAACTCTGTAAACTATGAGGGGAACTTTTGACATTGCGCCATGGCCTGCTGGCAATCGCTTGTACCACTTCAGAGCTGTTTCAAAGTCTCGGCCATATAGCGAAGAGCGCCGGGCGACACTTTAGGTGGCAGATTGTCGAGCTGAGGTCATGTTGCTTCGCAAATTTCACAAAAGCACTATAGATCCCCTCTAGGCCAAAGCGCTTTTCGAGTGCTCAGTTTGTTTAGATTTGAGAGGGACAACCACGCTGCAAGGCTTCGGATGATATCGCACAGCAAGCTGCTGGAATTCGGCAGGTCGGCATCTCGTATACGGCGGCTAAAGACAGCACCGCTCAAGCGCAGACTTATATGCGCCAAGTTCAGAACGGTAGTGAGATCAGTTGTGTTTTACGGTGTGTTACAACTGTTATTGTCACCCTGTTAAAGGTTATTCAATGAATCAGGAAATGCAGCTTCCAACAATTGGCCTGATCTGCCCATTCTGGCTTCCAATGTGGGGGGGAGCCGAGCAGTATCATTTTCGCTTGGCGGGAGAACTCAAGAGAAGAGGTTTCATTGTCAAAGTATTCTGCGGAATTTCAGAGGCTTCGGATCGAGACAACGGGACTATCGAAGTCGAGCGTTATGTTTCATCTCATGACCTGACTTACGCGACCTGGGCGCAAGTCCTGAGAAAAAGAACTGATTCTGACTATCAGCGACTCGCTGATCACTATGATTTTATCAACAAAGCAATCAAATGGGCCAAGCATAACGAAATAGACATAGCTCTGATTGGCAATCCCTTCAACGATCCAAACTACTTTCATGCCCGGGAGTTGTATGCCAGCCTCAAAAACCTAGATGTCAGCGTTGGCCTCGTCCATCACGATCTATCCAGAATTGTCTGCGCCAACTTGAAAAACATTTACTTGAAGGAAAGTGGAGGATGGGAGAATGCAACAAAAAAAGTTGTGGCAGGGATTACAAGAATTGCACAGCAGCAAAGTCGGATGAAGTGGACAGCGGTTTTGGGAAGTCCACTTTTCTTTGAACCAGATTTCATCATAACAAACTCTGAATGGTCAAAGCGGTTCATCGATCCGTTAGATGAGTGTCAAAAAATTGTGCTGCACCCACTTATGGATGCAAAGTTCTGGGGCACTGCGCCTAACGACCCATCATCCTTTTCGATGGTCGATGTGCTCATGGTGAATCCGCAAAGCCGGAAAAATCCGCAGCTGATGAAGAACATCATCGAGGTAGGCCCAACTTCAATGAAGTTCCGCATTCTAAAGGGAGGCTGGGGAAATTCATTTTTGGCGTTTTCTAAGCTTCTCGAGACAATTCCAGAGAGTAAAAGCAAGCACGTCGAGCTCGTAGAGTATGTCGACGATATGCGAAAGGCTTATCGATCATCGAGATTACTTGTATTTCCAAGCTTTGAGGAAGGTTATGGCATGACACCCGTTGAGGCGATGTATTCGGGACTGCCGGTCTTGAGCAGCAGCTATCCTGCCATACGAGAAGCAGTCGGTACTGCCGCAAAGCTGCTTTGTCCATACAAGAATTCAACTGAAGATTGGGTCGCTGCTGTCACGGACATTCTGGAAAACAGCGAAATCTGGAAACAACGCTCACTTGAGAGAGCGGGGTATCTTGCGGCCCGGCAGGAGCAAGAGTTAGACAAACTCGCCGGGTTCTTGGGAAATATCAGATCAGGTAGATGAATAGTTCGTGCAGCGTCGTATGGTATGGGTATCAAAGCTGGAATCGCTTGATCTGTTCTTAGATCTCAATTCTGCAAGTTGGCAGTAGACGCCGAGATGCTTGAGCGCCAAGGCGATGATGGCGAGGTCCCGCTTGGTCTGCTCGCCCTTGGCTTTG
>NZ_JBIIDX010000068.1:0-17210 GCF_044238155.1 Aestuariivirga sp. | reverse complement strand
TGCCGAAGGTCGGTTTTTCGTGCTGTTTGGGCCCAGTTCCGTCGGCAAGACCACCGCGCTCCGCACGATCGCCGGTCTTGTGACAACCGATTCGGGCCAGCTGGAGATTCATGGACGGGACATGACCGCGGCGCCGATTGCCGGACGCGGCGTGTCTATGGTGTTCCAGTCGTTTGCGCTTTATCCGCACCTCACTGTCTACGAAAACTTCGCCTATCCTCTGCGCGAGGAGAAGGTTGCGCGCGAGGAGATCGACAAAAGGGTCAAGGAAACCGCGACGATGCTCAAGTTGTCGCACCGCCTCGAGCGCAAGCCCAACACACTGTCTGGTGGCGAGCAGCAGCGCGTGGCGCTTGGTCGTTCGTTGATCCGGCGTCCGAAGATACTTCTGCTTGACGAACCCCTTACCAATCTCGACGCCAAGCTTCGGCATGACATGCGGGCTGAGTTGAAGCGGCTGCATCGCCAGTTTGGCATGACCATCGTTTATGCCACGCCGGACGAGCTCGAGGCCCTGTCCATGGGCGAGGAGATCGCGGTGATGCGCGATGGTGCCGTGGTGCAGCGCGGTACGCCGGATGATCTCTATGATCAACCCGCCAACACCTATGTTGCCGGCAAGATCGGCTCGCCACACATGAACATGATCAGGGCCACCCTGACCGCAGACCTTGCCGGCCTTGATACCCCGCTCGGAAAGTTTGCGGCTCAGCGGCGGCTGGTGTCCGGTGTGGCTGGCGAAGCAGCTGTGATCGGAATCCGGCCGAGTGACCTGCGGCCAGCGACCAGGGACGATAGCGCGGTGCCGGCTCGTGTTCACCTTCTGGAACCTCTGGGCGACGTGACGGTCGTTTCGGTGGAGGCCGGTGGAGAGACGCTGCGGATGGTCTTGCCAGAGCAGGCGGCAATTGGTTTGAAGCCAGGCGACGATATGCCTGTGGCAATAGATTTGAACAAGATCCACATCTTCCGAGCAGCGACCGGTCAGGTGATGACCTGACGTGCGCGGCCTGAAGCGATACGGTTAACCATGGGAGGAAACCTAACATGACCGTGATGACGAAACTAAAGGGTTTTGCGGCGGCCGCTGGCCTTGCTGCTGCCCTACTGACCGGCGCGGCAAGCTATGCCGTGGCGGAAGAAGTGACGCTGACCATGGCGGTGCCGGATTGGCCGCCAACCCGCATCATGAAGAAGTTCTTCGACGAGCAGTACAAGCCGAAGTCCGGCAACACCGTGAAGCTCGACGTCGACTTCATTCCGTGGCCGGACTTCTACACCCGCGTCAACGCCTCGCTGACCTCGGGCGAGCAGAAGTATAACTTCATCGTCTCCGACTCGCAGTGGCTCGGCGCCTTCGTGGAAGGCGGCTACTACCGCAAGATCAACGATCTTCTGGACGCCGATCCGGAGTTCAAGAAGACCCTGATGAGCGTGCATCCCAATCCGCTCAATGCCTATTCGACCTATCCCTACAAGTCGGAAAACTATTACGGCTTCCCGCAATTCCCCGACGTGCTGGTGAATTTCGCCCGCAAGGACATCATCTGCCACGAGGAAGAGCAGAAGAACTTCCAGGCCAAATACGGCAAGAAGCTGCCCTGCACGGGCGAAGAGCTTGACGCCATGACCTGGGACGACTTCCGGAATGTCGGCGAATTCTTCCGCCGCAAGAAGGGCGAAATGCTGGCTGGCGCCCCGGCCGAGGACGATTTCTATGGAATCGCCTATCAGGCCGGCAAGGGCTACGACTTCTCGTCGATGCAGATCAACGGCTTCATCTGGCAGATGGGCGGCAACATCTGGGACGAAACCCAGGCGCCGACCGGCCAGGCCGAGGGCGTGGTCAACTCGCCGGAAGCCGTGGCGGCTCTTGAGAAGTATCTGAGCCTGCTCGAGTTCATGCCGCCCGTCGCCAAGACCGGCACCATGGACATCTTCAAGTCCGACGAGCTGTTCCGCGAAGGCAAGGTCGCGATGAACATCAACTGGATCGGCCTTGGCGAAGCTTCGCTCGACCCGAAGTCTTCCAAGGTCTCCGACAAGCTGGTGTTCGGCCAGATGCCGGGAACCATGGGCCCGGACGGCAAGATGATCCGCTCGTCCAACATCGGCGGCCAGCCCTTCGTGCTGACCACCTGGACGACCGACGCCCAGATCAAGGAAGCCGTCGAATTCGTGAAGTGGTGGCTGTCGAACGACATTCAGCACCAGTTCGCGGCGGGCGGCGGCCAGTCGGCGGTGAAGTCGGTCTATGAGGACCCCAAGTACGTGACCTACCGTCCGTGGAACCGTGCATGGGCGCCACAGCTCGACTGGCAGAAGGACGTCTGGCACGTCCCGCAGTTCTTCGAGCTTCTGACGCAGCAGCAGGATCAGTTCGACCTTGCCATCACCGGCAAGCAGGACGCCAAGACCACGCTGGACAACATTGCCAAGTTCCAGCAAGAGGTTCTGACGAGTGGTGGTCTGATCCAATAAGCCAAGCAAGACGTCACGCGAGGGCCTTCTGGCCCTCGCGTTCTCTTCTCTCCGGAAGAATCAACAGATGACTTCAGCCACTGTGACAGTTTCGCCGCCCTCCCTCATGCGGATCTCCGCTGACAATTGGAAACTCGCCATTCTTGCGGGCGCGCTTGTATCAGTCGTGGCAATTCTTGCCCTGCCGGTTTCTGTATCGTTTTGGGTTGCGGGCGTCATGGCAGCGATGATCGCCGCCGCCTTCTCCATCAATGCCTATCGCCGCAAGTATTATGGTGGTCTGCTGGTCGCGCCCGCCATTGCTGTACTGTTCGTCATGAATATTTTCCCGCTACTGTGGTCCTTGGGGCTGTCTTTCTTCGCCTATCAGTCCAACCAGCAATCCATCCGGTTTGTGGGACTTGCGAACTATACAAAGGTACTGACCAGCGATCTTGCAGCTGGCGCCAATTGGAAGGCCCTCATCAATACTGCATTGTTCGTGATTTTCACCGTGGCTGCGCAGATGATCGTGGGTTTCCTGCTTGCCATGCTGTTCTCCAAGCAATTCCCGTTGCGCAAATATCTGCTCATTCTGGTTCTGACGCCGATGATGCTGTCGGTTGTCGCGTCTGGCGTGTTCTTCACCTACTACTACGACCCGACCTTCGGCATTCTCAGCTATGTGGTGGACAAGATCACTGGCGAACAGTTCATCCTGATGAGCACCAAGCTGGGCGCTTTCACCGGCATCGTCTTCGCGGATGCATGGATGTGGTCGCCATTCGTAATGCTGCTGGTCCTTGCGGGACTCGTCTCGGTGCCCAAGTATCTTTATGAGGCTGCCGCCATCGACCGCGTGTCGAAATGGCGGCAGTTCTGGACCATCACCTTCCCCTATATCCGCGGTCTGCTGATGCTGGCGCTTCTTTTCCGCACCATCGAAGCCTTCAAGCTTGCTGACCTTGTGATCCTGCTGACCAAAGGCGGCAATGATACGATGACAATCTCCTATCATCTGATCCGCATCGCCAACGAGCAGAACAAGACATCGGAAGGCGCCGCGATATCGTATGTCATGCTGTTCATGGTGATCGTGCTGACCAATCTTTATCTTTATCTCGCCAATCGGCGCAGCCAGGGAGCGTGAACATGGCTGACAAGACTTCAATTCTTGAAGCGCTGGGTTTCCGAAAGGCCAGTGGCGTCGGCGAAGCCGGATGGGGCCGCACCTTGGGTGCTGCCATCATTTCCTTCATTTACTTTCTGCCCGTGCTCTTCATCATCTTTACAGCGATCAAGCCGCAGGATCTGGCGCTTTCCGTACCACCGACCCTGTCGCCCACCTCCCTGTTCGGCCTGATTCCAGAACAGTATGTCTTTACCCCCACCTTGGAAAACTTCACGTCGGTGTTCGAGCGGTCGATGACCGTTGGCGGTGCGCCCGAGCCGACCGGGTTCGATCGCTACTTCTTCAACTCGATTGTCATTGCTTCGTCCTCGGTGCTTCTGGCCCTGGTGATTGGGACACTGGCAGCCTTCGGCTTTTCGCGTTACCCGCTCAAGGGCAATGATACCTACCTCTTCATTATTCTCACCACGCGCATGCTGCCGGCCATCGTCGTGATCATCCCGGTGATCCTGATGTTTCGAGCCGTGGGTCTCTCGGGATCCTACACGGGCATCATTCTGCTCTACACCGCGTTCAACCTTGCTTTCACCATCTGGATGATGAAGAGTTTCTTTGACGAGCTGTCTCTGGATGTTGAAGATGCAGCGCGCATTGACGGCTCATCAGACGTCCGGGTGTTTTTCAAGATAGCGTTGCCACAGGTGGTCGCGGGGCTTGCCGCGACCTTCGTCTTCGGCCTCATTCTCACGTGGAACGAGTTTCTCTTCGCGCTGCTGCTGTCCGGTCCCGATACGCGTACCGTGCCGGTGGCCATGAACCAGGCGGTGTCTTCCGGTGGTCGCGGTACCGACTGGACGCTGCTGGCCGCCATTGAAACCCTGTTCCTGATCCCCGTGTTTCTTGTCACCTTCTTCCTGCAGGACCATCTGCTGCGTGGTGTGACGTTTGGTACTGTGAAGCGCTGACATGTCGACAATAGAGATCAAGAAGCTGACGAAGCAGTTTGGCGCCTTCACAGCGGTACGCGATGCCGACTTGCGGGTCGACGCTGGCGAGGTGGTGTGCCTGTTGGGGCCATCAGGTTGCGGCAAAACGACGACGCTGCGAATGATTGCCGGCCTCGAACGTGCAACATCGGGTGATGTTGTCATCGCCGGGCAGCGGATGAACGAGTTGCCTCCGCAGAAGCGCGATATCGCAATGGTATTTCAATTCTATGCGCTCTATCCGGCTCTCTCGGTTGGCCAGAATATCTCTATGCCCCTGCATTACGAGGGTCTCTCAAAAGCGGATGCAGATGCGCGTGTCATGAGGGTCGCGAAGATCATGCATCTGGATACGGTGCTTGACCGCATGCCGAACCAGATATCGGAGGGCGAGAAGCAGCGGCTCGCCGTAGCCCGTGCCATCGTGCGCGATCCCAACTGCTTCCTGTTCGACGAGCCGCTGTCGCGGCTCGACGTGGAGCTTCGCCATTCCATGCGTGGCCAGATCAAGGAGGTGCTGACCGGGCTTTCCAAGGCAACGGTCATCGTGACTCACGATCAGCTGGAGGCGCTGACCATGGCAAGTCGAATCGCCATCATGAAGGATGGCTTGATCGAGCAGGTTGGCACCCCGCATGATGTGTTTGCCAAACCGTCTAATGTCTTCGTGGCCAGCTTCATCGGCACACCGCAGATGAATCTGGTTGAGGGAATTCTGAAGTCGTTTACCGATGGCAAGGCCTCCGTCGTGGTGGCGGGCCAGGACCTGACGATCGGTGCAGATCCGGCGGTGTCGCGCCTCAGACCATCGAAAGTGACGATTGGCATCCGGCCACGAGCCTTTGTGGTATCCCAGGACAGGGCGCGTGACACGATTGCGGCTCAGGCCGAACTGATCGAGCCAATGGGGGCTGAAACGCTGATCCACGCCCGCACGACCGATGGCGGTGATATCCGTGTTGTGGTGCCGCGGGAGAAGCGCGTCAGGGTTGGCGAGTCCCTGCACCTGAGGCCTGATGTGCGACAGACGCACTTCTTCGGCGAGGACGGAAGGGCGGTGCGGGCATGAGTGGCGGTGAGAGTGGCATGTCCCCAAGGGGAGCCCTGCGCCTCGAGTATTTCATCATTGGCCTCGGCATCTTTGCCTTGCTGCTGATCTTCCAGCCTTTCAGTCTGCATCTGTTCGCGGTTGGTGGAGTTCTTGTCATTGTTGCCGGATTGATCAACAATCTTCTTCCTCTTGCTCAGCCGGGTGTGCCTGTACGCAGCGTTGTCACGGTGGGCATGGTCGTCCTCATGATATTCCTGATTGTCCTGCTGGTGTCCATCGCTGCAGCCCATCTCTACGGCGTCTTCTTTCTCAAGCCTCCAGATCCGAACACAACGGCAGGCAAGGTCCAGCTTGCAACCCCGCCCTTCTGGTCTCAGCCCCTGGTCTGGGGGATAACGGGCGTCACCGCTTTGCTGGCGGTTCTCATTACCGCCATGAACCGGTCTCGCGGCTGACATGCCATATGACGTTTCGGTAATCGGCCTTTACATCCTCGATGTTCTGGGTCGGCCGGTCAGCCGGATCCCGGAGCGGGGCAATGTCGACTTTATCGATGAGATCAGACTGACTGTGGCTGGCACGGCGGGTGGAACTGTCGTTGATACGGCCAAGCTGGGTCTGAAAAGCCTGGCTGTGGGCGCTGTAGGGGATGACGAAAAGGCCGATTGGGTGCTGATGACCATGCAGAAGCATGGCATCGACACGTCCGCCATGCAGCGGCTCAAAGGTATTCCGACATCCGCCACCATTCTGAACGTGCGGCCCAACGGCGACCGTCCGGCGCTCCATGTGCGCGGCGCGTCCGACCATTTCGACGTTCCTCCTGCCATGTATGATCAGGTGTTTGACGCACCGATTGTGCATCTGGGCGGCACCGGACTGCTCAAGAAGCTGGATGGCCCGGCATCTGTGACCCTGCTCAAAGAGGCGAAGGCGCGCGGCCGCACCGTCACCTTCGATCTGATTGCCGCCAGCGCCGAGACCATCGGTATCGTCGGTCCCTTGCTGCCCTACATCGACTATTTCATGCCTTCGATCGAGGAGGCAAAGGACATGTCCGGTCAGAAGACGCCGGAGGATTGTGCGGAGTTCTTCCTCGACCGGGGAGCAGCCTGCTGTATCTTTACGCTTGGAGGCGAAGGAGCATACTTCGCTCACAGGGATGGCACGCGCATCGCGTCACCCGCCTATGACATCCGCGTGGTGGATACGACAGGCTGTGGTGATGCATTTGATGCAGGCTTCATTGCCGCTCTTCATCACAAAATGGATCATGAGACATCTCTGCGTTTTGCCCAGGCCTGTGCAGGGTTGGTGGCTACCGGCCTCGGTTCTGATGCAGGCATCGTGTCCTTCGAAGATACTCTGAACACCATGAAGAACTGGAAGATCAAGACATGAGATTTCAAGGTCGTAGAGCGGTCGTCACGGGGGGCCTTTCGGGGATTGGCGAGGCTGTGGCCAAGCGAATTGTTGCTGAAGGTGGCAAGGTCGTGGTGTGGGATATGCAAGGTGGCATCATAACCGACATCTCAAGCTGGGACTCGGTCAAGTCTGCCGCGGATGAGACCGTAAGGCAGCTTGGTGGGATAGATGTGCTCGTCAATAGTGCAGGAATAGCCGGGCCCACTGCTACGGTTACCGATCTAAAGATGGAAGACTGGCACCGGACCATTGCCATAAACCTCAATGGCACGTTTTTTACCAATCGTGCCGTGGTGCCTCACATGGTTGCAGGAAATTATGGACGCATCGTCAATATCGCGTCGATTGCGGGCAAGGAAGGAAACCCCAACGCCTCGGCCTATTCAGCCTCGAAGGCTGCGGTCATTGGCTTTACCAAATCTCTGGCGAAGGAACTCGCCAAGACCAATATCACCGTGAACAGCGTGACTCCGGCTGCGGTGAGAACGCCGATCTTTGACCAGATCCCGCAGAGTCACATTGACTTCATGCTCTCCAAGATCCCGATGGGGCGGCTCGGCAAGGTCGACGAGGTTGCAAGCCTCGTGTGCTGGCTTGCCAGCGAGGAATGTTCGTTCTCGACGGGTGCGGTATTCGATGTTTCGGGGGGCCGCGCGACCTATTGATGATCCGTCGTCAGATGGCCGTGAACCCTCCATCGATCAGCAGGTCATGACCGCAGATCATGTCCGATGCGGATGAGGCGAGAAACAGGATTGCATCTGCAACCTCGACAGGCTTGCCGAAACGGCCACCAGGAATCTTCGCGCGCATCGGATCGCCTTTTTCAGGCTGCCCCCACACCTTTTCTCCCATGGGGGTAAGGATCACAGTCGGGCAAACCGTGTTGATCTGAATGTTGTGCTTGGCCCATTCGACCGTCATCACCTTGGTCAACATGTTGAGGCCACCCTTCGACGCGCAGTAGGCGGCATGGCTCTCGAGGCCTACCACGCCGGCCTGGGATGAGACGTTGATGATCTTGCCAGCCTTCTGCCGGATCATGGCCGGTACGAGTTCCCTCGCCAGCACGAAGGGAGCTCGGAGATTCACCGCCATCGTGGCATCCCAGTCTTCGATCTTCGTATCAAGAAGAGTGTCCACCCGGGCGATACCGGCGCTATTGACGAGGATGTCAATTGTGCCAAGGGCCGCCAAGGCTTCGCGCGCCGCCTGAGCTGGTCCATCGGCGCTTTCCATCTCGGCTGAAATCACCACGCAGCGCCGCCCTTTGGCTTCCACGGCCATTTTCACCGCTTGCAGGCCATCAGGATCGCGTCCAACGGCTGCGATATCGGCGCCTGCATCCGCCAGAACCTTGCAGGTCTCGAACCCGATACCCTTGCTGGCCCCTGTCACCAATGCGCGCTTGCCTGTCAGCGCGAACCGCCCTGTCCACTCAGCCATTGCTGCACCTCCGTTTTGCGTCAATCCTTGCCAACTGGGGACTTACAGTCAATGGCATTTGCCGGACGAGTTCAGGCCTGGCCCTATGGCTGGCCACCGATCAGACCCGTTCAGCCTCACCGCCTTCTCTTCACGATCCGGGTTGTCCCTTTGGTCCGGCCCTTGCCGGTTAGGTTGAGTTCAAGCGTTGCAAAGGCGCGCTGATAGACATTTTCCTCCGTACGCGGGATCAGCACCACGTCGTCCTGCGGGCTTGCCACCCAGTCACCGGTCCAGACGCCAAATGTGGTGTTGTCGGCTGTCACCGGCCAGAGCCGCGGTCCCGACACATAATTCATCCACGGGATATCACACTTGGTGATACGATATGAGAAACTGCGGGTCAGGTCGCACAGGTGAAGCAATTCCTCGTTGATATGTCCGTCACCGAAGTAGAAATCCCGCGTGCCACCGACCTTGTCCGGGCGCTGGCGCTTGAGCATGCGCATGTGCGTGATCTCGTCGTGCCACTTACCCATGCCGGCGAAATTCCGCATGACGCTCCAGACCTTGTCCACTGGAGCCTTGATCACACGTGATGTCCAAACCTTGTTCGGCTGATGCCCCACCCAGCGAACCGCGCCTTTGGGCCGTGCCGGCTTCCTGCGAGCGATCAGTGCCGCAAGACTTTGAAAATTGGCAGCGAAGACGTCATTTGAGACGATCCTGACGTATTTGCCCTGATCGCTCGGCGCCTCGTCAAACGTGGCTTCCCATTCGGCAAAGGTCCGGTCAGTGTGGGTAACCGGATAAAGCCTCAGCGTTGCAAGGTAGTTGCCGACAGGAAATGCGGGGGTCTCAAAGTTATAGCTGAGACAGTGACGCGCATCGTCAAGCATCAATAGTCGCTCGCGCACATGCGTGCCGTTCTTGAGATGGAATGACCGCACACAGCCGACGACGTCTGCATCGAGATTGTTTTCGATCTTTGACCGGATGACGGCCGGCGCCCAGCCGGGCAGTCCGTTGAAATCCCGTACGATGCTCCAGACGGTTTCAACTGGTGCGTTGAGAACGATGCTGGCGTAGGCGCGGGCCATTCTATGCTCCTGTGGTCATGGCTTGAAACTCCTTGGTGCAGGCTTCAGCGAAAGTCGCATCGTTGATGTGTGCGTCAATCTCGAGAAGTCTATGATTTGGCTTGGCATGCCAATTCGATCTTATGGCGGCGAACAGGGCTTGATCGGCGGCAGGATCGTGGAATGGCTCGCCAGGCGCGTCTAGTGCAGACACGCCCCGGAGCGGCAGTAGCAAAGAGGCGGGTCCTGTCATCTGATTTATGCGTGCAACGAGCCATGATCCGATTGCCGAATTCTCGGCTTCTGTCGTCCGCATGAGTGTGACCTGCGGGTTGTGAGAGTGAAGCTTTCGCCCTGCATGTCGCTCCGGAACCGTGTCAGGGGCGCCAAAGTTGATCATGTCGACAGCGCCAACCGATCCAAGCCATGGTATACCCTTGCGAATGACGGCGCCGAGCCGGTCGTCCGTACATGGCAGTACGCCACCGAAGAGGTGATCGGCAATTTCCGTCGTCGTCAAATCGACAATGGCAGCCAGCAGGCCCGAGTCCACCAGCTTTTCCATACATTGCCCACCCGTTCCGGTGGCATGAAAGACAAAGCATTCCCAGCTGTCGCCGATGAGCCGGCGCAACTCCGTTACGGCTGGAGTGGTGACGCCGAACATCGTCAGCCCAACCGCTGGCTTCTCACTTGATGTTACAGGTGCAGCATTGAGCGCCATTCCGGCTGCAGCGTTCGCAGCATTGCCAATCACAGCCCGCGTGATGGTATTCATACCCGCTATGTCGGCAACGGTGTACATCATCATGATATCGGTTGGGCCGACATAGGGCGCGACATTTCCTGATGCCATGGTCGATACCATCAGCTTGGGAACGCCAATGGGCAGGGTTCGCATTGCGGCTGTCACCATCGCCGTGTTGCCGCCACCACCGAGACCGAGCACTGCGCCGATATCATGCCGGGTGGCAAGATAGCTTGAAAGTGCCTTTGCCATCGCCGAAACGGCAAGGCCCCGGTCGGATTGCCCCAGAACGGCGGCAGCACCGTCTGGATGGTGGCTTGCCACCATGGCTGGAGTCACGTCGGCTTGGGCCCGGCTTGATCCTGTGGAGATATCGACAAGCACCACGGCTGCTCCCGCCTGCGTGATGCAACGGGCGGCATAGCGAAGTTCCGCGTCCTTGGTGTCGCAGGTGCCGATGACGTAGACCGGCTTCACGGTCAGGCCTTGGCCCAGCCCTGCTTCATGTTGCGGAAGCCAGTCTTGTAAACCTCCTCGGGAGTGGGAGCAAAATCACGCCAGACACGGGTTGCCGCTGCAAGTGCCGGCATGGCGCGTCCGAAGGCTTCAATGGTCAGGAAGCCGTCGTATTTTGCCTTCTTGAGGGCTTTGTAGGTCTCAGCCCAGGGCACGTGTCCCTTGCCAGGAGTGCCGCGGTCATTTTCTGAGATATGAACATGTACCATGTGCGGGCGGATTGTCTTTATGGCTGCCACCGGATCCTTCTCCTCGATGTTCGAATGGAACGTATCGTACATGGCCCTGATCGCCGGATGGTTCACATCTTCGATGTAACCCGCAAGCTGCTCCATGGTATTGAGGAAATAGCACTCAAAGCGGTTCAGGGCTTCAAGTGCAAAGGTGACATTCTTTTTTGCGGCATAGTCACCAGCGTGTCGATGGAACGAGATGGCGCGTTTCCGCTCTGCTGCTGTTGCGGGTTGGCCACTGAAATAACCAAGCTCCGAGTGCATGGGGCCGCCAAGGATCGGCGCTCCGAGTGCTGAAGAGCAGTCGATCGTCCATTTGGCATAGTCAAGAGCCGCTTTCTGGTGTGCCTTGTCGGACGAAAGCGGGTTCTTGCCCGCCGGGCCGATCACACTGACCACCGTGCGTTCGAGGCCGATCCTGTCAAGAAGCTCGCCCAGCTTCGCATAATGCCGCGGGTCACCCTCGAACATTGGAATCTCGACGCCATCATAACCGGTTTTCTTCAAGGTCCGCAGAATGGGCTCGTGAGCCAATGTCACATGCGGCGTCCAGAGCAGAAGATTGAAACCCAGTTTCATGCATGATCCTCCCTGCAATGGGTGTAGGACAAACCGGTTTGATGCACTTGTCAATTGCCAGGCTGCGCCAGCGGCCGCAGCTCAGGTGAAAAGGCTGGCGCCGGTCTCGACCATGATGTGCAGGCCGATGCCTGCCGCGACGAGACCCGCCAGGAGTTGCAGGCCGCGGCTTGCCCAGGTCAGGGTTCCGGCTGTCAGGGTGAGCGGAACTGCGATCACTGCCGAGAACATGGCCATCCCGACAACTGATCCCAATCCGAACAATGCCATGAACGCCAGCCCCAGCGGCAGGCTGGGCGCAGAACTCGCTGCGAGGGCGACCAGGGCGGCCGATCCTGCCAGCCCGTGAACCATGCCAACCCCCAGGCTCCGGCCCCATGCTGTCTGTGGATGAGGATGGTCATGCAGGCTGGCGGCATGGTGAGGCACGTCACCGGCATGGCTGTGTACATGCAGATGTGCATCGCTGCCATGGCGGTGGACATGGAAATGAATGCGTGCCTTCAGCATTGAATGAACAAGATGTCCACCAAGCACGACCAGCATGAGGCCGACGGTGAATTCCAGAGCGTTTGCCAGCCTGTCGTCCAGAGTTAGCTTCAGGGCATAGACGGCGCCACCAAAGATGCCAAGTGTGACGGCGTGACCAAGGCCCCACAGCGCTCCGTGCCGGATTATGCGGCGCACGCCCGTCTTGCCCGCGGCTACCGACGCCACTGCAGCAATATGATCGGCTTCAAGTGCGTGTTGCAGTCCCAGAAGAAAGCCAAGAAAAACCCACGTCAGCATGGGCCGTCTATAGCGCCGATTGCCACCTGGCGCGAGGATTGTTTGTATCGGTGCTGGCGCCAGTTCGACAGTCAGCCGAGGTGGCAGCCTGGCTTATGTTGGCCAGCCAGATATTCCGTAATCAGCTGTTGAAAGCGAACCGGACCGAAGCTGGGAAAGTGGCCGCCATGGACGATGGACACTGGCAGGCTCTTGAGCCGGGACAGCGTGCGACAGTAACTGGCTCTGTCTGAGTGATAGGCATCGTCGATCAAAGGACCATCGTAGATGATGTCCCCGGATAGGAATATGCCAGTCTTGCGCTCAAAAAGACCAATGCCGCCGGGTGAGTGTCCCGGCGTGTGGACAACCTCGAACGAGCGGTCGCCCAGCGAAATCACATCGCCGTGCTCGAGGGCGCGGCCAAGCTTTGCAGGCCGAACCTGATAGGCCGCCGTACTCCAGCCCTCAGGCATGCGGTCAAACATTTCATCGGTGGCGTATCTGTCGGCAAGAGTCCAGTCATTGCGTGGATCGGTCAGGATGTGTGCTTCAGACAGATGAACCGAACATGCACCAAACTCGTGATGGCATCCAATGTGGTCGAAGTGCGTATGGCTGGCCACGCAGGTGATTGGGCGCTCCGTAACCAGCGGTACATGTGCGCTCAGGCTGAAGTGGCCAAGTCCTGTGTCGAACAGCAGATCTCGCTCGCCGCCACGCACATGCCACATGTTGCAGCGGTAGAATGGCTTGATCCAGGGCTCATGAATAAGGGTGACGCCATCTGCGAACGCGATGGTTTCGTACCACTGACCAGCGCTGACCTGCAGGAGCATTGCCTAGGCCCTCAGCGGAATCATGTGCCGGGTGTCAATGGCCAGCTTGACCATATCACCTGGTGAAACCATGGTTTCGGCAGGTAGCCGTGCAAGAATGCTCACCCCCGCAACGTCTGCGCTCACGCGCTTGAAACTGCCTTGAAACACCACGTCCGTAATACGCGCGGGAATGGATCCGCCAAGCGCGACGTGTTCAGGCCGAATGGCAAGCGCAGCTGTTCCGGGTGGTGCCGGAAACCAGCCGATCGGCGTATCAATCCCGTCGCGGATGGTATGTCCGGACAGGACGGTACTCTCCCCCATGAATGTTGCAGTAAAGCGGGTTTGCGGGCGATGATAGACCCGTTCGGGCGGGCCCTGGTCTTCGATCTGCCCATTGTTCATCACCACCAGATGATCGGCAAGCGCCATGGCCTCTTCCTGGTCATGGGTCACATGCACGAAGGCTGTGCCCACCCGCCGCTGGATGGCTTTCAGCTCATCCTGCATCTGGCGGCGCAGTTTGAGGTCCAGTGCGCCCAGCGGCTCGTCGAGCAGCAGCACGGCGGGCTCCACCAGGAGCGCGCGGGCCAGCGCCACGCGCTGCCGCTGCCCGCCCGACAATTGATGCGGCTTCTTGTGAAATGCCGCCGCGAGGCCCACGACCTCCAGCATGGTGCGCGCCCGGCCGTCGCGCTCGGTGCGCGCAACGCCTTTCATGCGCAGGCCAAAGCCCACATTGGCCCCCGCCGTCAGGTGCGGAAACAGCGCATAGTCTTGGAACACCGTGGCGGTCGGCCGCCGGGCCGGCGCGAGGCGCGTGCAGTCCACGCCGTTGATCAGCACGGAGCCTTCATCCGGGGCCAGGAAACCGCCGAGGATCGACAGAAGCGTCGTCTTGCCGGAGCCCGAAGGCCCCAGCAGCACGGTGTAGCTGCCGCGGGCGAGGCTGAGCGAAACACCGGACAGCACCGGACCCGCGCCGAAGCTGTGCGAGATGTTCGCGATGGCGACCAGTGGCGTCATGCGGGGCGCTTCCGGAAAGCAACGATTTCGAAGACGATGGCCAGCAGCACCGAGACGCCGAACACCAGCGCCCCCACCGCATTGGTCTTGGGATTAAGCCCGGCGCGCAGCATGTTCCAGATTTCAACCGGCAGCGTCGTCTCGAAACGCGTGAGCAGGAAGGTGATCACGAATTCGTCCCAGGAGAAGGTCATTGCGAGGAAGAAGGCGGCGAACAGGGCGGGCCACAGCATCGGCGCGGTGACCAGCAGCAGCACCTTGATTTCGCCCGCCCCGAGGTCGCGCGCCGCGCGTTCGATATTGGCCTGCTGCGCGCCCATCTGGCTGTAGATGATGGCGAAGCAGAGCGGCAGGTTGATTACCACATGGCCGATCCCCGCCGCGGCCAGCGACTTCGGAATGCCGATCTGGTTGAACAGGATCAGCAGCCCCATGCCGATGATGAGATAGCTTACCGCCAGCGGTAATGTGATCAGTCCACGGATCAAGGCCGAGGCCGGCAAATGGAACCGTGCCAGGCCCCAGGCGGCGAGAAAGCCCATCAGCGTGGCCAGCGCCGAGGTGACCACGGCGAGGATCACCGAATTGACCAGCCCGGCGGTCAGCCGGGCATCCCCCAGCACCGCCCCATACCAGCGCAGCGACGGGCCGTTGAACGGCGGAATCGGAAACAGCGTGCCCTGGAAGGAAAAAAGCACCAGTACCGCCACCGGCAGAAAGATGAAGCCATAGAACAGGACGGCATAGACGGTGGCGAGCGTGCGCATATCACGCCCTCTCGATCTTGAGCCAGCGGGCGCAGGCGAGATAGGCCACGGTGACCACTGCCATCAGGATCAGCGACAGCGCCGAGGCGGAGGCGAAGTCGCCACGCCGGCCGATCTGCATCATGATCAGCTGCGGCATGAGAAGTTCATTGTTGCCGCCCAGAATCTGTGGCGTGATGTAGTCGCCGATGGCCAGCACGAAGGTGAGGAAGGCGCCCACCATGATCCCCGGCAGCGTCAGCGGCAGGATGACGTGGACAAAAGCCTGAAACGGCGAAGCGCCGAGATCGGCCGCCGCCTTGCGGTAATTGGGCGAGAGCTGTTTGAGATTGGCGTAGATGGTCAGCGTCAGCAGCATGGCGAAGAAATGCACAAAGCCGATCACCGTTGCGCCGCGGGTATTGGCGATCTGCATGGGCTCCGCGAGAAGCCCCAGGCCGGTCAGCGTGGAATTGACGACGCCTTTTTCGGCCAGCACCAGCAGCCAGGAATAGGAGCGCACCACATAGGACGTCCAGAACGGCAGAATGGCCAGCATCAGCGCCAGCCGCTGCCAGCGCTCAGGCACCATGAATGCAAGGATCCAGGCGAAGGGATAGGCGATCAGCACCGAAAACACGGTGACGATCAGCGTCACCTCCAGCGAATTTGCCAGGGCGCGGCGGTAGCTGGCGTTGCTGAGGAACTGCGCATAGGCGTCGAGGCCCATCCCCTTGCCGCTGCCAAGCCCGAGGCTCACCAGCCCCATGGCCAGGAACGGCATGACGAAGAAGGCCAGCGTCCACAGCAATGCCGGTGTGACGCTGGCCCAGCCGGTGCGATTGGCCGCTGCGGCGCTCACGGCGCCTGGATCATTTCGGTCCAGAGGTCCTGCATCTTCTTGTCGAGGTCTTCCGACGGCGCCGGATAGCCCTGGGCACGCTTGAGGAATTCGCCCTGTTCGTCGAAGCGCAGGATCTTCTTCTGCTCGTCGGTCAAGGCCGCCTGCTTGTTGGCCGGCATGCCCCAATAGCAGGCGGAGGTGGCGAGCCGCGCCTGGCCCTCGGGGCTCAGGACGTACTGGATGAACTTCAGCGCGTTGTCCTTGTTCTTCGAATCCTTGAACATGGCGAGCGACTGCGACCACAGAACGGCGCCTTCCTTGGGGATCGAGAAGTCGAGGTCCGGGTTTTCCTTGGCAATCACCGCCGTTACCCATTCGCCGCCGCCGATCAGGATGTCGGCCTCGCCGGTGGCGAGCGCGGTCTGGCTGGCCACCACGTCGGTCACTGCCTTGGCGTTGGTCTTCATCTTGAGAAGCTCGTCGCGGATCGCCGGCAGGTCGGCCTCGGTCAGCTCCGCCGTCTTCTTGCCGATCGCCATGGCGGCCAGCCCGATCACCGGCAGATAGTAATCATAGATGGCGATGCGGCCCTTGTATTTGTCGGAGGTGAGTGCCGCCAGCGACTGCATGTCGTTCACGTCCACCTTGGCCTTGTTGAAGCCCACCGTGTTGTAGCCGAACTTCTCGGTGATGCCGTAGCGCTGGCCGTTCACCTTGGCGTGCTGGTCCATCAGCACTTCGGGGAAGAGATCGGCGATTGGCAGCTGGTCCTCGGGGAGCGGCGCGAACAGCCCGCGCTCGACGCCGCGGCGCACGTCCACCGTATCGATCACCATCACGTCCCAGTCGCCGGGCTGCGATTGCTCGACCAGCGCCAGGCCCGCGCCCGTGCCCTCGAATTCCTTCACGTTCACCTTGATGCCGGTGGCGTCCTCGAAGGGCTTGAGCAGGTTGGGGTCGGAATGATCACACCAGACCAGCGCATTGAGATCAGCCGCGCTGGCGGATGCGTATGCGCTCATATAAGTTAGGACGGCAACCGAGGCGCCCAGCAGGCGGCGTTTCAAACCGGTAGTGATCATGTGCGTTTCTCCCCTGTATTCTTGAAAGATGAACCAATTTTAAAATTGAGTCAATTTCAAAAACCTGCCATGTTGCGACAATGTCCGGCCTCCGAGAAAAGCAGAAAGCCCTGCGTCATGACCGCATATTGGAGTCGGCGGCGCGCCTGTTTCGCGAGCATGGATATGAGGATGTGAAGATGGAAGCGATCGCCGCGGAAGCGGAGGTGGCAATCGGCACTATCTACAATTACTACCAGAACAAGGGCGATCTGCTGGTAGCCATCGTCTCACTGGAGGTCGAGGAGGT
>NZ_JBIIDX010000198.1:0-4964 GCF_044238155.1 Aestuariivirga sp. | reverse complement strand
GAACTGGAACTACCAGCTGCCCACATCGGTCTTCGGGCCCGACGCGCAGAATACGCCGGACACTGAAGTGGTCGCCAGGCTCGCGGCCTATTTCCCGAAGGACCGTTTCGCGCAGTTCACCTCCATTCATGACGCCACGCAGACCGCCTTCTACGAGCAGATGACGAAGTCGCCGGATTGCAACGCCTGGACCAACAAGATGTCGAGCGAGCTGGCCGCCCGCCAGGCCTCGCCCAATTTCCGCTCCTATGTGGCGGAGGGCAAGACGCACACCATCCTGCGCGCGCCGCTGTTCTTCTCCGAACAGTCCGGCGGCATGGCCTTCACGTCTTGGCTGGCGGCGCTGCTGAATGATGGCGAACTGCCGGGCAATGCGCTTTGTCCAACGTGCCAGGCGCCCCAGACGCTGTGCCCGCAGTAGGGTAGGCCCAGGCGGAGCTGCCTAGCCTGTCAGCCTGACGCGCGGGCAGCTGCCGGCGTCCGGCCGGAAGGCGAGCACTCCCCAGATTTGCATGGCAGCGCCGCAGGCGCTATACGCGCTGCCTCCATGCTGACCCTCGAACTTCTGCTGGTGCTGGCGCTGGTGGTGCTGAACGGCATCCTGGCCATGTCGGAACTGGCGATTGTCTCGTCCCGGCCCGGACGTCTGCGCGCCATGCGCGACCGCAGTGTCGCCGGAGCGCGCACCGCGCTTGAGCTGGCTGAGAACCCGGGCCGCTTCCTCTCCACCGTGCAGGTGGGGATTACGCTGGTCGGCATCGTGGCCGGCGCCTTTTCCGGCGCGGCGCTGGGCGGGAGGATGGCAGGCTGGCTCGAAGCTGCCGGACTGCGCCCCGATTATGCCGGGCCGCTCGGATATGTGATCGTGGTGGCGGCCATCACCTATGTCTCTGTGATCATCGGCGAGCTGGTGCCGAAACAGCTGGCGCTCAGGAACCCCGAAGCGATCGCCTGCCGGGTGGCCTATCCGATGGACCTGCTGTCGCGGGCGGCCGCGCCCTTCGTGTGGCTGCTCGACAGCTCCGGCCGGGCCCTGCTCACCCTTCTGGGCCTTCAGAAGTCGAGCGAGGCCATGGTCACCGACGAGGAGATCAGGACGCTCATCGCAGAGGCTGAATCGGCAGGAGTGATTGAAACCGGCGAGCGGGACATGATCGCCGGCGTCATGCGGCTGGGTGATCGGCCGGTGCGCGCGCTGATGACGCCGATGACCGATATCGACCTGATCGGTGTTGATGATGCCCCGGTCGAGATTCGCCGCAAGATCATGGCATCGCCCCATTCGCGCATTCCTGTGCATGGCGAAGACCCGGAGGAGGTGCTTGGCATTCTCGTCGTCAAGGATGTGGCGGATGCGCTGCTGGCCCGGCGCAAGATTGAACTGGCAAAGCTGGTCCAGAAGGCACCGGTCATTCCCGAATCCATGCCCGCGCTCGAGGCCATGGAACTGTTCCGCGGCTCCTCGATTCATCTTGCCTTCGTGCAGGACGAATACGGCCGCACGCTCGGAATCGTCACGGCGGCTGATCTGCTCAATGCGATTGCCGGAAGCCTTGAGCCTGCGGGCGAGGGTGAGTCGGGGGCGGTGCAGCGCGAGGATGGCTCCTGGCTCATTCC
Source organism: Aestuariivirga sp. (assembly GCF_044238155.1). GTDB lineage: Bacteria > Pseudomonadota > Alphaproteobacteria > Rhizobiales > Aestuariivirgaceae > Aestuariivirga. Next base: position 3,347 of record NZ_JBIIDX010000198.1, on the reverse strand, counting down.
GGGCGACATGGCGGTCGATGAAATGAGCGAGCTGATCGGCTTTCCGCTTCCCCATCGCCGCCGCTACGAGACCGTGGCCGGCCTTGTGGTCGATGCCTTCAAGCATTTGCCCTCGCTGGGCCAGTCGGTGAAGCTCGGCATCTGGCGATTCGAGGTCGTCGATCTCGACGGCCGGCGGGTGGACAAGGTTCTGGCGAGCCGGGCCGTGGACACGCGCCGCCAGGCTGGAAAGCCCCCGGCAACCTGAACGATTGGTTACCCCTGCGGACCAGAACAGGCCATCTCGGCGGCCTTCTGGGCAATTTGGTTAGCGCTTGTTAACCATTTGTTATGGATTCGGTAAGAAACAGGATGAGGGCAAATCATTACTGGGCGCCATCATCATGACAATCAATCTCACCGTTCCCAATCTTTCAGAACTGAAACCCCGCATCACGGTCTTCGGCGTTGGCGGTGCGGGCGGGAACGCCGTCAACAACATGATTGAGAGCCGGCTCGACGGGGTCGAGTTCGTGGTCGCCAACACCGATGCGCAGGCACTGATGCAGAACGCCGCGCAACGCCGCATTCAAATGGGTACAGCCCTGACACAGGGGCTGGGTGCCGGATCTCAGCCGCAGATCGGTGCCGCCGCCGCCGAGGAGGCGTTGCCCGAAATCCTCGACCATCTCGCCGGCTCCCACATGGCCTTCATCACCGCCGGCATGGGCGGCGGCACCGGCACCGGTGCGGCGCCCGTCATCGCCCGCGCGGCCAAGGAGCAGGGCATCCTCACGGTCGGCGTCGTGACCAAGCCGTTCCAGTTCGAGGGCATCCGCCGGCAGCAGACCGCCGAGCGCGGCATCGAGCAGCTTGCCAAGCATGTCGACACGCTGATCGTCATTCCGAACCAGAACCTGTTTCGCGTCGCCAATGAGAAGACCACCTTCGCCGCCGCCTTCGCCATGGCCGACCAGGTGCTCTACTCCGGCGTCGCCTCGATCACTGAGCTGATGACCAAGGAAGGCCTGATCAACCTCGATTTCGCCGACGTCCGCGCCATCATGAGCGAGATGGGGCGCGCCATGATGGGAACCGGCGAGGCCTCCGGCGAGAAGCGCGCCATCGAGGCCGCCGAGGCGGCGATCTCCAACCCGCTGCTCGACGATGTGTCGATGCGCGGCGCGCGCGGCCTGTTGATCTCGATCACCGGCGGGCCTGACCTGACGCTTTATGAGGTTGACGAGGCTGCCACCCGCATTCGTGAGGAGGTTGATCCCGAAGCCAACATCATTCTCGGCGCGACCTTCGATGAGTCGCTCGAAGGAATCATGCGTGTCTCGGTGGTGGCAACGGGCCTTGCTGCGGAAATGCTCAAGGGTTCCAAGCCTGCCGAACTGGCTGAATCTGCCGACAAGCTGTCGGTGTTCGGATTTACTGGCAAGCAGCCGGTTGCACCTCGCATGCCGGTCCAGACTGCGCCGATGGCGACCCGCCCGGCCCCCGTTGCACCGGCGCCAGCTCCGGTTGCTGCGCCGGTCCAGGCTTCAGCCCCTGCGCCGGTTTATGCGCCGCAGCCGGCTCCTGTCGTGACACCGGCCCCCGTGGCGCCCGCCGCGGCTCGTCCGGTGCGGATGCCCGCGATTGACGAGTTTCCGCCCCAGGTGAAGCGCCAGATCGAGGCCCAGCAGACCCGGATCGAGTCCATTGCAGATCTTGCCGGCAAGAAGAAGCCTGGTCTTTTCCAGCGTCTGGCCAGCGTAGGTCTCGGCCGCAAGGAAGAGCAGCCGGAAGAGACGGGTCCGCGCGAACCGTCTATGTCTTCCCAGCAGTCCAGCTACGGCGTACGGCCAGCCCAGTCGCGCCCTGGCGCTCCAATGCCTTCGCCACAGCAGGCCGAACTGAATCTGGATGATGACCAGCTGGAGATACCGGCCTTCCTGCGCCGTCAGGCCAACTGATTGAAATTGAACACAAACGCCCAGGCCCGGCGGTCACACTTCCGCCGGGTTTGGTGCATTTAACCGCCAGCCGGCGTCCAGGGCATGCCACGGCGCGACCGTTGGTGGGTGAGGTTCAGGGTGAAGCTGAAGCGTAGGGTTGCGCGGTCCGGGATGGCGGTCGTCATGGCCGTCATGCTCGCCGGTTGTGCTACGGGGCTGATGGACGGCATCTGGGGCGACGACAAGGAAGCTTCGAGTGCAATGACGGCCGGGGTGGCGCCAGACATGTCGGTATCGGCAGAAAGTGCCGATGTCGCCAAGGCCTACAACGAAGCACTCACACTTCTCAGCAATGGCTCGACCAACAGCGCGATCAAGCAATTTGCCGAGGTCGAGCGAAAATATCCATATTCGAACTACGCCACCCAGTCGATCCTGATGCAGGCCTATGCCAACTACCGGCAGGGCAAGTGGGATGACGCCATCAACGCAGCAAACCGTTTCATCACGCTGCATCCGGGCCACCGCGATGTCGGCTATGCCTATTATCTGATCGCCATCTGCAATTACAATCAGATTGCCAATACCAAGCGTGATCAGGCTCAGACCCTGCGGGCCCTGACCGCGCTGGAAGAGGTAGCGCAGCGCTTTCCGGGAACGGCCTATGCGGCCGATGCCGAGCAGAAGGTTGTCGTCGCGCGAGACCATCTCGCCGGCAAGGAAATGGAAGTCGGACGTTACTACTACCGCGAGGGTGCCTATCTCGCTGGCATCAACCGTTTCAAGCGGGTTGTGACGGACTTCCAGAAGACCAGCCAGACCCCGGAGGCGCTCTACCGGCTGACGGAGGGATACATGGCCCTTGGCATCCTCTCAGAAGCCCAGACCGCAGCCGCGGTGCTGGGTGCCAACTATCCCCAGTCGGAATGGTACCGCAGCGCCTATCAGCTGGTGGCCAGCGATGGGCAGGAGCCCGTGGTGAACGACCAGTCGTGGATCTCCAAGGCCTTCGATACGATCAATCCGCTGTAACCTGGCAGCCACCTACCGGCTCGGCCATTGGGGGCTGATCGATGCGCTGTCATGGCGGTTTGATCGGTCTTCTGCCCGGGAGCGCTCGAGACCCTCACGAGCCGGCCCCCGATGACAGTCGATCATCAGTCACTGGCCCTGCCATTGTACTGCTCAGAATGTGCCGGCGAGGGAGGCGATGATGCCGAGGCCTGTGTTGCTGCCGGAGAACACGGCGCGGCCGTCGAGGCTGAGGCCGAACTGCTCGCCGATGTCCCAGCGGAGACTGGCCGCGAGATAGGGCGCATTGAACTCCGTGGCCTCCACCGGCACGTCAAGGCTCTGGCCCAGCATGCTGACTTCCACCTCGTCATCGCCCGTCATCTGCCGGATGATGTAGCCCGCGGATATCCC
>NZ_JBIIDX010000197.1:0-5023 GCF_044238155.1 Aestuariivirga sp. | reverse complement strand
GCCATGATCTCACCCGTGCTGCCCTACCCCACGCGAGGCGAAGCGGGCAGGCGCGCCGCGCTGGAATATTTTTCCGCACTTGCATCCAACCCGCTGCTGCGGGCCGTAATACGGGTGGTTAAATTCATGAGCCCATGACGCACACCACGCCAGCACAGACACAGGATGGCCCACGGCTGTTGCGCGGCCTGTCGGCCAAGCTTCTGGCAATGACGGTGGTGTTCGTCATGCTGGGCGAGGTGCTGATCTTCCTGCCATCCATAGCCAACTTCCGGATCCAGTGGCTCAAGGCCCGGGTGGCACAGGCAGAGATCGCGGCGCTTGCCACCGAGGCTGCTGACGGGCGGGGGCTGCCTGCCGCGCTGCGCACGGAAATCCTCGATGGCGCAGGTGTGCTGGCCATCGCCCTGATGCGTGATGACAAGAGACTGTCTTTGACGCGCGGGGAGACGAGCCAGCTTCCGGCCATCAGCCACGATCTTCGCGACATCGGCTGGCTTCCGGCCATCGCCGATGCCTTCGGAGTGATGTTGAGCGGAGGCGACCGCGTCATCGCGGTGGTCGACGCACCACCCAACATGCCAGGCGGCATCATCGAGGTGGTGCTGCATGAGAAGAGCCTGCAACAGGCCATGCTGCGCTTTGGCATCAACATCCTGATCCTGTCGGTTATCCTGTCTGCGATCGTGGCCGGGCTGGTCTATGCCACCCTGAACCTGATGTTGCTTCGGCCGATCAAGCAGATCATACGCAACATGGTGTCGTTCCGAACCAATCCGGAAGATCGTTCCCGAATCATCACGCCCTCTGCACGCCAGGACGAGATCGGTATGGCAGCCCGTGAGCTGCATGCCATGCAATCGGAGTTGGCCACCATGCTGCAGCAGAAAAGCCGGCTGGCCGCTCTGGGGCTCGCTGCAGCGAAGGTCAACCACGATCTGCGCAACATGCTGTCTTCGGCCCAGCTGATCTCGGACCGCCTTGCTCTGGCCGAAGACGCGACCGTCAAGCGCTTCGCGCCAAAGCTGATTGCCAGCCTCGACCGCGCAATTGCCCTCCTGAGCGAGACATTGCGCTTCGGGCGCGCCGAGGAGCCGCCGCCTCAGCGCGAAATCCTTGAGCTGAGACCGTTGGTGGATGACCTGATTGAGGCCGAGGTACTGCATGCCTCGCCGCGCATCCTGCTGTTCAACGACGTGCCGGCAGGATTGATGATCGATGCCGGACGCGACCAGCTCCTCCGGATACTCAACAATGTTCTGCGCAACGCGGTGCAGGCGCTTGAGACGGCAATCGATGATGGTGACGGCAAGCTCGAGGGTCATGTCAGGGTATCGGCCCGCCGCGAGAGCAGTGTGGTGACGATCGAGATCGCGGATGACGGCCCCGGCATTCCCGAGCAGCTGAAGCCCCGGCTGTTCGAGGCGTTTCAGAGCGCCGCAAAACAGGGAGGTGTCGGCCTGGGGTTGGCCATTGCCGCCGAACTGCTCCGCGCCCATGGCGGCGAAATCCGTCTGCGCGACACAGGCCCGTCGGGAACAGTGTTTCAGATCCGGATTCCCGACCGCCTCGTCAGCCTGCGCGAGGGCAGGCGTGGGGCTCGCAAGGCAGCCGCAAGCGGCTGAAGGCGCCGCATGAGCGCTTGACGCGGGCAGTCCTTTCAATGTCTAAAGCAGACGTCACCGCAACCACCGGGCGACGTGCGCCACAGCACCGCCCCACTACAGGAGCAGAAGCAGACTTGAGCATTCCACCCAGGAGGCCGATAAGCCGCGGAGCCGCCCCCCCGCAAAAGGAAGAAGGACACAGGATCAACCACCGCATCGAGGCCCGTGATGTCCGCCTCATTGGCGCAGAAGGCGAGAATGTCGGTGTCGTGCCGATCCGTCAGGCGCTGATGATGGCCGAAGAGGCCAATCTCGACCTCGTCGAGATTTCACCTGATGCCAAGCCTCCCGTCTGCAAGATCCTCGACTACGGGAAATTCAAGTTCCAGGAACAGAAAAAGGCCGCAGAGGCCCGCAAGAAGCAGAAGGTCATCGAGATCAAGGAGATCAAGATGCGCCCGATGATCGACGATCACGACTATGATGTGAAGATGAGAGCCATCAGGCGCTTCTTCGAGGAAGGCGACAAGGTCAAGATCACGCTCAGGTTCCGCGGCCGCGAGATGGCCCACCAGGAACTGGGCCAGCAGCTTCTTGACCGTGTCCGCAAGGACACCGGCGAAATCGCCAAGGTGGAATCAGAGCCCCGCTTCGAGGGCCGCCAGATCGTCATGGTTCTGGCGCCGCGCTGAACTCCATCGTTCTGCTGCGAAGCCGTTCAGGCGCCCCGGTCGGGGCGCCTTTTTTTGGTAATGCCTTGATCAACAGAGATATCTGGCATTCTGTCATATTTCGCTATAAGATTGCGAAATGACTGCCGTCAGGTCTTCGCTTTTTCAGCCGGGTTACCAGTCCGGCGCCGCGCCCGCGGCTTCCCGCACCGTCATGCAACGCCGATGCGTATTCTGATCGTTGAGGATGAGACGCTGATCGCCCGTGACCTTGCCGCAGCCCTGACTGCGGCGGGCTATGTCGCCGAAGTTGAAGCGGACGGCGAGGAAGCCTGGTTCAAGGGCAGCACCGAAGCCTATGCAGCGATCATTCTTGACCTTGGCCTGCCCGCAGTCGATGGGCTCACCATTCTCAAGCGCTGGCGTCAGGAGGGTGTTTCGACGCCCGTCCTGATCCTGACCGCACGCGGATCATGGGTCGAGCGGGTTGATGGCATCGATGCAGGCGCAGACGACTATCTCGCCAAGCCATTTCGCATCGAAGAGGTGCTCGCCCGCCTGCGCGCCCTTCTGCGCCGGGCCTCGGGCCGCGCCGAACCGCAGATCACCGTCGGCTCCGTCACCCTTGACCCGCGCACCCGCGAGGTCACGGTGAATGGTACACCGAGCAGCCTTACCCCGCTTGAATTCCGGCTTCTGAACTATCTCTTTCACAACCGCGGCCGGGCTGTATCCCAGCTGGAGCTGAGCGATGCGCTCTACTCCCACGATCACGAGCGTGATTCCAATGCAATCGAGGCCCTTGTCGGACGCGTGCGCCGCAAGCTCAAGGCTGATGTGATCGAAACCAGGCGCGGCTTCGGCTACATCGTGAACATTCAGCCGAAATGAAAACGGGCTCACTGCGCGTACGCCTGATTGCCTCCGGAGCAATCTGGATCATCATCACCTTGTTCCTCACCGGCTTTGCGCTGATGCGGCTGTTTGAGGCGCAAACCCGGGACCGGGTGATCAACACGCTCGAGAATGACATGGCACAGCTCGTTGGCCGCGTTGAGATCCGACACGACGGGCAGCTCCGGGTTGCACTTCCACTCTCGGATCCGCGCTATCTGCAACAGGGTGGCCGGCGTTACTGGCAGATCATCAATACGTCGGTTCCGCAAACGAGGCCTGCCGCCAGGCTGACATCTCCCTCAGCCCGGGCCATTGACCTCGCGGCGGCCGTTCAACCAGGCGGTGAGAACGAGCCGCTGATCGCGGTGAGCCGTGATATTGTGTTGTCCGGCTCGAAACTGTCGTTTCTCGTGGCGACAGGTCCTGAAGAGGTGACACAGCCACTGGCTGACCTGCAGAGCAAGGTCCATCTTGCCATGCTGATCATCGGCGGCATCCTGATCACAAGCGCCTGGCTGCAGGTGACGGTAGGACTGAGCCCGCTGAACCAGTTGCGCGCCCAGCTTGCCAGCATCCGCCAGGGCCTCGCCCAGCGCATGACGGGAAACTATCCCGATGAGGTTGCCCCGCTGGTGGCGGAGTTCAATGATGTGCTTGACCAGCGCGATGCATCCATGGAGCGCGCGAGGCGGCGAGCCGGTGATCTGGCCCATGGCCTGAAGACGCCTCTCACAGTGCTGTCCTCCGTGGCCAGACAACTGCGACGCATGGGGCATGAGGCGCCAGCCGATGACATCGACGAACAGGCAGAGGCCATGCTGCGCCATGTCGAACAGGCGCTCGTGCGCGCGAGGCTTTCCAGCGGCAAGGGCCACGCCGCAAGCCCGCTCGCAGCCACAGTGGTCAAGGTCAGCACCGCCATCGCGCGATTGCCGGGTGCGGAGACGCTGAGCTTCGAGATTGACGTTCCCGCGACCGCAAACGTGCCGATCGAGCAGAGCGACCTGACTGAGCTTCTTGGCAACCTCCTCGACAACGCCAGGAAATGGGCACGTCGCAACATCCGGGTCCACTACGAGGAGCCGCTCCTCACGGTTGAGGACGACGGGCCGGGTGTCGCCGACGAGGATATTCCCTTCATCAGCGAACGCGGCCGCCGCCTGGACGAGAGCAAACAGGGCTCGGGTCTGGGCCTGTCGATCGTCGCCGATATCGCCGATATCTACGGATTATCCATCGGCTACGGACGCTCCGCGCTGGGCGGTCTCAAGGTCGAAATCCGCCTCTGACTTGCATTTACAGGGCTTTTTTGCTTTACCAGCCCTCGTTCAAGCCGCCTGGCCTGTAAAGGGCATGCCATGGCGGCTTTCTAACGCTTTGAAAGGAATAAGCAAAATGCCCAAGATGAAAACCAAGTCCTCGGCCAAGAAGAGGTTCAAGGTCACCGCGTCCGGCAAGATCAAGGCCGGCCAGGCCGGCAAGCGCCACGGCATGATCAAGCGCACAAACAAGCAGATCCGCAACCAGCGCGGCACGATGGTTCTGGCGCCGGGCGACGAACGCCTGGTCAAGATCCACATGCCCTATCTCGCCAAGTAAGCCGGAGGACCTGACCCATGCCACGTTCAAAGGGCGGCACCGTCGCCCGCAAGTCACACAAGAAGGTGCTCAAGCAGGCCAAGGGCTATTTCTCCCGCCGCAAGAACATCTTCCGCGTCGCTGTGCAGGCCGTCGAGAAGGCCGAGCAATATGCCTACCGCGACCGCCGCACCAAGAAGCGCAACTTCCGCGCTTTGTGGATTCAGCGCATCAACGCCGCGACGCGCGACCTCGGCCTCACCTATGGCC
>NZ_JBIIDX010000196.1:0-5053 GCF_044238155.1 Aestuariivirga sp. | reverse complement strand
TCCGGCGGCTTCGGCGGCCTGGGTGGTACTGGCGGTACCGGTGGCGCCGCTGGTGCAGCTGGTCAGGGCGGCTTCGGCGGCTTGGGCGGCTCCGGCGGCTCCGGCGGCTTCGGCGGCGTTGGCGGCATCGGTGGCCTTGCCGGCACAGGTGGCTCCGGTGGCTCCGGTGGCTATGGCGGCGTTGGCGGCTCGGGTGGTGCTGCGGGTGGCGTAGGCGCCGGCGGCGCTGGCGGGCTCGGCGGCGTCGGTGGCTCGGCCGGCCTTGGTGGCGCGGCGGGCACGGGTGGCGCAGGCGGTGCTGCGGGCACTGGTGGTGCTGCTGGTCAGGGTGGTCTCGGCGGCCTTGGCGGCACGGGCGGCACCGGTGGTGCTGGCGGCGGTGGTGGCACGGGCGGCATCGGTGGCACTGGCGGCGCTGCGGGCGCTGGCGGCGCGTCTGGCGCTGGCGGCTTCGCTGGCACGGGCGGATCTGGCGGCTTTAGAGGCACAGGCGGCACGGGTGGTGCTGGCGGCGCAGGTGGCGCGGGTGGCACCTCGGGCGCTGGTGGAGCAGGTGGCGTTGGTGGCGCTTCTGGTGCCGGTGGAGCTGGCGGCCTCGGCGGCTCTGGAATTACATCTGGCACATCTGGCACATCCGGTACTGTAGGTGCTTCGGGTGCTTCGGGTGCCGCGGGCACGGCTGGTGCATCCGGCGCGTCCGGCACGGCAGGAGCCTCCGGAGCAACCGGCGGGAACGGAGCCTCTGGCACCAGGGGAAGCTCGGGTTCATCCGGAGCAGCGGGCACGGCTGGCGCTGGCGGTACGGCCGGCGTCTCGGGCACCGGCGGTGCATCCGGCTCGGTTGGTGCAACTGGCGGCAGCGGCGCGGCAGGCGCGTCCGGTGCGTCCGGTGCGATCGGTACGGCTGGCACGTCGGGCAGCAGCGGTGCTGCAGGCACGGCTGGCGCCTCGGGCTCAAGCGGTGTCTCCGGCACGGCTGGCGCAACCGGCGGAACGGGCGCAAACGGCGCGGCTGGTTCATCCGGCTCGACCGGTGCGGTCGGCGGCACGGGTGGCGATGGTGCGTCTGGAAGCGTCGGTGCATCGGGTGCATCCGGCACGGTTGGTGCAACAGGTGACTCAGGCGCCCTCGGCGCGACGGGTGGCTCCGGCTCGGCAGGCTCTGTCGGCTCGGTGGGCATCGGGGGTCTGGCTGGCGCATCCGGTGTGGCCGGAGCGACAGGTTCCAGCGGCTCGGCGGGCTCTTCCGGTGTCGGCGGCATCGACGGTGATGGCGGCGCTGGTATCGAACTCACGGGTGGCGACAACTACGTTGCCAACATGGGCAGCGGCCTGATCGCCGGTGGCCATGGTGGTGGCAGCTCGGGTGATGGCGGCGCAGGCATCCTGCTGACCGGCGGTTCAACCGAGATCGTCAACCTTGGCGCAATCATCGGAGGCATGGGCGCCATCGGCGGTACTGGTGGCGTGGGCATCCAAAATGATGCCGGCACGGCCGGAGTCAGCAAGCTGGTCAACGCCCAGGGTTCGGGCGGAACAGCGGGCGCGTTGACCTACAAGGGCAACCTGCCTGTTGACTACGAAATCGTCATCAACGGTCCGAGCAACTACGGTCAGCTCGACTACGAGGACAGTGACTCTGATACCCAAATGACATTCGGTATCAGCACGGCCTACAGCACCAATATCCAGACGGGCACCTACGAAAACGTGCTCTACGACGTGAAGTCGGAAGACATCACGAACGAGGAAGAGGTGTTTGGTGCCGGTGACGGGCTGTTGGCGGCCATCGTAGAGAACAACGATCCTGACGTGCTGTCTGACGGCGTCGAACAGGATTGGGATCTCAATATCCTGAACTTCGGTCAGGACATGGCGGATCCGCAGGCCTTCCTGCTGCTCTCGAACTGGTTGTCGGTACGCTACGCCCTCGACTACGACTGCAACGTGTTCGACAAGAACGGCGTCTGCGTCGCGTTGAACGGCCAGTACTCGAACTACTCCGGCACCTACGACGACAGCGAATGGTCAGGCGTGCTCAAGGCGGCGAAGCAACTGGGCGAAAAGGTTCGCATCGGCGGCTACATCGACATCCACTCCGGACCCGATGACATCGAGAACATCAACGATGTCAGCATGCTCCCGACCTTCGGCCTCTTCCTCGGCTACTCCGAGGCTCAGGACGGAACAGGGCTGCAGGGCCGTGTGTCGGCTGCCTATCAGTTTGGCACGGCGGAGTTTACCCACTCCAACATCCTGGGATCGTCGGCCCAGGCGTCGGGTGATGCTAACCTGCAGACCTTCGGTGCGGCGGCTGAACTCGGATGGGGTTACGCGATTGGCTCAGGCCATGTCGTGACACCGTTCGCCGGCTTGACCTACGCGAAGTCCACGCGCGGCAGCTACGACGACGGTGGCGATGGCGGATCGGTTGAAGATCCGTTCAGCTACGAGGACTACTCCGTCACGGCGGCCACGGGTTACTTCGGCCTGAAGATGGAGGGTCCGCTCGCCGAGAAGGTCCTGTACCGTGCCGGTGTCGGTCTCGAGGGCTTCCTCGAGTATGACCTCGACAGCTTCGAGATCTCGGGCGAGTTCGGTAGTGCCAGCTACGACAGCGACGTGAAGCCGAGCGATTGGGCGGTGAGCGGCGCGGTTGGCCTGAGCTACCTGCTCGAGACCAACAAGATGCTGACGCTTGATGGCTACATCAGGCAGGTCGAAAGCGGTGAGGCGCCCTACTACGCCATCAGCGCCGGCTTCAAGATGGGCTTCTAAAGCTCTCGACATTCAAATCTGGGAGGGCCGGGGTTTCCCCGGCCCTTCTTCGTTTTGTCATCCGAAGTGCCAAGTCGGCATCAACCTCCGCCGCAAGTGCGGTGGGCGACACCTGATCCGATTGGTTCGGACAGTCAGGGGCAATGTGCCTTGTGCTTGGCAGGATCGCCAACAACGGACCCTTGACCCCGGGCCTTTCACGAGTTCTCGGCGTGGGTTCATCCGGCCCGGTTGTGAGCCGCGGGCGAGCAGTTTGTCGCGCTCATCGTGGTCAGCTTCCTGGCGAGGCTTATTCCCACACCGTCATCGTGGTCGAATTTCACCCTCTTGTTGTTTTTGGGGTGGCCTGAAACGCGATTCGAAAAATGAGCTGTTGATTACTTCGCAATCGTTCTTTTCGGCGAAGCGGGCTGTTGTACAAAGATCATTCGCCGAGGGTGTGTCTTATGAGATCAAGCTTTAATTATGGGTCTGAAGAGGTCTTGAACCAGGATGGCCTCCTGCGCATCGCGGGCGATATGATGCCTGACTCGGATGCAGCGCTGCTCAGGTCGCGCCGCAGGTCGCGTGATCTCCCCCAGGGCAGAAGAAGAGAAGCGGAGTCCGGCCTCGGTCCTCAGGGCATGCCGCTCAAGATGTCGTTCCTGGGGTCGGGCTATTTCTGGGCCAGCATGGCAACCATGTGCCTGCTGGTTGTGGCGTTTGGCTATCTGACGTCAATGCTCACGCCTGGCGGCATTCGTGCCGTGTTGAGTGATCCGTCTCGGCTGAACTGGTTCATTGCCTCCCTCGCCATCATCGGGGGCGTGCAGTTCATGTTCGCCGTGATGATGCACCGCAATTCGATCCAGCAGAGGCTCTTGCAGCGGGTGCTGTCGGTCGTAGACAGGTCGGCGGAACGCAATGCCACGTCCCGCCAGGTGGGCAGATCGGTCAATTCGTCCTTTGACCACCTGCTGGTTGATCTGGACTCGCGCATGCTTGAGCTGGATGCGAAGGTTGCGGCGTTCACGACCCGCCTCAAGCAGTCAAACACAGAAATATCATCCGCTGCGGAAGTCAGCGTCGACCAGATGAACAAGGTCTGCGAGGCAACTGAAATCCAGAGGGAAGGCATTCAGCGGGCTGCGGCGCAGGTCAGCACGGACGTGGTGCCGGTGATCTCCAAGCTCGAGACGGCGGTGCAGAGCCTTGAACGGCTTGCGGAATCTGCCGGTGGTATTCTGGGCAGCGTTGGTGCGACCCTTCAGAACAACACCGCCCAGTTGCAGTCCTGTCTCGAAGCGTTCAACCGGGCCAACCACCAGATCGTTCCCGAGATCGACAAGCGCATCATCAAGGTGGAGGCTCTTCTTACCCGTCTTCCTGACGAAATCGACACCATGATCAAGAGGATCGATCCTCTGTCGACCACCATCTCGGATGCGGCCCTGTTGTCCACGGCCAACGTCGACGTGGTCGAGCAGATCGCGCGGGACGTGGTGTCCAATCTCGAGAAGACCCGTGGAGCCCTCCATGATTTCTCAACGCTCAGCCTGAACGCGCTTCGGCAGAATGTTGAGGAGGAGGCGGTCACGTTCCGCAATCTGCTCGATGGCGTTATGGAACAGGAGATCGCGAAGATCGCTGCACTGTCCCGCGAAATCAGCTCGCTGTCGGTTACGGTGACAGGCGTAGTGAGCAGGCTTTCAGATCCGGTTGCCAGGGTAACGGGGTCGGTTGAACATGTGCTTCAGTCCATGAGTGGAACCCTGAACAGTCTCGAGGACAACCTGCGCCAGAACGTGCAGGTTTCGCTGGGCAAGATCGATGATGCCGCGGTACGCATCGTCAAGACCATCAATCGAGACCTTGAGTCATCGAGTCTCAACCTGCAGTCCAGGATCATGCAGAGCTGTGCCGAGATTTCCGCCCAGATCGGTGCCGACACTGTCCGGAAGATGGATCTGGCGATTTCCGAAGTGGCGAACAAGGCAACGCTTCGGCTGTCGGATGTGCTGAAGACCCTTCCGCTTCATTTGCAGAGGCTCTTCGAGGGCGAGATTGCACAGGTAGAGGAGCTTCTGGAGGGCAAGGTCGATGCCATCTCAGGCCAGCTCAAGCAAATGATCGACGGTGTGCCGAAGCAGGTGTCGACCGTGGCCGACGATGCGCTGAACAAGATCGATGGAAGCATGACTCTGGCGTTCGAGGATCTGAAGCAGAAGTCTGCGAGCCTCGAGAGTCAGATCCGCAAGAGCGCGGTCGAGGCCAATGATGAAATCATGCAGAACTA
>NZ_JBIIDX010000195.1:0-5060 GCF_044238155.1 Aestuariivirga sp. | reverse complement strand
ATACGGTGCTGATGTGTGCCGCCCATGTCGGCCGGTTCGGCATCACGCCGAAGGTCGCACTGGTGACGCATTCTGACTTTGGCGATTTCAACACCCCCGATTCGGAAAAAATGCGCGCGGCTCTTGCTCTCATCCGGGCGCGCGCTCCCGCCCTCGAGATTGACGGCGAGATGCAGGCAGATACCGCGCTGATCGAGGCCGTGCGGCAGCGGAAGCTGCCAACTTCGACCCTGAAGGGAGAGGCCAATCTGCTTGTCCTGCCCGACCTGACGTCGGCCAACGTGGCCTATCAGACTGTAAAGGTGTTCGGTGATGCCTTGCCAATTGGCCCCATCCTGCTCGGTACGGCGCTGCCGGCGCATATCCTCACAGGCTCCGTCACATCACGTGGCGTGGTCAACATGACGGCAATTGCGGTGACCGAGGCACTGGCTCTCGGCGCTGGCTGAACCAACTGTCAGTTGCCGGACTTCACCCTGAGGCGTGCCGCATGCAGCAGGGGTTCGGTGTAGCCGTTAGGCTGTGACCGGCCCTTGAACACCAGATCGCAGGCAGTCTGGAAGGCGATTGACAGTTCGAAGCTGGGCGCCATAGGCCGGTAATGCGGATCTGCTGCGTTTTGCCTGTCAACCACGGCCGCCATGCGTCTCATGACGTCCATCACCTGCTCCTTGCTGCAAATTCGGTGATGAAGCCAGTTGGCGATATGCTGCGATGAGATCCTCAGAGTGGCGCGGTCTTCCATCAGCCCGATATTGTTGATGTCAGGCACCTTGGAGCAGCCAATGCCCTGGTCGATCCACCTGACGACATAACCAAGAATGCCCTGGGCGTTGTTTTCGATTTCGCGGATGATTTGCGCCTCCGTCCATTTGCGGAAGGCCGCCACCGGAACGTCCAGCAGCGCTTCCACATAAGCCCTGCGGCCAGCGGCGGCGAGGCGTTCCTGCACGGCAAAGACATTTATGCGGTGGTAGTGCAGGGCGTGGAGCGTCGCCGCCGTTGGCGAGGGAACCCACGCACAGCTGGCGCCAGACTTGGGATGCTCGATCTTTTGTTCGAGCATGGCAGCCATAAGGTCTGGCGCAGCCCACATGCCCTTGCCGATCTGCGCCTTGCCGCGAAAACCGCACTCAAGCCCGATGTCGACGTTAAGGTTCTCATAGGCAGTGATCCAGCTCTTGCGCTTGATGAAATCCTTGCGGCTAAACGGGCCGGCTTCCATGGAGGTGTGGATTTCATCGCCGGTGCGGTCGAGAAAGCCGGTATTGATGAAGGCCACGCGGTGTCTTGCGGCCCTTATGCACTCCTTCAGATTGACCGAGGTACGCCGCTCCTCGTCCATGATGCCGAGCTTGACCGTGTGCTGCGGCAGTCCAAGCATCGCCTCGACGCGCGAAAAGGTCCTGTCGGTGAAGGCAACTTCGTCAGGCCCATGCATCTTGGGCTTGACCACATAGACAGATCCGTGGTGCGAGTTGCGAAGACCCAGCGTCTTGCGCAAGTCGTGCATGGCGATCAGGACGGTCACGGCAGCGTCCATGAGACCTTCGGGAATTTCCTCGCCCGAGGCATCGAGGATTGCCGGCGTCGTCATCAGGTGCCCGACATTGCGCACCCACAGCAGGGCCCTCCCTTTCAGCACAAAGGGTTCGCCTGCTGGCGACAGGAAAAGCCGGTCCTCATTCAGACGGCGCTCAATGGTCTTGCCCGCCTTCTCGAACTGCGTGGCCAGTCCGCCCTTCATCAGGCCCAGCCAGTTGCGGTAGGCAACGATCTTGTCGTCTGCATCAACGCAGGCCACAGAGTCTTCGCAGTCCATGATGGCCGAGACCGCGCTCTCAATCACCACATCGGCAAGCAGTGCCTGGTCACGGCTTCCGATGAAGTGGGCCCGGTCGAAGACGAGCTCGACATGCAGGCCGTTGTTGCGCAGCAGGATCGAATCCGGCGCTCGCGGGTTTCCACGGTAGCCGGCAAGCTTCTCCGGTTGGATCAGCGGCATGTCATCAACGAGCAGCTTCCCATCCTTGATGTGATAGCGCCGTGCATCGGCATGGCTTGTGCCGTCGATGGGGAAGGCTTCGTCGAGAAAGACCCGTGTGCGCGCAACGACCCGCGCACCCCGGCCACGGTCGTAAGCTCCGGCGGGAGGCGGCCCTCCCATCGCATCTGTGCCATAAAGGCAATCATACAGCGATCCCCAGCGGGCATTGGCGGCATTCAGGGCGTAGCGGGCATTGGTCACCGGCACCACCAGCTGCGGCCCGGCAATATGGGAGATTTCCGGGTCGATGTTGATTGTCGCGATGGTGAAGTCCGGGCCTTCCGGCAACAGATAGCCGATCTCTTCAAGAAAGGATTTCTGCTCGGCAATGCCGGCCCCGGGATTGCTCCGGTACCAGTCATCCAGCCTCGCCTGCAGTTCGTCGCGCCTTGAGAGCAGCGCCTTGTTTTCGGGAGCCAGGTCTCGGACGAGATCGCTGAAGCCCTGCCAGAACCGGGAGGGATCAAGCCCGGTGCCCGGGACGGCCTCTTCATTGATGAAGCGGTCCAGCCCGGCATCAATCTGCAGCCCGTGGCGAGAAATGCGAGTCATGTCCCTACTTTCTGCTCTCGAGCATTCCGGTCTGCCTCGTCAGTGGACAGTCCTTTGGTCAGTCCAGGTTCAGCACATGCGTCCAGGTGCCATCTGACAAATGCGTCGTCACAATCGTCCCTTTGGCGCCGGCATATTTCCCCGTGCCACCGATAATCGCGCGCTCCAGCGACTGGTCCAGCTTCACCGTGGAGCCGGCTACCGGGTAAGGCCCGATACCCTGAACCAGGATGCGGTCGTTTACGCCGCTCGAAAAGGAGAATACGGCGGATGTCATCCGGCTTTCCGTCTCGCTGTTGTCGAGGGACTTGCCGGTTGTTGTCATGATCCAGTCCATGGTGACGGACTGGTTGTCGGAGGTCTTGCCGAAAAATTGCCAGATGCGCTGATCGCCAACCGAGTCGCCCGGCGTTGCCAGGTCGATATAGGTTGGACTGGGGATCTTGCCGTGAACCACGGTCACGGTCGACTGGGCAATGGCGGCAGGGCTGAGCGGAAGCAGGAACAGCGCCGCCAGGAGGAAAACGGACGTCTTCATCGAGGGCCTCACAAAAAGCAGTTTCTTGCGACGACCGGGACCGGCCGAGACGCTCGTCTAGTGCTCTAGCCATGACGGGCGACAAGTCAAGTAGCTGGCCGGGTGGGGGCAAGGTGTTGGCCTCGAGGAGGCCGCCTCAAACCCGGTGTCAGGGCAAGAGACCCGCGCCTATGGCGTAGATGAGCAACGGCACCGTGATCGCTGACAGAAGCGTTGTCACGATCACGGCAGCCGAAGCCCCTTCCGTGTAGCTGCGGTACTGGCTTGCCAGGATGAAGGCATTCGAGGCAGTGGGCAGCGCGGCCATCATCACCGCCACATGGAGCCACAGCGGCGTTATGCCGGGAATGAGGCTCACCGCGATAAAGGCCATGGCAGGTTGCAGGAAGATCTTCATCCCGGAGACCAGCATCAACTCAGGTCCGGTGCCGGCAAAGCGTCGCAGCCCCACGGTGACGCCAAGTGCGAACAACGCCGCTGGCCCGGCAGCCTTCATCAGCATGTCGAGCAGGGTGTTTACCGCGCCGGGCGCCGTAAGATGCAGGGCCGAAGCGACCACCCCAAGGACCGTGGCGATAATGAATGGGTGAGTCATGACCTGCCTGACGATCCGCCACAGGATCTTTCGCCAGTGCGTGTCCTCTTCCTGCTGAGCCAGTGTTGCCAGCAGTGGTGCGAGAACGAAGTGCAACGTGCAATCGCAACAGAAAACCAGCGCGGCGGGAACGGCGGCTTCGGGCCCGAAGAAGGCAACGGCCAGCGGCAGGCCCATGTAGCCGACATTGCCATAGCTGCCTGCCGTGCCCTGCAGCACGGCGGTGCGCCAGGCCGTGCCGAACATGACGCGGGAGAGCAACATCACGATGAAGAATGCAACTGTCGTGACAGACGTCGTGGCGAGCAGATAGGGCCAGTTCGCCAATTCCTCGACCGGAGCGTCGGCCACCACCTGGAAAATCAGTGCGGGCAGAGCAAAGTAGATAACGAAGATGTTGAGCCAGGCCAGCCCCTGTTCGCCAGGCTGCCAGCGACGCGCGGCCACCACACCCAGAAGTATCAGCCCGAAAAAGGGCAGGGCCAGATTGAGAATGTCCGACATCAACGTCACGCCGCCGCAGCCATGCCGCCTCATGCCCCGATCGGACGCAATTTGCAACGCTTGCTTATCTTGCTTGCCGGTAATGGCTCGTCATGCCAAATCACGGGGTCTTGAAACAGCTGCAAGGGAAGAAACACCATCATGATGCATCTCCGTCTGCCGACCGCCGCATTTTTTGCAATTGGTTTGATGTCCGCGCCCGCCTTGGCGGACGGCTATCCGGCAACGCCGCTTCTCTCCACTGCCAAGACGATCGTTGGCGAAGACATCGTCTATCCGGCCTCAGGCCAGCCGCAGGTCAACGCCATGATGGTGAATATTGCGCCGGGTGAAAAAACCGAACTGCATTCACATGGCGTTCCGCTGTTTGTCTATGTTCTCGAAGGCGAAGTCACTGTCGAATACACCGGGCACGGCCAGAAGACGTTCAAGCAGGGTGACTCCTTTGTGGAGGCCATGAATGTGACCCACAGGGGCATGAACCTTACGGACGGCCCGGTGAGGATTCTCGCAGTCTACATGAGCGCGGTTGGAGCGAAGGACGTAATTCCGGCGCAATGAGCGTGGGCTGCTGTCATGTCGGCTGGCCTTGCGGCACCAGGAGCTGGTGCGCCGGTTGCTGATCGAAATGAGGATCTGAAGGCCGGGCCTGCGCCTGTCGGTTCTGCCGCTGGGACGCGCTGCAGCTGTCGAGGCGCTGGTCGAGGGGCGTGCCGATATCGCGCTTGGCGTGCTGTGGGAGGAGTCACCCGTCGTTTCGGCTCAGCGCCTTTACGAGGAAGGCTTCCTGGTTGCAGGAACGGCGTCAGCGCTTCCCGACGCAC
>NZ_JBIIDX010000067.1:0-17523 GCF_044238155.1 Aestuariivirga sp. | reverse complement strand
CGGAAGTGCTCGGGAGCCGCGAAAAAGGAAATCAATGGGTTAGCTAACAGCGAAAAGCTGTTCCCAAGGGTTCGGAAATCACATATTTACTAAGCTTGATGAAATTTGGACCAAAATTAAACAGCTGATCAAGGGGAGACAATTCAAATGAAGATTTCATTGTTGGCAATGGTTGCGGCGAGTTCTGTGCTTATTGCAGCAAGCGCAAATGCTGCAGATGTGGAAGTTGTTGACACCGCCGCGGGCTGGTCAGGTTTTTATGTCGGCGCCGCCGTAGGCTACGGTGGCGCTTCTTTTGATGGCGTCACGGATACGAGTGAAGGAGATACTGAAGATTCTACCTGGATGTCTGGCGACTTACAGGGTGGGCTTACCTATGGTGGTTATGCAGGCTTCAACATCGATCATGGAGGGATCGTGTTTGGATTGGAGGCAGATTTTGGTGGAGCTGATTTCTCTGAAACAGCTGCTGATGACGATGGGGATGATATTGATACCCACGATGTTAATTGGATTGGAACCCTAAGAGGGCGCGTTGGAGCCAGCTATGATAGCACTCTTATCTACATGACTGGCGGTGTTGCTCTTGCGGGTTCCACGTTCGAATCTACCGACAATAAAAATTCTTGTTGCGAAAATACAGGAAAAGACGACTTGTTGTCCGTTGGCTATGTCATCGGTGCTGGTCTTGAACATCAGTTCCATAACAACATCAGTCTTCGCTTGGAAGGGCTCTACTACGGGGCTATGAATGAACACACTTATAATGAAAACGAGTTGCAAGAAGACATGGACTCGGGGGACTACGCCAAGATTGATGGTATGGTTCAGATCCGAGCGGGTCTCGGCTACCACTTTTAAGTCAGGACGCTCTGACGCGTATCATGAGACCGCATCATTTTGATGCGGTCTTTCTATTTGTGCACCACTCTTTCACGATGTAGTTTGTCATTTGCAACACCTTCCTGAACATAACGTCTCATAATCGAAGCCTTACTCTGGAATGTTTGCCGAGCAATCTGCTCAAGAGTAGCTTCAGTTGCAGGGTCTATACGGAATGCGTATCGAACTGGGTAATTGTTCATCGTTGAAAATCCCTTCTGTGGAAATGTGATAAGAACCAGCAGGAATGAATGCTGGTTCTGTCGTTTATAAAATGAAGCTAGGACAAATCTTGCATTATCGTAGTTGTATTTATTCGCACGTCATCTGAGAAATCACTATTAAGGAACAAGAGCATCTCTCCTCAAGTAATATTGCGAGTGTATCACCCTGCTTCTTGCGAACCCCCATAAACTGTGGCAGCCTTCTCTCACAGTTTCATCGAGAGAAATGCAATGTTCGCTGGTTTTAGTGGCTCTAGAAGTCTAGTCTTTGCTATTTCAGCTCTTGTGCTGATGAGCATGCCGAACGTGGCATCGGCAGACGACGTACTGAATCTCGAGGCTCTTAGTAATAAGTCCGCAACAGGTGATGAGCTTATATCTGCGTTTTTTGCTCTTGCCTCAACCACTGGAAGCTCGTCAGGTGTTGTTGGAACTACTGCTGAGCAAGATGTCGCCGCAAGAGCTTTAGCGAAGCCCTACCTCGACTCAGCATTCCAGCTCCAGAGATCTTCTGGAGAGCGATATGTTGCTGACACTTATCAACCATCAGATGTAGATGATGTTGTGTTCGGTGATGTGCGCGAAACACGCCCAACCAATGATGTGATGGTGGTGAGGTACTCAGTCCGCGCCAATCAGTCCCTGCCAGACTCAAAGTTAGTGATGAGCCCAGACAAGGCGCCGCGCCTGACTGTATTCCATTGGAGCGACACCGACTCACTGTGGAAGGTTCTGAGCCATGCCAACTTCAATACGCCAGTAGCAGCGATATGCGATCAAGAGCCTATCATCGACAACAATCTCGCGTCACCCGCTGGCGCCGAAGACCAGGCTCTTGGGGAAGCACTTATGACAAAGTTCTACGATTTGCTTCTCCAAGGAGACGCAGCCCCGCTTCTTCATCCGCTGTTTCAGTATCAGAATGCAAACGGGGTTGGATACACAACACTTGCTGAACGGAAAAGGACAACAAAGCTTCCACAGACGACCTTCGAAAGAGCGGTTGTCACTCGCAATGGTGACCTTCTCGTCGTGTCCGACTACAATACCGCAAAGGAGCGAGTCCTCATGGGGCAGTATGCTCTTCGTGGTGGTAAGTCATCCCATTTGGCGACCTTTCAGAGGGGCAACGAGGGAACTTGGAGGATGATTTCTCTAGCTGCGTTTATGCCAGCCAAGTCTCTTCCCGAGGGTGCTGCCTGTGTGTCTTCGGGTAAGCTCGAGGATGCACCGCTGTAAAGACGTGGTGTAAAGCTTACTCCTTCGTCTTCAATAAAATCACGCGAATGCCAAAGTCGGCTGTATCAATATTCTCAATCGCGTTGGTGATATTGTTGATGAGACTACGCTTCTGCTGCTTCTCGTTTCTGCTGCTTTTAGCCACACCAAGTGAAGCGTATGCGTGAAAGTCATTTTTAAGAAGTTGAACTGAAGACAGGAAAGCGTTCTTGTTCGTGTTGAAGGTGCTCATGGGAGGTCCCCTTCATAGACTTCCTCGAGTCGCTCTATCAGGTCTCTAGGTGTTGCGACTTTGCTGTACTGCTTATGAAGAGAAGCGATGGTATTCTCATCAGGCGATTGATTGATGTATGAGTGAAGTGATTCAAGATATTTTATTCTGCGTTTGAGCCAGAATAACTCTTGTTCGTGATGTTCTATTGGTATCATTCAGATTATCCTTCTTATTATTATAGGAGCTATTGAAACTGGAGTTATCTCTATCATCAAGAAGGCACTCGCAAGTGGGAATAGCCATCTTTGACAAAGCAAGTACATAGAGTTCTTGTTGCGTCTTAGGCATTATCAGTCTCCAGTTTGGGTTGGTATAAATCGGCTGCGCCGATTGTTCGTTCGCTGCGCTCACTCACCAGATCAGGTAGTGAATGATTAGGCAAAGCAGGATAAACGAACAGGAATCGATATCTGGAAGATATGAAGTCAGAATCAGTATCAAGTATCATCATTGCGGTAGTGGCTTGAGACACACTTATGGCTTTGGAGCCAAAGAGTGTCTGGCTTTGCGTACAGCAGCCTTTCAACACAGTGAATATGAGCAACCTGATTGATCGTCAGGTAGGGGCGGTTGAGGGGTCTCCTTTTATGCTCGGCTTTATCAGCCCAGACTTCAGTAGCCTATTCACCGACATCTGAAGTCTTGAAGGTCGCAAGTTACAGCGTTGCCTTCTCGTAGCCAGCCATCTGTCTATCTATTGATGCGATGGTGGCTTTGATCGTCATAAGAACTGCTACCGATTGGCTGACGATTGCCGCTTCCGCTTCTGGCGGTCGTTTAGCAGGTAGTTCTCACCGAACTGAGTTCATTGTTGCCCGCCATTCCGCTGGGCTATGGGTGCCGATCTTTGACCGCACCAAGTCTTGTGTGAGTTCTGCCCATCAAGGGCGTTCATTTGTATTTATATACACAGGTCGCAAAGAAGCAGACTTTTGATCAAAAAATAAAAATATTTTTAATCAAAGACAGGCTTTTTGACAGCAGAAAGTGTGCAATGCGGGCACTAGCCAACTGAGCATTGAAGGGCTATTCATCAGCGGTCGCATTGATTTTAGGGAATACACTGTTGATGGCTCGTACTGTGAATATTGCCATGAAGTTGAGGAAACTGGCAGCTGGTCTTGAAGAACTCGCCCAAACAATAGATGAGCAGAAAAAGAGTTCAAGGGTGGCTGCGCGTAAGTCATCTACGGTGAGAGGTCGTCGTTCAAAGAAAGAGGCTACTGCGCTGAAGAAACTGCTCAAAGCTGAGCGTAAAGCTGGCGTGTCGGTGGCTGAGTTAGCGAAGAAGTACGGTATCAGCACCGCATACATCTATATGCTGAGGTAGCCCGCTCAATCAGGTTGCGAAGGCTCTTTTGGACGCTCAGTTCTAAATCTTCGACTGAAATGGCTTTTTATCTCTGAGTGCCAGCATTCCCGTGATTATACGGTATAGGCTCCATACAATGAGGACCAACCACAGGGGTATTGCGAGTATCACACCAAAGCCGAGTGTTCCGATTGTGAAAATAACCAGCAGAATGGACACGACGAAGCTGACGATACCGACTGTAAAGGTATTCTGTAGATGGCTGGCATAGGGAGTGCCAACAGCGTCTTTCTTTCTGATATACGCTAGTATCATTATAGCGATGTAGAGGACGAAGCAGAAAAACGACAAAGGCGGTATCAGTCCAATTACCCCTGTGGCAATGGTACCGAGGTAAAGAGCCCAAGACAGAGATTCATAACCCTCTTCGGTCTTGTCCAGAGCCTTCGAAATGTCCATGAGCGCCTCCCCAAGAATAAGTCGTGAGATTGGCGTATTTGGTACAACAGGTCAATAAATTGCAATTTCGACTATACTGGAGGGAAGCTTCACCAGTTCTGCTTTTCTGCTCATAAGCAGAGATAGCTTGTGGGTTACCGAACAGGGTTTAGAACCACTTGGCTCAAAAATCCGCGATCTGGAGCTAGTGTGCTTCTACCTCAATCAAATGGGTAGTCGCTGTTGTTATTGCTGCCAGCCTTCTGGTTGCCTTTGCTGACGCTCTTGGCGGTGGTGGCATTGACTGAGGTCTGCCCGTAGAACTTTTCCAGCATCTCAACTGAAGTGCCCATCTGCTTGGCTAACAGGAATGGGCTTGTCTCACTTTCCAAGCGTTTGGTGGCATAGAAGTGGCGCAGTGAGTAGATTGTGCGTGCCATGCCATTTCTAACGATTGGAATCTCAGCGTAGGTCATCAACGATTGGAATGACTTCTTGAACGACTGGATGGCTGAGCCATCTATGTGGCAGAAGACGGCGCTGTCTTTCGGGACTTCGCCTTCCACCTCTTTAAGGCGCATATCATAGATACGGCGAATGAAGGCATCAGCACCTGGCTGGAATACAACTTCACGCGCACCAGTCTTGCCCTTAACCCAAGCGACCATCTGTTTACTATCGTCTATCGTCATCATGCGAAGGTCGCTCCAGCGTAGGTTCCGTATCTCACCAACGCGAAGTCCTGTGTTTGCCAGCACAAGGAAATACTGCTGTGCAATGAACCTGTCGCGCCAAGTGGCTAGTTTTTCAGCCTCCTTCACCCACGCTCTAGCCTTGGTGTAGAGCGTCTTCCACTCATCATCTGTGAAGGTAGAGCGCCGCTGCGTCTTGGCTTGCGGTGCTTCCATGTCTGGTATCTCAGTCAGGTAGCCACGCTTTTTTGCGAACTTGAGCAGCGGCATGAGACAGGTGCGTTCCCGCTTCAATGTCCCGTTTGAAGGTGGCTTCTTGGAATAGTTCGTCTTCCGCCAGAGCCAGTAGTCAGAGAAGTCTATAGGCTTAAGGTCAGACATACGCTTCTGCCCGAAGTAGCCCAGCGCATAGGACTTCACGCGGGCAATCGTATCGTCCCAAGAGCCACCCTGCCGAGTATGCCCTTGCGTGTTGAGTGACTTCACCCATTCCTCAAAGGTCTGCTTGAAGGTCTTGGACGAGAGTGTGCCGCCAGCCTTCACATCAAAATAGAGTTTCTCATAGAGATTGGCGGCAAACACTCTGGCTTCGTTTAGGTCAGCCGTCTTGGTTGTGACCACCTTGTAGCCAGTGGCATTGGGCACTCTTATTCGTGCCTGCCATTTTGGCTTTTTCAGCCCCTCACGCTTGTAGAGGATGATCCTGCCATCACCGCGAACATCCACTCGCTCTTCTTTGTCCAAAAAAGACCTCTGTTCCAAATCGTCCAATGAATACGGACATTTGTACAAGAGCAGCTGTGTTTTTGTAAAGCTTTTGTAACAAGAACAAGACGTGAACAAACGGTAGAAGCGCGATTTGTGAAAAACTTAACTTACTGATTTTACAGTAGTATTCTGGCGCACCCGACAGGATTCGAACCTGTGACCTCTGCCTTCGGAGGGCAGCACTCTATCCAGCTGAGCTACGGGTGCATGGCTTGTTATCCCTCTATAGCTGATGACCCGGGCACTGCGCAATGACTGATCACTGGCATATCAGACAAGGGTGGCAACGGGTATTGGGAGGGGGCCGCCGGAACTAGGTTTGTTGATGAACATCTGGGCCAAGCAGGGGTGCCGCGAACAACGGCCTCTGCCTCGACATTCAGCCAAGCGAACCGTATTTTCATAACGCTTAGAACTGCTGCAGCAGGTGGTATCCCACGGGATCATCTGGCAGAACCCACGCAAAGCCTTCGAGGAAAACAATCATTACAGCGTTTGCCCCTAGCGTGAAGACAAAGAGGCCGATTGTATACATTGACAGGCGACGTGAGGTCATGGCGGCAGGGGCATCGGCTTTGAGAAGCACGGGCGGAGAAAGCAAGAGCCAGCTGCAGACCAGCAGTACCCCACAAAACGACAGGAAGGCCCAGCTGTAGAGGTGAAGACCGAAAAACGGCGGGCCATAGCCTGCATCTCCAGGCAAGATGTGCAGAAGATCTTGCCGCCCGGCAATCACAGCACCCAGAAGCGCGCCCAGTTGTGCCAGCGCGAGGCCCTGATTGTAGTTGTGCAGCCGGAGCTCACCCCGATGTGCCTGGAGGATGATCCACATGGGGCCCAGCGTTGAGAGATACATGCAGTACCTCTGCAGCATGCAGAGCGGACACGGCAATTCACCCCCGGCAAACTGCAGGATCAATGCCACCAGCAGTATGATCGACATCGCAAGAAGCCAAAGATGGAAGAACCAATAGAGCAGGGTCGAGAGAGAAATCTTCATCAGAAGCTCAGGTTCAGCGATGAGGTGGCATGATGATGGAAGAGTCCCAGTGTGAGAAATGCCGCAACCAGCCAAAGGCTGAGAATTACCATGCGCGGAGAGCCTGCAAGCATCAAACAGGCAATGAGCAGGATCAGAAAGAGAATGATAATGTCCATCAAGCTGTCCTTGGACCGGGTGATCCCAAAACGTTCCGTGCCATCAGGAACGCAAAAGCCATCTGACGAGGATCGTCGAGACTTGTGCCTTTGTCCAGCGAGGAATGTACGGCTTCGCCACATGCAGGCGACCAAGACCTGGCATATTCACCCATGGGCTGCTGGGGTTAGGCTGGGCACGGCAGCAGCATGACCTCAGAGACCGATGGGCTGCATGGACCTCGGGGCTTGCGTGTTTAGTATTTCTGTGTTTAGTAAACACATTACTTAACATTGGACACTGGCAATGGCTTTTCCGCTCGAGCCCCTTCTGGACACCCTGTCTGGGCGTGTCATCGCCGCCGCTGAGGAACTGACAGCCCTCGATTCGGCTATTGGTGATGCCGACCACGGCCTCAACATGAAACGGGGCTTCGAGGCCGTCCTGGCAGACAGGGCAAGCATTCTTGCCAAGCCCCCTGGGGAGGCGCTGAAAGCCGTGGGAATGACCTTGGTCATGAAGGTGGGCGGCGCATCTGGCCCGCTTTTCGGTACGCTGTTCATGACACTTGGCAAGGAACTGCCGCCGGACGCGTCCGCCAAAGATGTGGCAGGCGCTCTCCTGACAGCTGTCTCCGCCGTCAAGGCGCGCGGCAAATCTGATCTTGGCTGTAAGACGATGCTCGATGTTCTGGGCCCGGCAGCCGATCATCTTTCCAGCAGCCAGGCAAGCTTCGGAAGTCTGCGGGACCTTGCTGCAGCAAGCGCCCAGGCAACCATTCCGATGAAGGCGACACGCGGCCGTGCCTCTTTTCTCGGTGAACGCTCGGTCGGTCACATGGATCCCGGCGCGCGCTCAAGCCAGATCATGATCGAGGCTGTTTGCGATGTTCTGGAGGGCCGGATATGACCGTCGGTATTGTAATCGTGTCACATTCACCCGATGTGGCCAAAGGAGCAGCCGACATGGTGCGACAAATGGTCGGTGACGAAGTCCCGCTCGGGTTCTGTGGTGGCAATCCGGCTGGCGGGCTCGGCACCAGTGTCGAAAAGATCCTTACTGCCATCGAACAAGCATGGTCTGAGGATGGCGTGGCAATCCTGGTTGATCTGGGTGGTGCGGAAACCAACAGCGAAATGGCGATCGAGATGCTGGCGGCAGAGCGCCAGAGCAGAATTGCCATCTGCAATGCTCCAGTCGTGGAGGGCGCAGTGATGGCGGCAACCGAAGCCTCAGGTGGAGGCTCACTTGCCGACGTGAAACGAACGGCAGAGGAGCTTTCTGCCCAATGAGCAAGACTATCCTAAGTTCCGTGGTCATCACCCATGATGTAGGCCTCCATGCAAGGCCATCCGTCAAACTCACGAAGTTGGCCAAGGGATTTGCCTCAACAATTGAAATAGCTGTCTCAGCTGATGGGCCATGGATAGATGCCAAGAGCATCGTCAAGGTCATGGCCATGAAAGCAAAGCAGGGCTCTACGCTGCATATGCGCGCCACCGGCGAAGACGCCCAAGTTGCTGTCGACGCGCTGACAGAACTTGTGGCGCGTGACTTTGACGAAACAGGCCATGCGGCATAGCCACAAAGGAATAGCTTCGTCGGACGGGCTCTTCATGGGGCCGATCCGGAGGCTTTCGGGAAAACACCTGCAGGCCCGCGTTGCGACAAATCCCGTAACAGAGCGCAATGACCTTCGCCGGGCCATAAACGCCGCC
The DNA here is from genome assembly GCF_044238155.1 of Aestuariivirga sp. Lineage (GTDB taxonomy): Bacteria > Pseudomonadota > Alphaproteobacteria > Rhizobiales > Aestuariivirgaceae > Aestuariivirga. Next base: position 8,838 of record NZ_JBIIDX010000067.1, on the reverse strand, counting down.
GCCTCCGACATTGCGGATCTTATCGCAACACTCGAGGGAGATGCGCAGGACATTCTGGCCTTCCAGTTGGCGATGCTGGAAGACGATGCACTCTCTGCACCGGCCTGGCTGGCAATCGATGCGGGGCTGGCAGCAGATCAGGCCTGGGCCCATACCATGAATTCCGAAATCGCTGGCTATGAAGCTGCCGACGACGAATACTTCCGCGCCAGATCAGCTGATCTCGCTGACATACGGGACCGCGTGCTGAGGCATCTTGCGGGTGCAGATTCAAGCCCCACAGGAAGCGGCGCCGTGCTGGTGGGGGAGGATTTGGCGCCGAGCCTGTTTCTGGAAACGGACTGGAGCAAGGGTGGCGCCATCGTGCTGACGGGCGGGAGTCATACTAGCCATGTTGCCATGCTTGCCCGAGCGAAGGGAATTCCCATGGTGGTGGGTTTGACTCGAGACATTCCTGCAGAATGCACAACATTGATCGTAGACGGCACAACGGGACTTGTCATTCCCGACCCCACTGACGACGAGCAGGCAGCGTTCAACAGCGATCTTGCCAGACAGGCTTCAATTCGAACTGCAGAAAAGCGCTTCCTTCATGAGCCAGCTCGGCGGAAGGATGGTGCACGGATCGAAGTTCTGGTCAACATAGCCGGCGTCGAAGAACTTGACCATATTGATCCTAAGACGTGCGACGGGATTGGCCTCATGCGCTCCGAATTCCTGTTTCGGGACGGTGCGGCATTACCTGATGAAGAAACACAATACCTTGCCTATCGCCGCTTTCTCGAATGGGCGGGGCAAAAGCCGGTAACGATACGCACGCTCGACATTGGTGGCGACAAGCCCATTCGTGGCTTGACGCCAGAGGGCGAGATCAACCCATTTCTGGGCCTGAGAGGCGTGCGTCTGACCCTACTGCAGGAAGCCGTCTTTCGTACGCAACTCAGGGCGCTGGCCCGAGCCGCAGTGCACGGCAACCTGAAGGTCATGATTCCCATGGTTACAATTCCCGCGGAGTTGCACCAAAGCTCGGATCTTCTCAGATCCTGCATCGACGAACTTCACTCGCAGGGAACACCCCATGCAACCCCCCCACTCGGCATCATGGTAGAGGTACCAGCCGTTGCCGTAGCACCAGAGCTTTTCAGGCAGTCGCACTTCTTCTCGATTGGTTCAAATGATCTCACTCAATATGTGACGGCTTCTTCGCGTGACGACTCACGGGTGGCGCCTCTCAACGACCCCAGCCATCCCGCAGTCCTGCGGCTCATAGAGCACGTCACTCAGTACGGTCATCAGGCCAATATACCCGTGAGCCTGTGTGGCGACATGGCAAGCGACCCTGTTCACCTCGCTTCACTTCTGAAAACGGGCCTCACCTCGCTTTCAGTGGCCCCCGCCCGACTGGCACGCGTCAAGGCAGCCATTGCGGAGCTCTAGGCCATGACGGAGCCAGTATCGGCGGAAAAATCAACTCACAAAGCTGTCGCAGCCTACAAGCGCATGCTGGCAGAGATCCTGGAACGGCGGCCATCTGGCACAAGACAGAGACTTGCAACCGCCCTCGCCAAGAACCGGAGCTTCGTAAGCCAGATCACAAATCCGGCATATCCAACCCCGATACCCGTCAATCATCTGGCATCCATTTTCGATCTCTGCCACTTTTCACCCTCAGAGCGTCAGGAGTTTGTCAGGCTTTATGCCATTGCCCATCCACGCAAACGGATCGCAGAGACGGGTTCTGCAGGCGTCGTGTCAGTTCACTTGCCGGATATGGGCAGCGAAGTTCAAAACAGGAAACTGCATGGTATTGTGAGCAGTTTCGTACGGGAAATTGCAAGTCTAATTGATGACAACAGCAGCAAGAAAGGCAAGCATCAATGAAGAAACTCATCAATGACGTATCAAACGTGTTATCAGAGAGTCTGTCCGGCTTCGTATCTGCGCATGCCGATATTCTAATTCTGGGTGACGAACAGAAATTCGTGCGGCGCAAATTCCTGAAACCTGGAAAGGTCGCCTTGCTCTCCGGCGGTGGCTCTGGACATGAACCGCTACATGCAGGATTCGTGGGCCACGGCATGCTGGATGCTGCCTGCCCAGGACAGGTCTTCACCTCACCCACGCCTGACCAAATGATTGCCGCATCAGAAGCCGTCGATACGGGAGCCGGAATTCTGTTCATTGTGAAGAACTACGAGGGCGATGTCATGAATTTTGATATGGCGCGCGAAATGAGTGACCGGGCAATCGAAACTGTGATCACGGATGATGACGTTGCCGTCGAGAATTCACTCTACACAACCGGCCGGCGTGGTGTGGCTGGAACGCTGGTTGTAGAAAAGGTTGTTGGTGCTGCAGCAGAGCAAGGTGCTGCGCTGGGTGTACTCAAGGCGCTCGGAGACAAGGTCAACCGGGCCACCCGGTCGATGGGCGTGGCACTCACCAGCTGCACTGTACCGGCCGCAGGCAAGCCAACCTTCGCAATTGGTGATACCGAAATGGAAGTGGGAGTTGGCATTCATGGCGAACCTGGCCGCCGCCGGGTAGCCCTTGAGCGGGCCGATGTCATTGTCGAGGAAATGGTCGCGGCCATCGCCGGCGATCTCGGTCAAAAGGGTGATGCACTGCTCTTCATCAATGGCTTTGGAGGCACTCCAGCCATGGAATTGTACCTCATGTACAATGCTGCTGAAAAGCAGCTGGCGAAACATGGAATCCGTTCCAAGAGAGCACTGGTTGGAAACTACGTGACTTCGCTTGATATGGCAGGTTGCTCGATTACCGTGACACTTCTCGACGACGAGATCGTCAAGGGCTGGGATTCGCCTGTTCACACGCCGGCGTTAAGATGGGCGCTGTAGACCTGTCTAGGCCCGGCGTTGACCAAGAAGGTTAGCCGTGGAGAAAGCCTGATCAAGCTGTTCGGCCGTCATGAGACCTTCTGCAAGCACGACATCGCGTATGCTGCTGCGTGAATGGAGGGCTTGCTTTGCCACACGGCTGGCTTCGGCATAGCCGATGTAGGGATTCAAGGCAGTTACCGTAACCAACGATCCTTCAAGCAATTCGGCACAGCGATCACGATCAGCCTCGATACCGATTACGCATTTTTCGCGGAGTATAGTCATGCCGCGCAGCAACATTCGCATGGATTGCAGAATATTCAGCACGAGGACAGGTTCCATGGCGTTGAGCTGGAGTTGGCCCGCCTCGGCTGCCATTGTCACTGTGAGGTCGTTTCCAATCACCTGATAAGCAATCTGGTTCACCACTTCGGGGATCACCGGATTGACCTTTCCCGGCATGATCGATGAACCAGCCTGAACGGCAGGCAGCCGGATCTCGCCAAGTCCTGCACGCGGGCCCGAGTTCAGTAGCCGTAAATCATTGCAAATCTTCGAAAGTTTGACTGCAATTCGCTTCAGCACGCTGGAGAAGGTGACGAAGGCTCCAAGATCAGAAGTTGCCTCAATGAGATCCGCAGCAGGCACCATCGGTATGTCAGAAACATCGGCCAGATTGCGGATCACACGTTGGGAATAGCCCTCAGGGGTGTTGATTCCCGTTCCAATTGCCGTACCCCCGAGATTGACCTCGCGCAGCAGGTTTGCAAATTCCTTCAATCTGTCGATGTCTTCCGCAACTGTAACCGCAAACGCGCGAAACTCTGAGCCAAGCCGCATGGGTACAGCATCCATGAGTTGGGTGCGGCCGACCTTTATGACATCATCAAATTCACTTGCCTTTGCAAGAAGTGCATCGACGAGCAATCGCTGTGACTCGATCAGCTCCGGGCAGGCCCGCAACATGGTCAAGCGTACTGCCGTTGGATAAACGTCGTTGGTTGACTGCGAGAGATTGACATGATCATTGGGATTGATGACCATATAGTCGCCACGCGGGCGGCCGAGAAGTTTTAGTGCGACATTGGCGATAACCTCATTGGCATTCATGTTGGTCGAGGTTCCTGCTCCTCCTTGAAGCATGTCGACGACAAAGTCATGATGCTCGTCCCCTGCAATTATGAGATCGCAGGCAGAAATGATGGCGGCAGCAGTTTCTGGCTTGAGCTTGCCGAGATCGCGATTGGCCATGGCGGCAGCCTTCTTCACCATGGCAAGAGATTCAACAAGCTCGGGAAAATGGTGAAGTCGGATGCCAGTTATTGCGAAATTCTCCACGGCACGTGCGGTGTGAATTCCATAGTCGGCATCGGCGGGCAGCTTCATCTCGCCGATTGAGTCACGTTCCGTTCGGGTGCGCTGCATGACACATTTTCCTGACAATATGCTGCGTACAGCATAGGACAGAATCGTGAACATCACCTTGTTTTTTTGCTGTACTATACCATTAGCTTTTGCAAGGCACACACCATGCATCCCGAACCCAGGCCTGATGGCCGCCAGTCTCAAACAGCACTGATGATCCAACGTGGCGTAGGTCGGCTTTTAAGAGCCGCTCGTTTCGCTGCCCTGCCGGAATTCACGCTCCTATCAGGTAGACGAGTAGACGTGATCGGCCTCAACGAGGCCGGAGAGATATGGATTGTGGAGATAAAATCCTCGGCAGAGGATTTCCGGAACGACTCGAAATGGCATGAATATCAGGGCTTTTGCGACAGATTTTTCTTTGCCATCGCAAATGACCTTGACCCAACTATCATGCCACTCGATATGGGATTGATCGTTGCAGACAGGTGGGGAGCGGAAATCCTTCGAGATGCAACCCCCCTCAACCTGCAGGCCACTCGTCGAAAAGCCATGACGTTGGCTTTTGCCCGAACGGCAGCCCTTCGGCTGCATGGGCTCTATGACCCAGAGCCCGACGCCCTCCGCTGATTATTTTGGAGCCCGCTTCGCGAGGATACGCTGAAGGGTACGACGGTGCATATTCAGCCGACGGGCGGTTTCAGAGACGTTACGGTTGCAGAGTTCATAGACCCGCTGGATATGCTCCCAGCGCACGCGATCGGCCGACATCGGATTGTCAGGCAATGCAGCACGGTTATCACTGTCGCCAACCAGTGCCCCATGAACTGCATCGGCATCTGCGGGCTTCGCCAGATAGTCAATTGCGCCCAGCTTCACAGCCGTTACCGCCGTTGCAATATTGCCATAGCCTGTGAGCACCACGGCCCGCGCATCAGGTTTTGCCTGGTGCAAGGCCTGTATCACATCAAGTCCATTGCCATCGGCAAGTCGCAGATCAACAACCGCGAAAGACGGCACTGCCCGTTTTACGTGAGCAATGCCTTCAGCGACAGAATCAGCTGTCAAAACTTCGAAGCCGCGGGTTTCCATTGCCCGCGCAAGCCTCATCAGAAAGGCCTTGTCGTCGTCAACCAGCAGAAGCGTCTTGCCAGCCGGTAGTTGGGCAGTCATCATGAAAAGCTCGCCCGACAACTGGTTTCCGGATACATTGCTGATTTCTACCTCTTTACCGTCATGAATTCAATGTCTGCTACTACGCAGCTAGCTGCGACCAAGATCAACAAGATCACGCGGCCAGACGGCTTCTACCACTGCTCCGTGCTCTGGGGCCGCGCGGTTTGAGAGCGAGACCGACGCTCCAGACCTCTCGAGCAAGGTCTTGGCAATGAAAAATCCCAGACCCATGCCTTCATGTCGGCCTGCTTCGCCATCGTCTTCACCATAACCTGGTCGCGTGGTGACAAACGGATCGCCCAGCCTATCAATAATCAAATCGTGAAAGCCGGGGCCATCATCCCGAACGGTGATAGAGATCTGGGCAGCTGTCCAGCGAGCCTCAACCTCAACCCGCGCTTCAGCAAAATCTACCGCATTTTCCAGCAAATTGCCCAGTCCATAAGCGATGGCCGGGTTACGCTGAAACACCGGTTCATTTTCACGAGCCAGATCATCCGCATCAGTCGAGTTCGAAACCTCGATCTCCACATCCGAACCGCGCAGCGGCGCAACAAGATCTTCGATCATAACAAGAATGCTGGTACGTTGATACATTTCATCTGTCTGCGCTTCACGACTGGAAAGTCTCGCCAGAATTTCCCGGCACCGCGCAGTCTGGCTGATCAGAAGATCAATATCGTCTGTGTGAGGATCTCCGGCCGGTAATTCACGCTTCAATTCCTTTGCAACAAGTGCGATGGTTGCAAGCGGTGTTCCAAGCTCATGCGCCGCAGCTGCCGCCAGACCATCGAGCGCTGAAAGGCGTTGTTCACGTGCAAGCACCATTTCAGTTGCAGAGAGAGCCGCTGACATCTGCCGCGCCTCATCAGCAATGCGGCGAGCATAGATCGCCGAAAACACTACGCCACACACCAGGGCTGCCCACATTCCAAAAACATATGCATCGGGAAGCTCAAAAGACTGACCCGGAAGCCATGGCAGCGGATAATGACGGATGGCCAGAAATGTCGCACAGACAAAAGCGAGGCCGCCAAGACAAAGAGTCCATCTCATTGAGAGCGAAGTCGCCGATATAGTTACGGGGACGAGAAAGAGGAAGGAAAAGGGATTTTCAAGACCTCCCGTCAGAAACAGCAGAACCGCAAGCTGCAGAACGTCGTAGACCAGCAGCAAGCCGGCATGGCTCTCATTCAAGCGGATACTCTTGCGCCAACGGATGCTTAGGAAAATGTTAAGCCAGGCGCTCAGGGCTATGGCAAATAGGCAGGATCCGAGGGGAAGAGGAAAGCCGAGAACGAAGTGGACGACCAGAACAGCCGAGGTCTGGCCTACAATTGCCAACCACCTTAGGCGAACCAGTGTGCGCAGCCGGAGCATGCCGATGTCGGCCCGCAAAACTGAATTGGCTTCCAGGGCAGGATTCTTGAGCATCTGGAGGTTTACTCTTTGTCAGGTTTCAGTTGTACTCCTGTCAATGTAAACATATCTATGCGTCCAAAGAAGAGCATCCATGCCCCGCCTGAAGATTCAATTTTTGGCGACCGCCATCTTGCTGACGGCACTTGGCTTGGCCAGCTATACTTGGATTACCAGCAGAATGTCTGATCAGACCGGATCAGGCGTGGCGATGGTTGGCGGGCCCTTCACGCTGACCGACCAGGATGGCCGAGTGGTTACAGACCGGGATTTTGCCGGAAAATATATGCTGATCTTCTTTGGCTATACATACTGCCCTGATATATGCCCCACCGAACTTCAAGTCATGACCGCGGCCCTGGACAGCCTTGGGGCGCAGTCAGAGAGAATTCAGCCAATCTTCATCTCGATCGATCCGGCACGGGATACGCCAGAAGTACTTAAGGCTTATGTCAGCAATTTCGGACCACGGCTGATCGGGCTGACAGGAACTCCAGATCAGATCGCTGCGGTTGCGAGGAACTATCGGGTTTATTTTGCGAGGGCGGGAAACACGCAGTCAGCTAGCGACTACCTCATGGATCATTCCAGCATTATCTACTTGATGGGGCCTGATGGTCGATTTCTGAAACACATGACCTACACGACAGACATCGAAACACTTGCGAGCCAGATCAAGAAAGGCATAACCGTTTCCCCCTAGGATGGCGTAAATGACTGGTTGCCCCGACGAGGTAGGGTTGCTAGTTTTGACCATCCACGAGGATACCACGGATTGTGCTCTATCACCTCTATGAACTGAACCATGCAGCTCTTGCCCCCTGGCGAGCGATGGCCGACGCCGGACTCAGCTTTTGGCGCAACCCCGCCAACCCCTTTGCAGAAACTCAGATTGGCAGATCCCTGTCCGCCTCGTTCGAAATGTTCGAGCGCACGACCCGTCGTTACGGAAAGCCTGATTTTGGCATCACCGATACCATAGGTGGCGATGAACTCGTGGCCGTCGAGGAGACGATGGTTCTCTCGAAGCCATTCTGCAAGCTCTTGAATTTTCGCAAGACGCCGGCGCCAGCCGGCTCGGAGCATAAGTTGCTGATCGTCGCACCAATGTCAGGTCACTATGCCACTCTGCTGCGCGGCACGGTCGAAGCGATGCTTCCACATTATGATGTATTTATCACCGATTGGCTGGATGCTCGGACGGTTCCTGTTTTTGATGGCAGCTTCGATCTTGATGACTACGTCGACTATGTGGTGGAATTCCTGCAGTTTCTCGGCCCGGGAACCAGCGTGATGGCCGTCTGCCAACCCTCTGTTCCGGTTCTGGCAGCAGTATCGCTGATGAACGCCACGCAGGATCCCTCAGCGCCACAGACCATGATCCTGATGGGTGGCCCTATCGATACAAGGCGAAATCCAACTGCCGTTAATCGTTTGGCACAGGAAAAAGGCGTCGATTGGTTTCGTGACAATGTAATCATGAAGGTTCCTCCACCCCATGCCGGAATGTTCCGCGAAGTCTACCCGGGCTTCCTTCAGCTGGGCGGGTTCATGACCATGAATCTTGATCGTCACCTCGATGCTCATCGAGAGTTGTTCTGGCATCTTGTTGAGGGGGATGGAGATTCAGCCGATAAGCATCGGGAATTCTATGATGAGTACATGTCGGTGATGGATCTGACCGCAGAATTCTATCTCCAGACGGTAGAAAAGGTATTTATAAACCATGACCTTCCGAGCGGTACGTTTTCCCACCGCAATGTCCGCATTGATCCATCACAAATCACCCATACGGCATTGATGACAATTGAGGGTGAACGCGATGATATCTCCGGGGCGGGACAAACCGAAGCCGCTCAGGACCTCTGTTCTGGCCTTGCGGCCGGTAAGAAACTTCACTACACCCAGCTTGGTGTCGGTCATTATGGTGTTTTCAACGGTTCGCGCTTCAGAAAAGAAATCGTCCCGCGGATCGTCGAATTCATAAGCAGGAACATCAGTGGTCCAATTTCTCGAAAGTCTGAGAAAGACAACC